>JANYJS010000100.1 GCA_025361765.1 Bacillota bacterium
GAGCAAGGCAGAGGGTTACCAGAAAAATATCTCTTTCGCCCAAGATACACTGATCAATGCCGAGTCCTCATTGATGAATATCAATGAATTGATACAAAGCGCAGGAGATCGAATCCTTCAAGGTATGAATGGAACCCTCGATAATGCAGATAAGGCTATTGTTGCTCGGGATTTAAGAGCCATTCAGAGCCAGCTTTTCCAAAGTCTTAACGATACCAGCGCCGGCAACTATGTCTTTGGCGGCACAGAAACTGAAACCAAGCCTTTTTCGCTTGATGCGGCTGGAAGCCTTCTTTATAAAGGCATTAACCTTGATAATATTGCTGCAGAAGCTCTACTCCCCGGCAATGCGGACATCGAAAATAAGCTTAAAAAAGATTCCTTATTTATCGATATCGGTCTGAATCTTAAATTCGATCCAGCTGCATCAAACACCCTGGACAGCAGCACGGCTTTCAATATGGCTATTCCTGGAATCAACTTCACCGGCAGTGGCACTACAGCTTTAGCTGGTTACACAAGGGCCTCAGAAGCGCCAAATAACCTCTATAGCTTAATCGGCGCTCTCGCAACCGAGTTTGAATCAGCCGGATATTCCCACGACAATGTGGATGCCCTGTACGGACACTTTCAAAACAGAAGCCAGGATGTGATGATGACAGTATCTGAAATTGGCTCTAGAAGTTCCTACCTTGATTTCATGAGCAACAGGCTTGATAGCGAGTCAGCCAATATGCTGAAGAGACAGACTGAAGTCGAATACGCGGACCCAGCCAAAACCATCATAGATTTCAAGTCTCAGGAGATGGCCTACAATGCAGCGCTCCAGATGGGTGCCAAGCTCATCCAGCCATCTATATTTGACTTTATGAGATAATATTTTATGGTTTATGATCAGGTTTTTCTCTATAAAGTATTATCATTTTAAGTATATGTCCTTAATCCGTATAGAAAGGAGGGATTGGCATGCAACAGCTATTATCCATCGAAACAGTTCCAATTTCAGTTGAATACAAGGTTAATAAGGCCACTTCTGTTCCTTCTGAGCAAACAGCGACCTTGAGTTTATCATCAAAGAGCGGCAAATACGCTGTTAAAAGCAATCCTGTTCAGATTAGAATGGATCAGTTTGAGGGGCCAGTCAATCTATCATATAGTGCCACCGCTCGGTACGTAGAAGACGGATCTGTTCAGCTTGATATTCAGTTTAGCGGCGAGCCCATCGATGATTTGGCATTTCAAAGGCAGCAGCGCAGTATGGCAAATATGGTTCATCAGCTGCCAAGTGCGGACGGCTCAGGCCCGGTTCAGGATATGCAAATCGATTTTGAATCAATTGGTCTACCGGCAGATTGGGGCATCTTTCCAAGGCCGAACGTCAGGTTTGTCCCCGCCAGCATTGAAATGAAAGTCAAAGAATTTCCAAGGGTCATTATCAAGTATGTAGGAGGACCCATTTATGTTCCCAAAAGCGCCGACCCAAACTATGAAGCCAGTGTATAAGGAGGCCCTATAAATGAGCATTATCGAATCCCGTGACTTTGGCGTCCTTGAGCTTCATCCTGAAGCCATTTATCAGTTTCCGCATGGCCTGTATGGTTTTGATTCTTCTACAGAATTCGCACTATTTGTCCAGTCTGTAGACGACATTGACTTGCTCTATCTTCAATCAACCCAAGACCCCAATTTATGCTTCTTCGTTTTTGAGCCCCTTGACTTTTTCCCGGATTTTGAACCAGCGCTCACTAAAGAAGATTTGTCGGATATGGCCGTGTCAACCGCTGAAGATTTGATCTTCCTATCTGTTGCGACCATACCTGCTTCGGTAAGAGAGATGTCGCTAAATATCAAAAGCCCTATTGTGCTCAATCCCAAGTCCCAGATAGGTATGCAGATCATCCTTCAAAATACAGACTACCAGGTTCGCTACCACCCCTTCTCCGCTTCAGGCGAGGATGGTGCATCATGTTAGTCATAAGCCGGAAGATCGGAGAGTCCATCATTGTCGCCTGCGACATCAAGATCACCGTCGTATCACTCGGTGGGGACAAAGTAGCCATCGGAATCGATGCCCCGCTTGATGTCAAGATTATGCGGGAAGAACTGCTCGAAACAGCTCTCGCCAACCAAGAAG
>JANYJS010000107.1 GCA_025361765.1 Bacillota bacterium
ATGCGATCGACATCATCCACTTCATCTATTGCATTATGCTCAATAAAGTCCGCCATCTCCATTACTGCCGTTCTACTGGCTAATTCGCCTGCGTTGTGGCCACCTACACCGTCGGCGACGATATAAACATTCTGTTTTGGCATGACAAACAGAGCATCCTCATTGATGCTTCTGGTTTTACCCGGATCTGTTTTGAAGCCAATCTGAACCATAAGTAATTCCTTTGAACTAATCTTAGTATCTATTATACAGAATTGTTGCAGTCCTTGTCATTTCTTTTTTATAAGCTTTGCCATATAAAAACCATCTGTACCATCTACATTTGGAAACAGCTGCTTTTGAAATGTTAAGTCAAACAAAGAATTAGTTGATAAAAACTTGTCAATGACTTGTTCATTTTCTGTTGGTGATATGGTACAAGTACTGTAGACAAGGATACCTCCTGGCTTGACATAGGATGAAGATGCTTGAAGCAGCTCTAGCTGTAAATGAGATAACGCTTTAATCTGGCCTTGATCTTCTGAGTATTTTATTTCTGGCTTTCTGCGTATTACGCCCAGACCTGAGCACGGCGCGTCCACGAGGACTCTATCTGCCAAGTTGATATAATGTGAGTCAATAATCGAGCTATCTTTATCCTCTGTTTCAATAATCGTTGCACCAGTTCTTAAGGCGGCTTTTTTAAGCAATTCCAGTTTGTGCGCATAGAGATCCCAAGCAACCACACGGCCTTGATTCTTCATTTTTTCCGCACTATATAAAGCCTTTCCGCCGGGGGCAGAGCACACATCAATGACCAATTCTCCTGGCCTAGGATCGAGCAAATCAATGGCAAGCATCGAGCTTTCATCCTGCACCGAAAAACCCCCATTTAGAAAAATCGTGCTATTTAAAAGGTTACTGCCTTTTACATAAATTGCCCCCTGGACAATCCGACTGCTTTCTGCTTCAAACCCTGCATCTTTTATTTTTTTTAACAATGCATCCGGATTTTCTTTAAGCCTATTAACTCTTACTGAAAGTCTAGGTGTTTCATTGCCTGAACTTAAAAGCTCTTCAACGAAGCCCGCATCATAGATGGATAGCCATAATTTTACAATCCACTCGGAATAAGAGTACTTAACAGATAAATAACCCGCAAGATTCTCTGCGCGATCGGGCATGATAAAATCAGATTTTTTCCTAATATATCCCCTCAGTACGCCATTGATAAAGCCGGACTGCCCATGCAGGAATTTTTTAGCCAAATTAACGCTTTCATTCACTGCCGCATATTCTGGAACGGAATGCATAAAAATCATCTGATATATGCCCATGCGAAGAATCGTTAAGGCATTGCCTTTTAATTTATTGAGCGGCGAACTGATTAACTGTCCAAGAATATGGTCTATAAAAAGTTTATTCTTTAAAACACCGTAAACAAGCTCGCGAACCAAAGCCTGGTCATCTGGTCTGTTCTTTGAAATATAATCATTTAAAGCAATATTGGAATACGCCTTACTCACTTCAATTTCCGTCAAGGTTTCCATAGCTGTCTTTCTGTTAATATCCATTTTCACACTCTGCTTTCTATACCAGTGCTCTTAATTTCGATTTCTCAATAATACAAGCCTAAGCAGATTGGCCAGGGACATAGCTAGTGCTGCGACATAAGTCATGGCTGCTGCAAACAACATTTTTTTTGCGCTGCCACTTTCCTCTGGAAGTATGATTTGAAGACCCTCAAGCTGAGCAATAGCCGTGGTGCTTGCATTAAATTCCACGGGTAAAGTGACAACTTGAAAAAATACCGCTGATGCAAAAAGGATAATGCCCAAATCAACCAACCCAGTAAAGCCTAGTATAATTCCCGCAATGAGCAGTGGCCAAGCTAAATTCGAGGCAATGCTGACTATTGGGGCTATGGCGTTTCGTACTTTAATCGGCTTATATCCTAATGCATGCTGAATGGCATGGCCCGCCTCATGTGCGGCAATGCTGACAGAGGCTATTGAGTCTCCTTCATAAACTTCTTTTGACAATCTCATAATTCTGTTTTTGGGGTCATAATGGTCAGACATCTTTCCTGGTGTCATTTCAATTGGCACATCAGATAGTCCGTTGCTATTTAAAATTGTTTGTGCCGCGGAAGCGCCAGTGATCCCTTTTCGATTTGCCACTCCTGAGTATTTCGCATAAGCGGAACTTACTTTTGCCTGGGCAAAGAATGCAAAGATCATTGCCGGAATCAATATGAAAAATGTAGGGTCCATCGTTATCCTTCCTTTCTTTTTCTATAAGATGCATGCCTCTTTCACTTTGCTAATGACACGTATCTTTATGACCTAATATAGCACCTACCTCTAGGGTATGACCTAGTAAATAGTCTTTAACTAACATTGGTTTTTTACCTGGAAACTGAATTTTCTGAATCAGCAAGGTTCCTCCGCCTGCAGAAACTTCAATTCCGCTTTTTGATAGGCGTAGAATTGTTCCTGGCACTTTTTCGTTAGATTGATTCAGATCTTCTGCTTCCCATAATTTAACTGTCTCACCTTGATATTCTGTGAAAGCACTTGGCCAGGGGTTGAGTCCTCGGATCAGTCTTTCAATTTCTGAAGGGCTTTTATGGAAATCCACAAAACCAGTCTGTTTTGAAATCAAAGGCGCGTATGTGGCCTCATCATTGTTTTGCTTTGTTCTTACTATTTGGCCAGATTCAATCTCATCAAGCGTCTTGATGAGAAGGTCAGCGCCCATAAGCGCCAGTTCTTCATGAAGCATAGTAGATGTTTTCTTAGCTGTAGTGGTCATGCTAACGGCTAATATATCTCCAGTATCAAGTCCTTCCGACATGCTCATAATACATATTCCTGTAAACTCATCACCGTTTATGATACTCCACTGGATTGGTGCTGCACCTCTATATTTAGGCAAAAGCGAGGCATGTATGTTGATACAGCCAAATCTCGGTATGGCAAGGAGTTCTAAAGGCAAGATTTTACCATAGGCCGCTACTACTATACAATCCGGCTTAAAGGATTCCATTTTTTTAATCAGCTCAAGATTTCCTTTGATTCTCTCAGGTTGCATAATTTCAATGCCATGATCAATAGCTTTTTGTTTTACGGGCGAAAATTGGACTTTCTTTCCGCGATCTTTTGCTTTATCCGGCTGGGTTATAACCAGTTGTATGCAATGTTTCTTTTGGATAAGTTTTTCTAGTGGTGGAACTGCAAATTCTGGAGTTCCCATGTAGATAATGTTCATCAATCTCCCCCCTAAATACTTTGCTATAGGTCCTCTTCCTCTTCATCTGAAGCACTGCGAAGATCCTTTGCCTTATCGATGAAAAGCATTCCTTCAAGGTGATCATGTTCATGGCAAAAAACGCGGGCCAAAAGCTCCGTTCCTTCGTAAATCACACTTTTCCCAGAGCGATTAAGCGCTGATATTTTAACATATTCCGGTCTTTCTACCATCCCGATTATTCCTGGTACGCTCAAGCAGCCTTCTTCTTCCTCTTGCTTCCCTCTAACTTCTATAATTTCAGGGTTGATGAGTTCTATAACGCCGTCACCAACATCAGCAATGAAAATTCTCTTCAAAACTCCAACTTGGTTTGCAGCCAAGCCAACGCCCTCCTGCTCTTTTAGCGTATCCGCCATATCCTCAAGAAGCATGATTATGCGCGCATTAATTTCCGGGACTTCTTTTGCCCGTTTTCTTAATATGTCGTCGCCTTCATGCACAATATTTCTGATTGCCATACTTCAATCTCCTCTTCTAAGTCAATAAAATTATATAAAACTATAGGGGTTAAGGTCAACGGAAATTAATAGGTCATTACCTTTAATTAGACTCACCTTCTGTTTGATCGCTTTAATTACCTGAGCATATGCCACATCTTTATCGGGACCTACTTTAATTAAGATCTGATATCTATAGCGATTACTGACTTTTTGAAGAGCAGCGACTTGCGGTCCCAGTATGTTTCGGGCTTCCATGGGTCCCATTTGCTCTCTAATCATGTCTGCTATCGTCTTCGACATAGCTTCTGCTGATTTTTCATCTTCGCTCAGGATCATAATCTGAATCAACTGGCTAAAAGGCGGATAAAACATTTGTTTTCTAACCAAAAGTTCATTGTCATAAAATCCCTTATAATCGTGTTCTGCTGCTGCAATTATGGCGTAGTGTTCCGGCGTATAAGTTTGAATGATGACTTTGCCCACCGAATCTCCCCTTCCGGCTCTTCCCGAAGCTTGGGTAATCAGTTGAAAAGTTCTCTCCGCAGATCTGAAATCCGGAATATTGAGTGAAATATCCGCAGAAACAATGCCAACAAGACCAACATTCGCAAAATCAAGTCCCTTAGCAACCAATTGGGTTCCGATCAGAATATCTGTCTTTCCTTTTTTAAATGCTGTAAGGATTTTATCAACACTGCCTTTTTCTTTCGTCGTATCAAGATCCAGTCTTCCGATAGAAGCATTCGGGAAAAGTTCTATAATTTTTTCTTCAACCTTTTCCGTTCCAGTCCCAAAATGCCGTATATATTTCCCTTTGCAGACCGGGCAAATATTGGGGGTATTTTCTTTGTGACCGCAGTAATGGCATACGCTCATGTTTTGGCCTTTATGGAAAGTAAGTGCGACGCCACAATCCTTGCAAGTCATAACGTAGCCGCAGCTTCTGCAGGATACAAATGTTGAATAGCCTCTTCTATTTAAAAATAATATGATTTGCTTTTTATTATTGAGACACTCCGTAATCGCCGCAAAAAGTGATTTGCTGAAAATACTTTTATTTCCGTTTTTAAGCTCATCCCTCATGTCTACAACTTCAACAAGAGGCATAGGTGTTTTATTAAACCTTTCAGTAAGAGAGATTTTTTCGTAGAGACCCAGGGAAGCCTTATAGTTTGAAACGAGGGACGGCGTTGCACTTCCAAGCAATACTATGGCATTTGACAGTCTAGCCCTCTCGATGGCCACCTCTAAGGTATCGTATCTGGGCGTCATATCAGACTTGTAGGTGGTTTCATGTTCTTCATCAATAATGATTGCGCCTAAATTTGCCATCGGCGCAAACACTCCTGAACGTGCGCCGATTACAATTTTAACCTGGCCTCTCTTTGCGCGCATCCACTCATCATAACGCTCCCCCAAAGATAGTCGGCTGTGAAGTACGGCTACCTGTTCTTGTCCGAATCTGCCAATAAATCGCTCAATGGTTTGTTTAGTCAAAGAAATTTCTGGAACCAGCATTATAGCCGTTTTCCCTTGACTAATCACTTCAGAAATCGTTCTCATGTAAATTTCTGTTTTCCCGCTGCTGGTAACACCATGAATCAAAAACGTCTTGTTGGTACCAGACCGGATACTGGGAAGGATGCTACCAATCGCTAAGCTCTGTTCATTGGTGAGCTGATTGATCTTTTGTTCTTCACCCGTTGAATCTTTGTAGGGATCTCTTAGTTTCCCTCTCTTTGAGGATGTTCCCGAAGGTGTAAAACAATTTATGGCGTCTATGTATCTGCAGAAATACCGATCTCTCATCCATCTACAGATAGAGATCGCTTCACTGCCTAATCCTATTTCTTCATCGACAGTTAAGATTTCTTTAGGGTTTTTAATGCCTTCATCGTTAAATTGTGATATTTCAAAGACATAAGCCGCTTTTTTTTTATTGCCAAGGCCAAAAGGAACTATGACCTTATCTCCAACTCGAATCGAGGATAAGTGTGTCATATAAGTGTATAAAGAATCTGTCATATCACTATTGTTGTCGATTACTACCTTAACATATTGCATTTATACACCCTATTCGTTATGCATCGTGAAATTCTAAATTAAAGAAGAAAAATATTGTTTTTATTACACTCAGCAATCATGTCTTCTGGCCAAATGGAAACCTGCACTTCTCCAATATGTGCTTTTCTTAAGAAGTACATGCAAAGCCTTGACTGTCCGATGCCTCCGCCGATGCTATAGGGAAGATTTTTTTCAAGGATCGCTTTGTGAAATGGGAGTTCTCTTCTGTTTAGAGCATTGGCGGTTTCCAGCTGACTAAGCATGACATGCTCATCAACTCTAATGCCCATTGATGAAAGCTCAAAAGCACCTTCCAAGATATCATTCCAAAAGACGATGTCGCCATTGAGCTGCCAGTCATCATAGTCCGGAGCTCTGCCATCGTGCTTTATGCCCGACTCAAGAAGGCCTCCAATGTTCATGATGAACACAGCTCTCTTCTCTTTTGTGATCGCATTTTCCCTTTGTTTTGGGTTCATGGCTGGGTAAAGATTTTCTAATTCCTGAGTAGTGATAAAATAAATATCATCAGGTAATTCAGTTCTAAGTCCAGGATACTCACGATTGACAAAATCTCCCAGCGCTTTCATGGCTCCATAGATTTCAATTACAGTTTTCTTTAGGAATTCTTCATTTCTATCAGCCTTATCAATGGATTTTTCCCAGTCCCATTGATCAACATAGACAGAATGGAGATTGTCGAGCTCTTCATCTCTTCTAATAGCATTCATATCTGTATAAAGCCCTTTTCCTGATTTAAATCCATATTTACCAAGTGCCATTCTTTTCCATTTGGCTAGGGATTGTACGATTTCAACTTTTTTCTCATTTAAGTCTATGAGCGTAAAATCTACTGTTCTTTCAACTCCATTTAAATTATCATTTAATCCACTGGCCGGATCAACAAAAAGTGGTGCAGAAACGCGAGTTAGATTTAAAGCGTTAGCAAGCTCAACCTGAAAAAAGTCTTTGATTTTTTTGATGGCGATTTCTGTTTCCATGAAATCGATCACCGGTTTGTAGCCCTTTGGAATTGTTAATTTGTCAGTCATGTCTTAGTCCTCCTATACCTTTATTTGGAATTGAAAACTGGCAGCCACAATATCGTTGTCTGTAAAGATGGTACTCTTTAGCCATTTGAATGGATCTTTGGTAGCCATCCTGTTTCTTGAAGTCAGAGGTGAGATAACGGATATCATACTTGGCGGACAGAATCAAACCTATACTATTTATTAAGTCTGCATCCTTGTGGGGGCTAACCGAGAGCGTTGTCCCAAAGAATGCGAAGTTATTTTTTTTGGCAAAATCCGCAGTAGCCTCCAGCCTATGCTTAAAACATATGCTGCACCTAAGACCACCTTCCGGCTCATCTGCATAACCTTTAACTTGATTTAAAAAGGTTTTGGGATCATAGTCACCTTCTATAAAGACAATGTCATTGAGAGATCTATAGTTTTCAAGAAATAGTTTTTGATTTGCTTTTCTTTTTTTATATTCTTCTGGATCTGTTATGTTGGGATTATAGAAGAATACTGAAATTTTATATGCTTCAACCAGCTTTTCTATAACAGATGTACTGCATGGCCCGCAACAACTATGAAGTAAAATGGATGGTCTTATTTCCATAATTCTTCCTCTGACGGTACGGGATTATTGGGCATATAGTACCCTATCCTGGACACATTAATCAAGTGTTTATAGTCCAGATTTTCCGAGATACTGTTACCCCCCCAGGAACCGCAGCCTAAGGTATTGGTTGGGGCAAAGCCGTTATAAAAGCTGCCTCCAGCGCTGGTTGCGCTGCACTGATTTATGACAAATCTGCTGACAGACAATTCCTTTGCTGCATATTCGATATGCGCCATATTGTGAGAATGAATAGAAACGCTGTGTCCTTTACCCTCCATGGAAAGATTGGACCTTGCTATATCGACCGCTTCTTGAAAGTCTTGGTAGAAATATAGGGTCAACACTGGGCACATTTTTTCCTTACCCAAAATATCCTTTTCATCTTCGGCCTGCACCAAGATTATTTTAGTATCATCTGCGATACTAAGCCCTGTCAATTGTGCAATGCTTTGTATGGATTGTCCAATGACGTCCTTATTCATTGAGCCAAACTGAAATAAGGTATTTCTGAGTTGCTCCCTTTCTCCACTATCTGTAATAACATAGGCTTTATTTGCCTTGAAAGCAGCCATTAGAGCGTCTTTCTTTGATTCAGGCGCAATAACCGATTGCTCAGCCGAGCAAAGTATGCCATTATCAAAAGCGCGCCCCGTAATGATCATAGGGACAACAGTTTCGAAGTCAGCGTCCTCGTCGATGATGCACTGTACATTGCCTGCGCCAACGCCAAGAGCCGGTTTACCGCTGCTATAAGCCGCCTTGACCATGCCCATACCACCAGTCGCAATAACAATGTCAGCAGTTTCTATGAGGTTTTTAGTATTTTCTCTTGATTGCTGGTCAACGATTTGGATCAAATCCTGTGGTGCCCCAAGTTCACTTAGTGCTTTTCTCATAAGATCTACTGTTCTTTTGCTAGAATCCGCGGAGCGATGATGCGGCGTGATAATAATCGCATTTCTTCCCTTTAAAGCAAACATGGCATTGGACATCGGCGTTACAATTGGATTAGTCATTGGCGTTATCGCTGCAACAATTCCCATTGGTTTTGCTATTTCGGTAATTCCAGTTTCTTCGTTTCTGTTTATGATGCCTACGGATTTCTTGCCCTTCAGACTGTTCCATATGATTTTAGCCTTCATCCGGTTTTTAATGACTTTATCCTCATAAACGCCCATTTGAGTTTCGTCCACAGCTAATTTGGCCAGCTCTTCTGCATGATCATAAACTGTCTTTGCAATAGCTTTAACAACAGCATCCACCTGTTCTTGGTTGTATGTTTCAAACTCCTGCTGGGCCTTTTGGGCGCGCTGGAAAAACGCATTAATATAGTCTTTATAGTCTTTTGTTTCCATCTTTATAATCCTCTTTGCTTGTTCTTAAGTTTGTAACTGTTTTATTTGATAAGTTTACGGCTTTATTTTTTATAATTATGCTGAGTATTATATTGGTTTAATATGCTTGTTACTGTACATTTGCAATGGGTTATTATATCATAGTTTTAGCAGAGTGCAAAGGTTAACGTTCATTTATATGAGGATTTTGCATCCCATTTTATATCTATTTGCAAGGCTTTCGCCAGTGTTTTTCTATTTTCGCAAATGAGGAATTCAATGAAAAAAGATTTTAACGTATCCATGTCTAAAACGAATCCTTATAATTCAATTGGCAGTTTTTTAAAAAGTGAATTCGGCTGCAAAATCATCAAGTTGTCACTTGATGGCGGTTTTACCTGTCCTAACAGGGATGGCAGCCTTGGTACTGGCGGTTGTATTTTTTGCTCTGAAAAAGGTTCCGGCGACTTCGCCGGAAATGGATCTTTTTCTATTCATGATCAGTTGTCTTCTCAGGTTAAGCTGCTTGAGACCAAATGGCCCACCGGCAAATATATTGCCTACTTTCAAAAGTTTACCAATACTTATGGCGATGTCGCCAAAATGCGCGGGATTTTCTATGAAGCTCTCAGCTATCCAAATGTGGTAGGCCTCGCCATTGCAACCCGTCCTGATTGTCTGAATAAAGAGGTTTTAGCACTTCTAGACGAGCTGAATCAGACTACCTTTCTTTGGCTGGAACTCGGTCTTCAAACAATACACGAAAAAACAGCAGACTTAATCAATCGCTGTTATCCACTCTCCACATTTGATGTGGCAATTGACGCTTTGTCAAAATTGAACATAAAGACTGTAGTTCATCTCATTATAGGACTTCCGGGAGAAACGTGTTTTGACATTTTAGATTCTGCGCGCTATATCTCAGAGATGCCAATCTTTGGCATAAAGCTCCAGTTGCTGCATGTATTAAAGGGTACCCGGCTCGAAGCCTTATATTTTGATGACCTGAATAATTTCCATAAAAACGAAGCGGTGCCTGCTATTTACGGCTTATCTTTCGATGACTATATCAGCCTCGTCGTAGATATTCTTGAATTCATGCCGGAAAACATCACCATTCATAGGCTCACAGGCGATGCCCCAAGGCAGCTTCTTGTGGCGCCTCTTTGGAGCAGCAACAAGCTGGCCATTTTAAATGGCATACAAAAAGAGTTCAAGCGAAGAAAATCCTATCAAGGGATAAAGTCTCAAGCGAAGCACCCTTATCTATTTTCGTCCAGTCTACCATCATTGTAGTGTTTTCTACACAGAGAAACGTACATATCATTGCCACCAATTTGAATCTGTTCACCAGTCTTGACAAATTTCCCGTCAACAACTCTAGCTACCATCGTCGCTTTTCTTCCGCACCAACAGATGGTTTTAATTTCTTCAATCTTGTCAGCATAAATCAGCATATAATACGATCCTTCAAAAAGATCGTTCTTAAAATCATTTTTCAGTCCATAGGCTAATACCGGAGTATCAAAGCTATCGACAATTTCAGCCAGCTCCTCAATGTGGTGTCTTTTCAGAAATTGGCACTCATCTATAAGAACGCAGTTGACTTTGCCCTTTTTTTCTTCGTCGAGAAAAAGTTCCAAAATATTGGTATTGTCCTTTATCAGCGTGGCATCTCTGGTTACGCCAATTCTGGATGCAATCTTGCCAATTCCATAACGATCGTCGATTGCTGGGGTCATAACCAGAACCTTCTTGCCGCGTTCTTCATAGTTATAGGCCACTTTAATCAGCTCAATGGTTTTACCTGCATTCATGGTGCTATATCTGAAATATAACTGGGCCATTCTTCTACCTCCAAATCATTATTATAAGATTAAATTAAACAACGACATCTATAAAATCAAGGGTTCCGTTTATAGGCCCATGCAAATGCCGGCCATCTTTTTTATAGTGATCTAAAAAATTCCACACATCAGTGGTTATTGATTCTCCAGGACAGAGCACGGGTATTCCCGGCGGATAAGGTATGATCATTTCCGCTGATATTCTTCCCAAGGATTTTTCCCACGGCACTGTTTCTCTTTTGGAGAAATAGGCGGTCCTTGGCTTCATTAATGCTGGCGGTGTTTTGGGAAAGGAAAGAGGAGGGTCAACGCTCTCCATTGACGAATGACTCTTTTCAGAAATATCAGAAGCAGCCTCAAGAATCTTTTGAAAATCCGATTCTTGTGTTCCAGGGCCCAGAACGCAAATGCAATGAAGATCATCAGCAAACTCTGCTTCTATACCATAATCCGAATAAAGCTTTTCATATAAATCATAGCCATTAATGCCAAGTCCTCTAGCTGAAATGATAAAGCGTAGAGGTTCAAAATCAGAAATGCCATACTGCCCGATTATAGTCTTGTTCAGACATTCTATACCATTCATTTTTGACAGTTTGATTTGGGTTTGTTCTGCTAGCATGATTAGGTTTTCTAAAATGTTGCGTCCGTTAATAGCCATATTGGACCTAGCCGCATCCAAAGACGCCATCAATAAATAAGATGGGCTTGTAGACTGCATCATGCTAAGATTTGTTTTGAGTTTCATGGCGTCAAAACTGCCAGCTTTCACATGAAGCATAGAACTTTGGGTAAATGAGCCTGCCATTTTATGAGTACTTTGAATCGAAGCATCTGCGCCACAGGCCATGGCGCCTTTTGGTAGTTTATCGTTGAAATAAATATGGCTACCGTGAGCCTCATCAGCAATCACAAGCGCTCCGTAGCTGTGCGCAATATCAACTATTTTCTCAATGTCGCTGCAGACCCCATAATATGTCGGATTGATCACATAAATCGCTTTTGCATCCGGATTTTGCCTGAATGTCATTTCGACTGACTCAAGACTGAGTCCACCAATAATGCCATGCTCGTAATCAAACTCTGGCTGTATGTATACCGGAATAGCTCCACTGATAATAAGGGCCATATTTACAGACTTATGGGCATTTCTTGGTATCAGGATTTTATCGCCTTCATTAGCTACTGCAGTCAAAGCTGCAATAATCCCCGAAGTAGTGCCGTTCACCAAAAAGAATGTCTCATCCGCACCCCAAGCTTCTGCAGCCAGCTGCTGAGCGTTTTTAATCACTCCCGTGGCTTGATGCAGGTCATCAAGGCCATGTACTTCAGTTATATCCGCTTTAAATACATTTTCTCCGATAAAATTTTTAAATCCAGCTTCTGCTCCTTGTCCATCCTTGTGTCCCGGAATATGCATGGATACTTTATGATTAAGCGTGTACTCCTGCAGGGCCTCCACTAAGGGCATTTTAGTTTGATCCATAGATTCCTCCATTTAGGGTCTTTACGATAAGGACTTACCGATTATTGATTCTTTAAATTCTAGCACCCCTGAATTCTTTAAATTCTAGCTACGCCTGAATCTATTGCCGCTTGATAAACAGCCTCCGCAATTGTTTTCCCAACTCTGATGTCAAAAGGTGTAACGATGATATACTCCTCCGATAGCTGGCTTGGTTCAATTAAGTTTGCCAAGGCTTTTGCAGCGGCAATTTTCATAACCTCGTTGATATCACTAGCTCTGGCATCAAGAGCTCCTCTAAATATCCCCGGAAAAGCTAAAACATTATTAATCTGGTTAGGATAATCCGATCTTCCCGTTCCAATTATTCTGGCACCAGCGGCTTTTGCCAAATCCGGCATGATTTCCGGGTCCGGGTTAGCCATAGCAAAGACAATTGCTTCTGAAGCCATGGATCGAATCATATCCTGAGTAACCACATCTTTTTTGGAAACGCCAATGAATACATCAGCAGCCTTCATAGCATCAGCCAGACTGCCTTTAATATTGTCCTTATTTGTAATCTGTGCAAGCTCGGTGTGAACCCAGTTTTCATAAACTTCGTCTCTATTTATAATTCCCCTTCTATCACAGGCGATGATATTAAAGGTGCCTAAACTAATAAGCATTCTTATAATGGCAGCTCCCGCCGATCCAGCGCCGTTCAATGCTATAGTGACGTTCTCGAACTCCTTGCCAACAATTTTAAGGCTATTTATGAGCCCGGCAGCAACGACAATAGCAGTTCCATGCTGATCATCATGAAATACTGGAATATCCAGTTCTTTTTTGAGCCTTCTTTCTATTTCAACGCACCTTGGCGAGGAGATATCTTCTAAATTTATGCCGCCAAAAACGGGAGCAATAGTTTTAATAGTCTCCACAATCACATCCACATTCTTTGACGCAAGACAGATTGGAAAGGCATCAACACCTGCGAACTCCTTAAATAGTAGGGCTTTGCCTTCCATCACCGGCAATGCTGCTAAAGGGCCAATATCTCCCAAACCCAGCACAGCTGTTCCATCTGTAATGACAGCGACCATGTTGCCTTTGCCTGTATATTTATAGACTTCTTCACTATTCTTGCTAATCGCCACACAAGGTTCTGCCACGCCAGGCGTATAAGCCACAGAAAGGTCGTAAGCGGTTTTAGCAGGTACCTTGCTGACAACTTCGATTTTGCCCTTCCATTTTTCGTGCAATCTCAAGGCTTCTTCTTTTATGCTCATACTGGCCTCCTTTTAAGTGCGATGAAACTTTACTCGTTGAATTATAACATTTAACAGGTTTTAAAGAAACAGAAGATTGAACAAAACCAAAAATAGATTGAACAAAATAAAAAGAAATTAACAAAATTAAACAAAAAAATAGACCCTCGAGCGCTTCGCTGCAATTGCCTATTTCCGTTTGGATTTAATGGTGCCCAGACGCGGAATTGAACCACGGACACGTAGATTTTCAGTCTACTGCTCTACCGACTGAGCT
>JANYJS010000052.1 GCA_025361765.1 Bacillota bacterium
AACGAGGACATTTATCTTTATCATTCCAAAATAAATATTGGGCATCAATTGATGAGTGTCAAAGAGCTGCATTTCTCAATAGACCTAGCACAATGTTCAATGTCCATGTGTTTAAAGATGGGGACAAATGGTGTGCTATGCGTTTCAAACCAGAAATAACAAATATGATGGAACAAGTTGTCGGCTTTGGCGATTCGCCGGATAAAGCGTGTGTAGCTTTTGACAAAGCGTGGGGCACTGATGAGTGATTTAACGATAAAAGAGGGTTCGCATTTAGCATTAAACATGCTTGCAACAAACTACATAACTCCTCGGGAGATGGAGTTGGCCTTGGCAAAGTCTTATCTTGCGTTAGTGAATAAGCTTAAACTCGCTGAGGCTGTGATGGACGCTGCGGGGGAACTTATTTATATGACAGATGATGGTTTAGACAGAGTGGACTTTTATAGTTTTTCTCTCCAGCCCATGATTACGGCGCTTAAAGCATACGAGGAAGCGAATGAATAACGTCGCCCCGTATGGGCTTTTAACGGATAAACAAAAACGCCCCAGTAAGAAATAGCTTAAGTTAGCTATTTTATTGAACAAAAGTTTTCCTCCTAATCAATATAGTAAAATAGATATATGGAAAATTCAGATAAACTGCAAAAGCTTACCGAAGAACTTCAGGCTCTTACGAAAGCCATTGAGCAAATGAATGCTGTTATGCGCCTTCAGTCGCTCATTGAGGAGGCCAAAAGTCTTACGGGTAAAGTAAAGCAACAGCCAGAGTCACCTCAGCAGGTCACCCCAAGTGCCCAAAAAGAAACAGGAAAAAACGAATCTGTAGAAAATACAGCCCTGCCGCTTAAAGAAGCCTTAGAAGCTCTTTCTGATGCCGGAACGTCAAAGATGGAGGGGGAGAAAAAGCTATTCCTTCTTCATCGCCCAACCAAAGATAATGAATATTCCGTGTCTAAGCGCGAAAACAATGAATATGAGACCATGGATGAGTCTGAATGGATGGCAGACATAGAAGAGGCCCGCAATAAGCAAATGGAGAAGAACCCAGTAGTCTCTGTGTGGGTGCCTCAGGATTCAATCACCTCCATTCCAACCGGCAAACCCAATATGGGCGCATGGCAGGGCCTTGGAAGTAATCCTTATATTAAAGAATTTCGCATTCTAATTAAACCGGGAAAATATCAATTATATCAAGAGTTTAAGAAATAAAATGGAAAAAGAAACTTACATAATCATTGGTTTCTCTACCTCTAAGCACACATGGAGCCCAATACCAAAGCTAATCCGAGCCGAGGAGGGTACAAACTACTCTCACACGTATGCCCGCTTCACTTCTCAGTCCCTCCAACGCACCCTGGTTTATCACGCAGCCAGATCATTCATGCATTTTCTTGAGTTCAAAAGAATGCAAGAACATCATGAAATTATTAAAGAATATCTGATTCCTATTTCTGAGGCAGATAAGAAAAAATGCCTGCAATACTGCGTAGATATGGCTGGTACAAATTATGGTGCCCTTCAGTTATTGGGGATGGGAATCGCAAGGGTAGTTAATGCTGCGGTTGAAAAACTTAAACTGCCCCTGCCACAAATCTCAAATCCTTTTGCAGATGGCGAAAAAACCGAAGTCTGCAGTGAAGCCATGGGCCACATTCTTATAATTCTTAAAGAATCTATTGATTCCAATAAGTTAGAGTATTTGGGCCCAAAATATATTGACTCTTATCTCCAGAATATGGTATCTCAGGGAAGGGCTCTAAAAATAGAGCCCGGAATTGAATATCTTTCTGGGGAAGTATTTTGACACCAACCTACACCCTCTGTCACATAATCTTATCTCTTTTTGTGACATCCTCAGATCTAGAGGGTGGCCAATATAATCACCTCCTTAAGGGTAAGTTTACTGCCACTGATTGTAAAACCGGGGAAACCATGGATTCCCGGAGCTACGATTCACATTTTTCTTACACATTTGTGAAACCACTAAACCCAGGAACACGAATTAACGCAAAGATTTCCGGGACTTGCGTTAAAATGTGGGGCGTAGATGAAGAGACTACAGAAAAACTGAACCATTGGACGCCATATCGGCAGTTTATCTGTGACGTTGATAAGTTAGAGGTCGTAGAGTAGCGCGTTATAATCGGCAATTGTTAGCCGTATAGTCAACCATAAGGGTACAATTGGCAATATTTCACCTTCTAATCATTTTTGGCTATTCGATTAAGATTGCGGACTTATTTTTGGGTATTTGCCTCTTTCATGCACCGGTCAACCATGTTAAAATATTATCAAAACCGGTAAAGCATACCTTTAATGGAGCATAAAATGGATCATATGAAAGAGCTGCAAGAAGTTATTGATTTGTTGGAGAAAATTGCTCCAGAATCGCTTAAAAAATCTGCCCACATGTGGAAAGATGATCCACAAGCTCAGCCACAGGCCGACGAAATGCCGCCACAGGATGGCGCTCCAGACGCTTCTGCTGCCGCCCCTGAAGGCGAAATGCCTGCTGAGCACAACCCTGAAGCTGGAATGGAAGCTCCTGCAGCTCCAGCACCTGAGGGCGAAATGGGCTCTGAAATGCCGGAAGGTCAGGAATCTAACGAATTTGAGAATATTGAAAACCACATGGGCGGCCTGTCCGACGAAG
>JANYJS010000064.1 GCA_025361765.1 Bacillota bacterium
GTACCTCTACAAGCAATGGGGCGGATACCCTGAAGGAAGTCCCAAAAGAACAGCTCGTTAAAACCAAGCAATACGCCCAGCTGATGATCAAATACATAAAAGCCCAGCCGGCTAGCGATGACCCCGAAGTGACGGCTGAAAGATTTGTGGATTTGATTAAATATTCAGCGATAGACCAAGAAATCACCAGTAATGGCGACTTAGTGATTACCCCCGCAATTAGCTACCAAGGGGGAATCAAGTATTTGGGCGAGATCAAAAATCAAATACTGGTGTTGGCAGATGGATCGAATGACACAACGAAGAGCACTTTAAACGGAATTTCTGATGAAATTGATAAATCAATCAAGATTTTTGGTAACAGGGATTACAAGAGCGATAGCCAAGGCGCGACTGTTAAGACCGAGTTCTTACGCCTTTCAGATTTCATGGGTTCGAAAACCAGCACTTTAGACAAAGATAATATTAAGACGATAGTCTCGGACACTTCTTCTAAGCTTAAGGCGTTTCCCTCCGATGATCAGCAATACCTTGCAGCAACCCAGCTTTACTCAGAATCAGCGCAGGCGCAGATTGCAATCATTGGCAATAATCAGCAGATGGTCAAGATTGCGCAACAATTAAATCTTCAGTTTATTCTGCAAGATTCTACCAGTACTGTTAGTTTAAAACCTACAAACGATTCTGGAGAGAAAAATGGGATTGTGAATTCAGCGAAAGCAGCTGACACTACCTCGGGAACTCCAATTCTTAATACCGGGTTGAGCGGTATAAAAGTATCAGTTTCTCAAACTACTTTCGACAATTGGCTGGCGGAGTCACAAAAAACATTGGCCAGACAAGATATAACGCTTGACCAGATGAAAGCAACAATCGCTGGATCGGCCTACGATCAATTCCAATTAGGCAGCGTCAAAAGCTTGAGCGGTTCTCCTTCAACAAAAGATGATTTTGTAAAAAATAACGGCACAGCGTTTACTGCCTTGGCGACACAGGATAAAAAATCTGCTTGGGCAACCGCAACCAACAACATTCAATTTGCCTCAATGTGGAGCAGTTTTATGGAAGGATATCATTTGCCGGGCCAAGGAACATATGTTACTCTTGATTCCAACTATTGGACAAAATTAGCTTCAGCCATAAAAGACAATGATCCCGAAGCGGTTAATACTTTAATGAAGGCAGCCAATATCGACCCCGCAACAATATTTAAATCTAATGACACTCAAACAACAAAGTACCTAGACTCGATAAAGCAGCAACTTGCACAAGCAGCAGCTGCTAATCAGAACTCTCAGGGAAGCGGGATGGCACCGGCAATTACAACATCAGACGGTCAGACCCAACAAGCGGCAACTCAGTCGCCTGAAAGCATCTACAATGCTGACGGCTCTTTTAACGAAGAAGCGCAAGCAAGGGCTTTGGCTAATGCCGAAGGCGCTCTTATGGGGAACGAAGCTAAGGAAATTCGGGACGAGTACGCCCTGTTATTGAAAGGAACCACCGAAATTAACGGCAAGCAAGTTCCCAATGATCAAGTTATTGCCCAAAATACCAATGCTATCAAGGGATTAATCCGTAACAACCTGACCGACAGCTATTTTGGACAGTTATATTTAAATTACCTGCAAAGAACTATCTCCGTTCAGGAATATGATGTCTATCAACAAAGATCAAATTTTTGCAGTAACAATGCCACCGCATTGGCAAACAATAAGCTCACAGGCGACATTGCCAAATTTTGCCAGCAGGCCAATGATCAATGGAATAAAAGGGCGGAAGTTGCAAACGACGCAAACCAAAGAAATGCCTATTTAAGTGAATTAAACGGTTCGGTTTCGATGGATCCCCGCACCGGCAACATGGTTTATACTACGCCTGTGGTATATTTTGACAAAGGCACAGGCAAACCAAACATCGCCGGATCTATTGTTTTCGATCCGGTGACAAACCAAGTCAGCGGCGACCTAACAAAATCGTTTGGCAATTCCAGAGTTACTCTATTCTCCGATGCTTTTACAGGAGAAGTTTACTTAGAATATTCGAACATCACTAAACCACTAGCTGAAATTGGGCCGAAGGGGAGCATCTTGACGCTCCAAACCATTCAGATTTCAAAAGATGGGAAAATAGGCGGCACATTCCAGCTCTTCCATAAGCTGATGAGTTACAACCCAAACACCAACACTTTGGAGCTAAAACTAACCAAAGACAGCTCAGCTTGCAACCTCTGGGTCAACACCAAGGGCGAACTACGGGGATCTTACAATTTCAATATAGGTAAGAGTGGAATTTCCGCCGGAATCATCGTTGATTCAAAAGGCAACTTTACCGTGCAGGTAAATTACACTGCGAATGGCACAAATTACGGTTCAGTATGGATCGGCAAAAACGGCCAAGTCAGTGGACAAGTCGATTTAGGCAAGAGCCTGGGAACAAAGTACTCGGTATCTATTGGCTTTGACAAGAATGGTATCAGCAGCGTAGGTGTTCCAATCGGCGGATTTCTCGGCAGTCCATTTAGCTTATCGGTCGGCAGAGACGGAGGCTTGTCCTTTGGCGGATTTGTTCCGATTGGACCAATACCAGTTCCAATCTCACTTGGCCAAGATCAGCATGGCAACATCACATTAAGCTGGCCGGGAGGACACTGGTCACTCGGAAGTGAAAGCAGACCGCTCAACCCTCCCGTCCCAGTAATGAAGGCCGGTAGCACAACCGAGTACGATGGAGGAACTATCTGGTATCATCACAGCTTTAAGAAGGGCTGGAAAGTCGTAAGAGTATACAATAAAGTAGAGAAGCTGTCAGCTGCAGAACAATCATCCCGAGGTAAAACCATCTTCACAAAGTACAACGAATTGCTAAAGAGAAATCCCTCCATTTCCGAATTCTTAAACTGGTATTTCCAGCAGGGACATGAATTGATGGACGGCGGATTGGTCCAAGTGATGAATACGGGCGGGGAACAGAAGAGAAATGAGTTACTGGCAGGTTTAATGACCAGCCGCTTATCTCAGGCGGATTACTCTAAAGTTGTTCCGGCCAGCGCCAAGTTTCCTAACTTTGAAGAATATAAATGGCTTCAAGACGGTAAGAAATCAGAAGATTTTCCAAAGAGGCCGGCTGACCTCCTGACCGTCAATCCGTTTGATTCAGATGTGATCGCAAAAGCTCAAGCCGCAGCCAACAACCCAACAAATGCAAATATAGCACAGCTTTCAGTCGGCGGTGCCGCCAGCCAGTCTATGTCTCAAGTAACAACTGCAATTCAGACCAGCATCAATCAAGACTCTGAATACGCCAAGGTAATGGCGCAGTTTAAAGCATACTTTAATCCTACGGCCGCTCCATCAACATCCACTAGTGATTCTGGCTTCATCGCC
>JANYJS010000076.1 GCA_025361765.1 Bacillota bacterium
CCGATCTGGTGTTATATGAAACAGAACGATAATTCGATCGCAAATAAAGCGTCTGAGACGCTGAATAGATTTAAAGAAAACATTAAAATCAGACATGGCAAGACAAGTAATAAAACTAAAATAATTATGGGCCTAAGCGCATTGGTTCTCATTTCAGCAGTGATCGTATTTTCAATCAATACAAGCATGACTGTTTACAACCTTTCTGCAAATGGATATCACGTTGGCTATATTGATAAACCATCAGAAATCAACAAAATCGTTGAGACATTAACGGCAGATTTCCAAACGAAAATTGGGATCGAGGCTGTTGCTTTTGATAGTGCAAAGGTTGTTATTACAAAAGCTGACACGCATAAAAATGATGTAAAGATTTTATCTTCGGCAAAATTGAAGAAGATTTTGTCGGATCCCTCTCTATATACAGCCAATTCCTGGGTTATTAAAATCGATGGTAAAAGCATGATGTCGACAACTTCCGAAGCAGCTACAAATGGAATACTTGAGGCGATTAAGACGTCCTATAAAGCCGATAATACCGAGCTGATCAGTGCGACCTTCAAGCAGAACGTTACTGTTTCCAATGAAGTGGCCCCCATAAACTTGGTTATGGATCCAAAAGAGGCTGTGCAGCTGATTCTTAACGGCACTGTTTCCCCAAAGATTTACGTGGTTAAAGATGGCGACACCATGTGGGACATTGCCGCCAAAACGGGAATGAAAACTGCAGAATTAAACCTGGCAAACCCTGGATTCGAACCGGATAAACTGAAAATTGGTCAAACTCTAAATCTTTTCGACAAAAAACCTTATGTGACGGTTGTCACAATAGAAAAGGTTGCCGAGAACAAACCTATAAAATTTAAAACTGTTTATGAAAATACTGGAGCTTTATATAAAGGCGAAATTAAGATTAAAAGCGCTGGAGTCCCTGGGAGTGAATCGACTGAGATGGAAATCGTCAAGGAAAACGGCGTATGGAAATCCACTAAAGTTCTCGGCACCAAGGTGATATCAAATCCAGTGACTCAGATAGCCCTTAAAGGAACCAAATCCCTATCAACCTTTACCGGGTCTGGAAATTTGAACTGGCCGGTAGCAGGATCCATATCTTCTGGCTTTGGATCACGAGGTGGCGGCAGGCATACTGGTCTCGATATCAGAATGCCAAATGGAAGCGCTATTCATGCAGCGGACGACGGAGTTGTTATTTCGACCGGGTATGATGGTGCCTATGGCAATCTGATCAAGCTTAACCACGGCAATGGCGTTCAAACTTGGTACGCCCATTGTAAAAGTTTTAGTGCTTCCGTGGGTGATATCGTTAAAAAAGGGGATACCATCGCCTATGTGGGCATTACAGGCAGATCCACCGGTTATCATCTCCATTTCGAGGTCAGAATAAACGGAGTTCCTACTAATCCTTTAAACTATCTTTAGAATCTAAGGAAGAACTAGGAATAATCTGTAAATTTAACTTATATTTTTCAAAAAATAATGATATAATTTATGGGCGGGTTTTAAAACCCGCCCATAGCAATTTAAGGCAGAGAAGTATTGTTTTAAATGATGTCGGAGAATCAACAATAAATTTTCAAGGCATAATATTTCAATAGAAGTTGAATAGTGGAGATGCATCATGGATAAAAGAGTAAGAGTCAGATTCGCCCCAAGTCCCACGGGTTTTGTTCATATAGGAAGCCTCAGGACCGCTTTGTACAATTATCTTTTTGCTAAAAAAATGCAGGGGGATTACATCTTAAGAATTGAAGATACGGATCAGACCAGATTTGTGAAAGGCGCTATCGAGAACATGCTGGAGATTTTTGACTGGGCCCATATTCACAATGATGAAGGCGTAATAATGAGGGATGGGTTTGTTGCCCAGCACGGACCCGCCGGCCCCTATATCCAGTCAGAGAGACTTGATATTTACAGGCAATACATAGACCAGCTTTTGGAGAAGGACTGCGCTTATTATTGTTTTTGCTCAAGAGACAGGCTTTCTCTGGTCAAAGAGCAGCAAATGGCTAAGGGCGAGACACCCAGATACGATGGCCACTGCCGCGCCATTTCCTTATCCGAGGCGCGCCAAAGGGCAGCTTCCGGCGAAGCTCATGTGATTCGGCTTAAATTTCCTGAAAATCTGGATATCAGTTTTGACGATATTGTCAAAGGCAGAGTGACTGTAAACACAAGCGATCTTGATGATCAGGTGCTTATGAAGACGGACGGATTCCCAACCTATCATTTCGCTGTTGTTATTGACGACCATTTGATGGCAATCAGCCACGTGATTCGCGGAGAAGAATGGGTTACCTCAACGCCAAAGCATGTGTTTTTATATCAGGCCTTCGGCTGGGAAGCGCCTCAGTTTGTCCATCTGCCTAACATACTGAACAGAGAGCGCAAAAAGCTTAGCAAAAGACAGGACGACGTAGCGGCTTCAGATTTCAGAGCGAAGGGCTATTTGCCTCAGGGACTCATCAATTTTCTGGCATTAGTCGGCTGGAGCCCGGATTCAGAGCAGGAATTATTTACTATGGAAGAGCTTATTGAGCATTTTTCCCTCGAACGCATATCAAAAAGCGGCGGGATATTCGATGTGGATAAGCTGAATTTTATCAACAGTCATTATATCAAAACAGAAGACATCGATGTCTTGACCGAGCTTGCCATTCCACAGCTTATAGAAGCAGGCTATATTACTTCCGAGGAGATTCATGATCCTCAAAAGATGGACTGGATAAAGGGTGTTGTTACGCTTCTTCGGGACAGGTTGTCCCATATGAGCCAAATCAAGCAGGAGGCAGGCATCTTCTTTAAAGCGACCTATGAGCTCAATGATGAAGAAGCCATTGCGGCCATGCGGGCACCCCAGACGGGAATTTTGCTGGACGCCTTTGAAAAAAGAGCGCGGGCTGTCGATGTCATCAATGATGACTTTGGCAAGACAACTTTTAAGGAAATTCAAGCAGAAACCGGATTCAAGGGTAAGGATTTGTATATGCCCATACGTACAGCCCTCATCGGAGAGGTACACGGACCGGATATGGGTTTAACGCTAAAAGTCCTAGGCAAGGAGAACGTACTAGCAAGAATTGCTTATGCCAGAACGCTCCTATAGTAAAAGACAGCAGAAATATACAGTTGCAATATAGAGTAGAGATAGACAGCTCAATCATATTAAGAGATTGAAGCATGTAAATAGTTTGTGAGGGTGGAAAATGGGATTTTATAAAGACATAAAAGACGATATCCGTGCGATATTAATAAAGGACCCAGCAGCGAGAAATGGATTTGAGGTACTTTTGTGTTACCCCGGAATTTGGGCCTTGATTTGGCATAAACTCTCCCACTGGTTATATCTTAAAAACTTTAAGCTTCTGGCGCGCCTTGTTTCTCAAGCAACTAGGTTTTGGACAGGAATAGAAATCCACCCCGGCGCAACCATTGGTAGAAGGTGCTTCATTGACCACGGAATGGCTGTGGTTATAGGAGAGACTGCGGAAATCGGAGACGACGTGACCATCTATCAGGCCGTTACCCTAGGTGGAACGGGAAAAGATGTTGGCAAGCGCCATCCGACGATAGGAAACAATGTCGTCATCAGCACTGGTGCAAAAGTGCTGGGCCCCTTCAAGGTTGGAGACAATTCGAAAATAGGGGCTGGATCCGTAGTCCTTGAAGAAATTCCACCAAATTGTACGGTGGTCGGAGTCCCTGGTAAAATTGTACGAAGAGGCAATCAGCATGCGGATGAGATGAATCAGGTGGACATGCCGGATCCTATAGCCGTTGAGCTTGAATGCCTGAGAAGGCGCATTGTTATGCTTGAGGGTAAGTTTAGAGATATTGGAGGAAACGATGAAGATCTATAATACACTGACGAGGAAAAAAGAAGAATTTATGCCCATGGATCCAAAGGAAATTAAAATTTATGTCTGCGGACCCACGGTTTACAACTTTTTTCATATAGGCAACGCCAGACCCTTTGTCATCTTTGACACTTTGCGAAGATACCTGGAATATCGGGGCAATCAAGTAAAATTTGTTCAGAATTTTACGGATGTAGACGATAAAATTATCAATAAAGCCAGGGAAGAGGGCAAAAGTCCTTCAGAAATCAGCGAAAAATATATCGATGAATACTATAAAGATGCGGCTTGCCTCAACGTCAGAAAAGCATCTATGCATCCTAAAGTGACTGAAAATATGGATGAAATTATCGCTTTTGTTAAATTGTTGATCGATAAAGGATACGCCTACGACATAGGCGGCGATGTTTATTACAGCACCAAAAAATTTGATGGATACGGAAAATTATCCAGGCAAAATATAGACGAACTTGAAGCTGGATCTAGGGTAGAGGTCGAGGATAAAAAAAAGGATCCCATGGACTTTGCTTTATGGAAAGCCCGAAAGACTGAGGATGAGCTGGCTTGGGATTCTCCCTGGGGCAAAGGCAGGCCTGGGTGGCATATAGAGTGCTCGGTTATGGCAACCAAATACCTCGGTGAGACCATCGACATTCATGCAGGCGGCCAGGATTTGACCTTCCCGCACCATGAAAATGAAATCGCCCAATCTGAGGCTGCAACAGGAAAACAGTTCGCGAATTACTGGATGCACAACGGCTATATCACCATTGACAACGAAAAAATGTCCAAATCCAAAGGAAACTTCTTTACAGTCAGAGATATCCTGGAAGATTATGACGGTGAGGTTATGCGTTTCTTTTTGCTCTCTGGCCATTATAGGAATCCAATCAACTTCAACAGAGAAGTGATGGATCAGTCAAAGAATGGTCTTGCGCGGATGATCAACGCGAAGAACAATTTGATATATCTGATCGAGCATTCAGAAGGAAGCCTTTCCGAGACCGAGGCAGGCCAAATTACAGATATGGACAAGTTTCGTGAGAAATTCATGACAGCTATGGATGATGATCTCAATACAGCTGATGCTATCAGTGCAATCTTCGAACTAATAAAAGAAATCAATACCCATAGTTTAAGCAATTCTTCAAAGGAATTTGGCATTAAAGCGCTGGCGATACTTGATGAATTGACAGACGTGCTGGGGCTCTTAAAAGACAAAGAGGAGTCTGGGGTTGATCCTGAGATAGAAAAACTCATTGCCGAGAGACAGCAGGCGCGAAAGGACAAAAACTTCGCCAGATCAGATGAAATCAGAGATTTACTCAAAGCAAAAGGCATCGCTCTTGAAGATACCCCAAGTGGCATTCGCATCGTCAAACTTTAACGTATTGAAACTGGGAAAGATTGAAACTAGAAATGATTGGAGAATTATGACAAATAGAAACCTCCTCACCATGAATACCACTATATTAGCTTTTATTGGGGACTCGGTCTATGAAGTCTACGTGAGAAATTTTGTTATAAAATCCGGCGAGACCAGCCCGGAGAAGCTTCATCGTGAGGCCGTCAAATATGTGAGAGCTGAGTCCCAGGCCCAGGCACTAAGGATCTTGATTCCCGAGTTGACCGAAGAGGAGCTGGCCTTAGTGAAAAGGGCAAGAAACAAGAAAATTACGTCGAAACCAAAAAATGCAGATCCTATTGAATACAAGATGGCTACAGCTTTTGAAGCTTTGATTGGCGGCCTTTATCTCAGGCAGAAAACGGATAGGCTTGAGCATTTGGCCGGAAGAACGATTGACATTATCAGCAAAAATTCTACTGATTTACAAGCAGATAAATTAAAAACGCGAAGTAATGAATCAAGCGACAGCAAGGTAACGGATCAAACTAAAGCAAGGTAACGGATCATGTGACAGCATGAAGAAAGGTGCTTTTATGAGCAAAGCCGATATCCTATTCAAATCCATGTGCAGGGACATTATTGATAACGGGTTTTCTTCCGAGGGGGAAATCGTAAGAGCAAAGTGGGAGGACGGCACGCCGGCTCATACCATCAAAAAATTTGCTGTCATCAACCGTTATGACCTTTCGCAGGAATTCCCGGCGCTGACCTTAAGACCCACGAACGTCAAGGCGGCCATCGATGAACTTCTTTGGATTTGGCAAAAAAAATCCTGCAATGTCAAGGATTTAAACAGCTGCATCTGGGATGCCTGGGCTGATGAGACTGGATCTATTGGGCAGGCTTATGGCTATCAGCTGGGGGTGAAACATAAATATGCCGAGGGTGAATTCGATCAGGTGGATCGGGTTCTTTTCGACTTGAAAAACAATCCTTACAGCAGAAGGATTATGACCAATATTTTCGTTCATGAGGATCTTCATGCCATGAATCTTTATCCTTGTGCCTATAGTATGACGTTCAACGTAACTGGAAATAAACTGAATGGCATTTTGAACCAGAGGTCTCAAGATACTCTTGTGGCTAATAATTGGAATGTGGTTCAATACGCCATATTGATTCATATGTTTGCGCAGGTCAGTAGGCTCGAGGCAGGCGAATTGGTTCATGTCATTGCGGATGCTCATATTTACGACAGGCATATCCCATTAGTTGAGGAACTGATCATCAGGCCACAATATGAAGCGCCAATCCTTAAAATAAACCCGGAAATCAAGGATTTTTATGCCTTCAAGGTAGAGGACTTTATCTTTGAAAATTATCAGTCTGGACCCCAAATTAAGAAAATCCCTGTAGCGGTGTAGGTGGTTATTTAGAGTAATCGTAGCGCGAAAGTCATTTAACGAAAGCGACAATAGCGCACAGGACTGACGAAAGCGACAATAGCGCACAGGACTGATGAAAGCGAGAGGTGTATGAGACGGATGAAAGCGATAGTAGCAGTAGATCAAAACTGGGGAATCGGATGCCAGGGAAAGCTTCTGGCGCATATTCCGGAGGATTTGAACTATTTTAAAAGCAAAACTTTAGGCAAAGTCATCGTCATGGGTAGAGAAACCTTGGAGACTTTGCCAGGGGGAAGACCTCTTGCTGGAAGAACCAATATCGTACTGTCGGGTAATGCCAAATATGAAGCTCTCTGTAGCGTCTGCTGTTCGGTTGAGGCTGCGCTTGAGCTGATGCGAACCTATAATGATGATGAAATTTTCATCATTGGCGGCGAACAGATTTACACACAATTTTTGCCCTATTGCGATGAAGTCTATGTTACTAAAATACAAGCCGCTTTTGTTTGCGATAAGCACTTCCCAAACCTGGACCAGATGGGCGACTGGAAGCAATCAGATGAGTCGACGGTTGGCGAGCATAATGGGTTAAAGTATCAATTTACAAAATATATCAGAAGGATGGAATGATGGAAAATTACAGCAAGCCTCAGGAAGAGGAAAATGAAGATCTGATAATGGGAAGAAACCCCGTGGCAGAAGCCATAAAAAGCGGAAGAGAAATTAACAAGCTCATCATTTTCAAAGATGCAGAAGGCTCCATTAAAAAAATAATTGGAGAAGCTAAAGAAAGAAAGATTCCCATCCACTATGTCGATAAAATCAGTATCGACAGAATTGCAAATGGCGGCGTTCACCAAGGCATTGCAGCTTATGTTTCTCCGTATGCCTACTGCGAGCTCGAAGATATCATCGAAAAGGCAGCGCAAAAGGGCGAAGATTTATTTCTCGTCATTTTGGACGGCATTGAAGATCCTCACAATTTTGGTGCAATCATCAGAACGGCTAACGCTGCTGGCGCACATGGTATAATCATTCCCAAGAGAAGATCGGCAAGCATTACAGGAACTGTGGTCAAAGCTTCAGCTGGGGCAGTCGAGTACACGCCGGTTGCAAGGGTATCCAACATAGCGCAAACCATCGAAAAAATCAAGACGATGGGGGTATGGGTCGGTGCGGTGGATACCTTGGGTGAAACCTACTACAAAGCCAATTTGAAGGGAAAACTGGCTTTGGTGATTGGCGGTGAAGGGGAAGGCATCAGCAAACTTGTCGGTGAAACCTGTGATTTTAAAGTTTCAATTCCCATGACCGGAGAAATAACTTCTTTGAACGCCTCGAATGCGGCTGCGGTCGTCATGTATGAAGTCTACAGACAAAGAAACATTTAGCCGGGGGAGGGGATATTATTGACATATAGGAATTTAAACCGTGAAAAGCGCGCTTCGGATGTTTCCGAAAAAGAAGGCTTTGATTTGGAATTTTTAGAAAGTGAAAGCTTGGCTGCAGACTATTTGGGAGATGCGGGTATTCCCTCAATTTATTCAGAAGAAGAATTGGTCAAAAAATCTCAGGCTGGCGATGCCTATGCCGAAGACTATTTGATTAGGAAATATAAGGAGCTGGTAAAAAGTAGGGCTCACCACTATTTTATGGTTGGAGCAGATCGGGATGACATCGTTCAGGAGGGTATGATTGGTATTTTCAAAGCAATCAGAGACTATGACGATAGCAAACTGGCGTCTTTTCACACTTTTGCAGAACTCTGCATCACCAGGCAAATCATAACCGCAATTAAAAGAGCAACCCGTCTGAAACATGGGCCATTAAATACCTATATATCTTTCAGCAAACCGGATTCTTTAAATGATTCCTCAAAATCCATCGAAGAAACTTTGTCCTCTCGAAGTGACACGAATCCAGAGGCCCTTTTATTATTAAAGGAAGAGATGAACTATATAGAAGCGAACGGCATTGAAATTTTTAGCAAATTTGAGCTTAGTGTCTTTAGAGAATACCTTCAGGGAAAGAGCTATTTGCAGATTGCAGAGCAGATCAATAAGACGCCAAAATCAATAGATAATGCCATTCAAAGGATAAAAAATAAGCTGGAGCTTCACTTAACGAAATAACCGAAAATTTATTGACACCGGCCACGTCGCATAGTAGAATATGTAACGATGTAGTGCTGATGTAGCTCAGTTGGTAGAGCACTTCCTTGGTAAGGAAGAGGTAGGCAGTTCGAACCTGCTCATCAGCTCCAATTTTTTCAAATAAGAGATCCGTCGACCAGGTGAAACAAGTCACAGATGGGTTTGTAAGAAAGGGAGAATTAAAATGGGAAAAGCAAAATTCGAAAGGAATAAGCCACATATCAACATCGGAACCATAGGACATGTTGACCATGGCAAAACCACATTGACAGCAGCCATCACAAAGACACTATTTTTAAGATATGGCCTAGGAACACCAGTAGCCTTTGATCAAATCGACAAAGCACCAGAAGAAAGAGAAAGAGGCATCACCATAGCGACAGCCCACGTAGAGTATGAAACACCAGTAAGACATTACGCTCACGTAGACTGCCCGGGACATGCCGACTATGTTAAGAACATGATCACAGGAGCCGCTCAGATGGACGGAGCAATCCTAGTAGTAGCAGCAACAGACGGACCAATGCCACAGACAAGAGAGCACATCCTTCTATCAAGACAGGTAGGCGTACCATACATCGTCGTATTCTTAAACAAATGCGACGCAGTGGATGACGACGAACTGCTGGACCTAGTTGAAATGGAAGTCAGAGAACTGCTTGACATGTATGAATTCCCAGGAGATGATACACCAATCATCAGAGGATCAGCGCTTGAAGCACTGAATGATCCAATGGGACCATGGGGAGACAAGATTATAGATCTTTTCGCAGCAGTGGAATCCTTTATCCCAGATCCAGTAAGAGCGATCGACAAACCATTCCTAATGCCGGTAGAGGACGTGTTCTCAATCACAGGCAGAGGAACAGTAGCAACAGGAAGAGTAGAGCGCGGCGTAGTCAAAGTATCGGACGAAGTAGAAATCGTAGGGCTTATGGATGCACCAAGAAAAGTAGTTGTAACAGGCGTGGAAATGTTCAGGAAGCTTCTTGATCAGGCCCAGGCAGGAGATAACATCGGAGCACTGCTAAGAGGCGTACAGAGAAAAGACATCGAAAGAGGACAGGTACTGGCAAAGATCGGAACGATCAAACCGCATACCAAGTTCAATTCCGAAGTATACGTACTAAAGAAAGAAGAAGGCGGAAGACATACACCGTTCTTCAACGGATACAGACCACAGTTCTATTTCAGAACGACAGACGTAACAGGAAACATCTCGCTTCCTGAAGGCGTAGAGATGTGCATGCCTGGAGATAACATCCAGATGACCATCGAGCTGATTACACCGATTGCAATAGAGCCAGGACTTCGGTTTGCGATTAGAGAAGGCGGCAGGACAGTTGGTTCCGGGGTAGTAGCAGCCATCCTCGCCTAATTGCTTGCTAAAATAGGGTAAGGCATCGTCACTTCAGCCCACATCCGTGCTCACGTACCGAAAGTACGTTCCGCTCAGATGTGGGCTTTGTTTCTCCCCTTACCCTATTTTACCTGCGCAATTGTGGCGCTGCAAAATGTTTGTTTTGTACTTTATCACTTCAGCCCGCATCCGTGCTCACGTACCGAAAGTACGTTCCGCTCAGATGTGGGCTTTGTTTCGTAAACGGTAAACCATCCGTCTCCCCAGAAAAAAAGAGCCGCATGATTCACTCTCTGAGTAAGCCATGCGGCTCTTGGTTTCATCATTTCAAGTTTCTCCTGCAGTTTTCCGGTAAGGCATCGGACCATGGGAGCAGGTC
>JANYJS010000133.1 GCA_025361765.1 Bacillota bacterium
AAATGATAAAAACTTAAAACTGGAGAATTAAAATGAAAGTATTCGTTACTCAAATCCCGCACAGGGTGAATCCGTCCGACGGGTCACTTCAGCCGGCATTCAGCATCAAAACAGCCGGTGAATTTGGCGAGATTGATATTATGATGTCGCATAAAAATGCTTTTTTTGGAACCAAGGATTCCTCTGATGAGTTGCACGAACACCTTAAGAATTTCGACTGTGAAAACGATTCTTTATTGTTACTGGGAGACCCGGCTTTAATTGCAACAGCGTGTGCTATACTGGGTCGTAAATTTTCATATTTTAGTATTTTAAGATGGGACAAAAATCTTATGAGATATACCAAAAGCAAGGTGGTAGTGTGAATCAGCAGCAGCAGCAGCAGGATATTGGTTTTTTAACCATCAATGAAATTAGCCAGCTGGCTAACGATTTAATCGCAGCCGATGAAGAGGTGGGACGAATTGAATTGGAGCTCAAAGCTGCAAAAGAACGGGCAAGAATCATCCGTGAAGAGACCATACCAGGCGAAATGCAAGAAGCAGGCCTAAAGGCGTTGATTCTGATGTCAGGGCAAAAATTATCTATCAGACAAGAGGTTTATGCTTCCATTCCTGCCAAAGGGAAAGATGAAGCATTTAATTGGTTAGATGACAACGGGTTTGGAGGTGTAATTAAATCCGAAGTTAAAATTTCAATCGGCAAAGGGGAGATGGAAATAGCCAATCGATTCATCGAGCTGGCAACGGAAATGGGAGCCGATGCTGAATTTTCAAAAAACATCAACGCGATGACGCTTAAAGCCCTAATTCGTGAACAGTTGGCGTCTGGGTCTGATTTTCCGTTAGACCTATTCGGCGCTCGTCCTGTTTGGCAAGCCAAGATAACCCAAAAATAACTTAAAACTTAAACCCAAGGTGAATAAAATGAAAAAAGAAGAAAAACAATTAGTCGCTGTTGAAGATCAACTTCCTGTGAATGCAGTTTCAATGTCCATGTTTGAACAAGATGCAGCGATGGGGATGGAAGAAGCAGATAAAAACGCATTTGCAATTCCATTTTTATCGCTGCTCCAAGGCTTGTCCCCTGCTATTGAAACCGTCGACGGGGCAAAAGCAGGGCTATTCATAAATACCATAACCAACGAGCTTTATGCCAAGGCCGTTATTGTTCCGTGCGCATATCAACGCAGATTCCTTCGTTGGTCTCCTAGGTCATCAGGAGGCGGATTCAGAGGTGAATATCACCCGAAAGATGTCGAGACTGGAAATGTACCCGGGATGACTGAATTCAACGGCACTTATTTCATGGACGTTCCGGAAGGCACGACTGTTTTGATGGATGCTCAAGGCCATTCGCTATATGACACGTTGTCCGATACACGTATTCATTTTGTCTTGGTTCAATCGCAAAATGGATCCTGGCAACCGGCCATCATGTCGCTGAGCAGCACGCAAATCAAGCGGTCTAAAAGATTCATGTCAATCATCAACGGCATCGAAATAAAAGGTTCCAACGGGATGACCTTCACACCTCCCAGTTTCAGCCATGTCTACTCCGTTGAATCTGTAAAAGAAAGCAACACAAAAGGCTCTTGGTATTCATGTGTTTTTTCAATGGAGGCTCCTATTGCGGACGCTGAAGTTTACGCGAAAGCCAAGGCATTCAGCCAATCTGTGACGGAAGGCACGGCTGTTGCGCAACATCAAAATGATGAAGTTCTCCGTGCAAGCGAGTCAGAAAGCGACAGCTTTTAAAAGTTTGTGATTTTAACCCGATCCTTAAGCAACCTTTACCACGCTTAAGGATCGGGATTCATTTAAAAAGGTGAAAAATGGCTTTTATAAACAGATTAATGTTAACGCCGACTGAATTCGTGACTTTTATAGACAGATTAATTTTAACACCGATTGTGCTTGTTATTTTTATAATGGGTGTGACTATAACGCTGGGCGAATTTGCAATGATAAAGATAAGACAATGGAAAGGTGAAAAATGAAAACTGCAGAGCATACACAAGGTCCTTGGCACTTAGTTATAAGCGAAACGTACAAATATCAGATTGATGTTATCCCAGAAGGCGAATGTTCTCCTATCTGCGTTGTATATGGAAGCATAGACGATGGTGAAAATGGCGCAAACGCTAGGCTGATCGCAGCTGCTCCAGATTTGCTGGAAGCACTGGGACATGTTATTGGATATTTTGACGGATGGAGGGGAGATTACATCAATCAAGCCTATGCAGCACTGTCTAAAGCCAACGGCGGAGAGCTGCTTGATGAGTGGATAACAGAGGAAAAGATAGACGAGGGAAGCGAAATTAGAAAACGACTGGTCCGAGACGAATGTTATTTAAAGGTTTTGGGAGAAAGATTCATCATGGGAGAAGTGAGCATAGAAGAAGCACTGTTTATGGCGCATAGATGCGGCAAAAGCGGAAACACCAACATATTGGAATAACACGGAGAAACCTAGTCATGATTGATTGGATCATAAACATATTGTTAGCTCTCGTCGCGTTTGGCATCCCTCTAGTTTTAATTTTTTTTAAATGAAGTTGAATCGATGAAAATCAAAGTTTACAGAGCGTTCGTTGATCAACCCAACAGGAAACACAGGCTGTACGAATTTCACGGTAGGAATTGCATCGCTATGGACTCAGGGGAGCAGGATTTCATAAAGCTGTTTTTCACAGAGGGGCACGCCCTTTCGGTTGAGGCCACTAGAGACTGCGTAAAAGAAATGAATATGCAATGCTGCCATTACGAATTAAAAGAGGGGCTGTCGATGAAACTCAGAACATTGAAAAACGGCCTCTATCCATTCAACGGAGAGGAATATGATTGTTAGCAAGAATAATATAGCACAAGTTTTCCCGAAAACATTTGCAACAGAGGGAGGCTATTCAAACAGAAAAGAGGACAGAGGTGGCCCGACCCACTTCGGGATAACACAGTCCACGTTGGCAGAATGGAGGTGCAGGGCTGTAACGCCTGAAGAGGTGCAAAACATGAGTATGGCGGAAGCATGCGCCATTTATTGCGCATGGTACTATGTAAAGCCAGGCGTCAATGTCCTTCCTGAATTAATTCAGCCTGTTGTATTTGATATGACTGTGAATCACGGAGCCCAGCGTGCCACAGATATACTACAGAAAGTGCTAATCAGGCTGGGAGCACATATTGTAAATGATCGCAGCATCGGGAAAGCCACCGTTGAGGCAGCTAAAAAGGCGTGCGAACAGCACCCCAACGACATCGTGCGGTTTATAAGCGAGAGGCGTGAAGATTTTTACAATGCTATCGTGCGGAATGACCCTACTCAACAGGAAAATCTTCACGGCTGGATAGACAGAGCCAGAGAGTTTGTGTGAAGATTTAACCACGTTAATGTTAAACAACACGGCGCTTTGCCCTAATCGGCACGGCGCCTTTTTTTTATTCAATTAAATACAGGGCTGTACCATGAAATATAACTCAAGAATGCTCGACGCAGCGAAGGATTACATCAACAGGGGGTGGTTTGTGTTTCCTGTTTTCGGAATCAGAGAGGACTGTGAATGCTCATGCGGCGTGATAGGTTGCAAGGACAAAGGCAAACACCCTTTCACTAAACGCGGGCTTAAAGAGGCAACCAGGGACCTGGCCAAGGTGGAAGGGTGGTGGAGCGAA
>JANYJS010000141.1 GCA_025361765.1 Bacillota bacterium
TATGATTATGACCATTCCCTACAAATATCAAAAGAGATTCAATGAATCAGACATAGAGGTCAAATCCCGAATAGATGATCCGGTAAATCCGGCATACATCGAAGAGCTGAGAAAGCTGCCCGACTTCGTCAAAGCCTATGACCACATGGAAGTTAAGGACTTTGACACCTACGGAGCAGTGAACGTGACCTTAGAACAGTTTGCCGGCGGCTATGACGATCTGGTCAAAATCGTCAGAAAGTTCATGATCAAATATTAAATATTGAATATATTTAAAATGTCTTAGCAGCATGAAAAAAGGCTGCCATTTACTATCGCCTTCTCCAATTTACATAATTATCTATCCTTGAAAAAACCGCAAGCCGCTTTGCTCATAAGGCATGGCGGTTTGTGGTTTCTTTATTGACTTATTTTATGGTTACCGATTGTCATCCGGCAATATATATAAGGTATTTCGACCAGAGCCAGATATTTGAATTTTATTTGCCTTTACCATTTCAGCAAGCATTTTGCCTGCGGAGGTTTGCCCTATATGCAGCAATTTTTCAGCATCTTTTCTTTTTAAGCGCCCATTTGAGTCAAGATAATCAAGAAGGGTTTTGACGTTTGGCTTAGGTATGCCTTTGTTTGACTTATTCATATCTTGGATGGATTGTTCGTTCAAATTTGGCAGAGATATCACAAAAGCATTTTCAAGTTGTTTAAGAATAGACCCGGAAAATTCTCGCCTGTCTTTAAATGTAGTTTTCTCTAGCCCGGAAAAAACGGCTGCCTTTATTGTATGCATACATTGGTCGGATAGTAGGAGCCCCAGATTAGTATAAATATTTTTTATATTAGTAAGACCAAGGGTTTTCATTTGAATATCCGTAAATTCAATATCATATTTTTTGAATTCGGATTGTGCTACCACAAAAGTTAATTCTTGTATAAGCGAACGTAAATCTTCAAATTTATCTCCATCAGTGTCTTTAAATAACATAATGATGCACCTCCTTTATCTAACATAATCTAACGCGTTATCAATAGAAGTTAGAATAAGTGTTAGAAAAATAAGGCAAAAGAAGAAGAGGATCTGATTATCGTCTTAACAATCAAACCCTCGTCTAGATTTGCAAAGTTAGTGCTAATCATCGAGTTCACAAAGAATCTTAAGATTAGCCAAAGTCTGAACCAAAGCATTTTCTTCAACCCTATGAATGAAGAGGACGTTGGCAACTTTACCCAATAGACTAGTGGGGACTGACAATTCTAGTTCATAAGTCACTTCGGTGCCATCATCCTTAGTCAGATAGGTTTTATGCTGTTTGCCGGTGATGGGGCCTCTAATAATGCCTTCCCAGTGGCTTTCCTCTTGGCCCGGCTGATCTAAGGTCACCTCAATGGTTACAGGAAAATGCATGCCCATCATGCTATAGGTAAATTCTGTTTTTGTTCCAGCCTCTCCCTTTCCAACGATGCTGGTCGGCCTGCTTAGACTGGAATACCAAAATGTATTAGCTTCTAGTTGTGGGATGTCAATTAATAAAAGTAATAGTACCATCTTAAAGCAGAATTTCATTTTATAAATAATACCATCAAATACACTTCTGTACTTCCGTTAGAATACGTAGAATCTTTGAAAGAGCTTGCTGCTGAGAAGGCAATTCCATCTATAAACTATGGCATCCGCGAAGCCGTGGAGCAGTATTTAGTGCTCAAAAAAAGGAACTTTATGAAAGCCAAATTATCGAGGCCGCACAGGATGAAGGATTTATCAAGCGAACAATGGAGTGCCAAGCCGACTTTGATTTCACTGATTGTGAGGTGCCTAGCGAATGGTAAATAAATGGGATATTTTCTTTTGTGATTTAAGCCCGGTAATTGGCAGCGAGCAAAAAGGTGCGAGACCAGTTTTGATTATTTCCAGCGATGCTATCAACCATCGTCTTGAAGTATCTACGGTACTGCCACTCTCTTCACACAAAGAAGGATCAAGAGTTTTTCCTTCGGAGGTGCTTCTTGGGGCTAAAGAAACAGGCCTTTCAAAAGATTCGATTGCTATGGTGCACCAAGTGAGAACCCTTTCACATGAAGGGTTTTTAAATAAAGCAGGAATTCTTGGAGATGAATCACAAAGAAATAGAATCGAAGAAGCCATAAGAGCCTACTTCGAAGTCTAAAAGACAAGTGTGCCTAGAACTTCAAATAAAGCTGCCAGATCAGAACTAATTGAATCAAGATGATCGCCGGAACGCCAAGGTAAAACTTGGCGTGTTTTGTTTTATGCCGGAGAGCATACATGGACAGATAGAGACCAACGCTCCCGCCAAGTGCGGCACATAAAAGCAGGGTTTTTTCGCTAATTCGGGCTTTTCTGCGTATGGACGCCCTTTTGTCCAAAGTTGAGAGAAGGGCTGTGAAAGCATTGATTATGACTAGGTAATAAATAAAATTGTCTCTCATTTTATATGGCCTCCACTTCCTTGCGGCTGCCCCTTTTCGCCAAGGATAGGAGCAGGCCAAGGGCTAGGGACAATGCCGCCGCCATAAGGACGCGGTATTCCGGCGGGAGCATAAAAGTGATCGTTTGAGCCGGGATCCAGAAGAATGGCAGTGTTTTACAGATGACAAAGGAGAAAAAATTCTGCCAATCGACAGTGCTGATGACTTGTTTGAAAGTAACGGGGGATCTTGGCATTTTATAGCGCAAGTCGATATAGGTGTCCGTCAGCCGATGAAAAAGAAATAGGCTGGTGCCGAATGTCAGATTCATGAACAGGCTGGTAAAAAAAGCGAAGGCGACATCTGATCCCTGACCGGGCAGAAGACCTTTGTCCATGGCAGCTGTGATGCCACCGGCAAAAATGGTGAAAATGACGGCAACCATCATGCCAATAAATCCCCATATTAGAGCCCTGTAAATGAATCCTGCTGGCTTTGTCCAGCTTCCCGCAGTTAGCCTAATGGCCAGGAGTTCGCCCATGGAAGCCAGTATGACGAATTTGCCAAAACCGCCAATGTAGGGATGGGCTGAAGTGAAGGCTATAAAGCTTTCCCGAGTCGTCGGTGCAGCTATAAAAACAATCAGCAGGGCTAGGATGAGGCTAAATAGGAAATCGAATTTTCTCAATAAAATATCCTCCTAAGTCGTATTGAAGGCCTTACGCAATAAGTGCGCAGCATATAAAAGCCTATTGGAATCACAGGCTTGATTGTACCATAAATCGCTCTTTATGTGGTAAGTATTTTATGCACTATGCACTATGCGCTATGCACTATGCGCTATGCGCTATGCACTATGCGCTATGCACTATGCGCTATGCACTATGCGCTATGCACTATGCGCTATGCACTATGCGCTATGCACTATGCGCTATGCACTATGCACTATGCACTATTTGGATATAATTGAAGATAATAAAAAATTTATTTATGCCGGAATAATGCCGCAATAAGAGGTATAATAGCACTGTAGGGACTAATGGTTAAAAAGAAAATCACAAACCATGATTCACAATATCAATTACCAAATTATAAAAAAGTAAATGATCACATAAGGAGGATTCCTATGAGCAGAGTGAGCAATTGTCTGAGAATGTTATTCATGCTTCAAGCCAGAAATGGCCAACTTATGAAAATTGGTGAAATTGCAGAAAAGCTGGAGGTTTCGCCGAGAATGGTCCGGGAATACAAAAGCGACCTCGAAATTGCCGGGATCTATATCGAGAGCGTTTCGGGAAAATATGGGGGATATTTTGCGCCTCAGGACTGCGTTCTTAAGGTGCCGCAGCTCAATTACGAGGAGGTCAATGCCTTGAGTACAGCAAGGGATTATCTTGCGAGAGATCCCAAGTACGTATTTACAAGGGAATTTAACTTTGCGGTGGATAAAATAGTCACCGCCGGCGACATTCATGTTGACGTCTGTGAAAACAATATGGTTTATTATCAGGAAGAGAGAGTCAGAAACGATATCCGCAATCAGAAGGACAAATATCTTCAATTCAACGCAGCCATGATAGAGAAGAAAAAAATCGAAATCGTTTATTTCTCAAACCGCAACGAGAAAACCTACCGAATCATTCACCCTTACGGGATGGTGGCCTATAAAAATTCCTGGTATTGCATTGCTTTCTGCGAACTTCGCGAAGAAATACGAGGCTTCAAGCTGAGCCGGATTCTAAATTTCGAAGTGCTGGATGAAACCTTCACCCAGAAGCCGGACTTCAATCTGCGGGATCATGTGGGCAGGCATCAGATTTTTAAAGGTGAGAAGATTGATCTTGAGCTGAGGATAGCACCGCCACTGTCCAATTATGTGAGCGAACGCATTTGGGGAGACGATCAGGAAACCTATCGCGATAATGAAGGCTATCTCATGATGTCTGCCAGCATGGAAGACACTCCTGAACTTACCTCATGGATTCTCAGCATGGGGAGCATGGCCAAGGTGCTGTCGCCGGATAGTTTGATCAAGAGAATCAAGGCTGAACTTAAGGAGATGCAGAGGAATGATTAGCCCCAGTTTAATTTATTCTCTCTAATCAAAAACTCGCATTCAGACTCCAGCTCTCTTTTGAGTTCTTCTTCGGTCGGGAGATAAAGCTGATATTTTGAGGCGAATATTTGGGAATTCTCTTCTGAAAGGGTATATTTGACTACGGATTCACTCTTATCAGCGCAAAGCACGATGCCTTTTGGCGGATTATCACCCTCGTTTCTCATTTCCCGGGTGTAATAATTTACATACATCTGCATCTGACCTAAATCCTGATGGGTGAGGTCACCAACCTTTAAATCAACCAAAATGAAGCACTTCAGGATATAGTTATAAAAGACCAAATCAATATAGTAGAAGAAGGAGTTGATTTGCCTTTCAAGCTGCCGTGTGCTCCAGTTTGCTTTTGCATATTCGGCTCTATTATCTCCACCCAGTTGATCGACCACTTTCGACATTTATGCGAAATCATAAAGTCAATTGGATTCGCCACGCACTGCGTTACAAATTGGAAAAGTCCAAATTTGAATAATTTAACGCACTCCGTTATAAATTGGGAAAACAAAATAATTGAATTTAGAACGCACTGCGTTCCAACAGGAGACGCATTAAAATGTTTTAAATATTGCCAATTTTGTGTCCGTTACTTTGCCAGCTTGTAGATTTTCACCACGTCGGCCGTGGTTAATTTCGTGAAGTTTCCGATGATGCCGCCGGTCACTGATGTGGCCTTTTCGGACATTTCTTCGAATCGATCAGATGGAATGCCGGCTTCGGAGAGCTTGACTGGCAGAGTCATAGACCTAAAGAAGGACTCGGTTCTATTGATGCCTTCAAGGGCTATGGCTTCCGGATTTACTAGAGAGGCAGGCACATCCCAGACGCGCTCTGCGTACTTCACGAATCGGTCCAGATCCTGCTCATAGACATAGCGCATCCAGGCGAGAAACATCAGAGCCACGGAGGCGCCATGGGCCATGTCATAAAAAACGCTGAGCTGATGGCCGAGTTTGTGGGTGGAGAAATCACCGATTCTGCCAACGCCGACGGTATTGTCGTGGGCAAACTTGCTGGCTAGGAGAATTTCCGCCCGGGCGTCATAATTATCTGGCGATGCTATGGCAATGGGCCCATTGGCAATAAGGCTTTTAAGCAAGGCCTCACACATTCTATCGGTGCAATCCACATTGGGCGTAGCTGTAAAATAGCGCTCCATGACATGAGACATGGCATCGGCTAAGCCGCAGGCCGTCTGATAGCTGGTCAGAGAGTAGGAAAGTTCAGGATCCATAATGGCAAATACAGGCCTGATGAGATCATCATTGAGACCGCGCTTGATCAAGGTCTTCTCATTGGTGATGACGCAGCTGTTGCTGGACTCGCTGCCTGTACCCGGTACGGTCAGGATCACCCCAACGGGAATTGTCTCTGTGGTAAAGGCAATCATATCAAATAAATCCCAGACATTGCCGGAATATAAGGCGCCAACGCCAATTGCCTTGGCCACGTCAATAGCACTACCGCCGCCGACAGCCAGAATAAAGTCGATGTCGTTATCTCTGCAAAGGTCGATGCCCTTTTGGACATGAGACAAGGTGGGGTTTGGCATAGCACCGGGGAATTCAGTTATCTTGAGTTCTGAACTTGTCAAAGAGGCAAGAACCTTATCAAGAATCCCAGCCCTTTTGACAAAGCCTTCACCATAAACAAGCAAAACGCTTTTGCCATATTTTAAAGCCTCTTGGCCGGCTTTAGTTATTGTGTCCCGTCCGAAAATAATGGTCGTCGTATTCTTAAAAACAAAATTCTCCATAAATGCACCAGTGTATCCTTTCCCAATCTCTATTATTCAATATTAATCCAGTTTGAATGATATTCCCTTTGAACAATATTACTCAAATCACTTTATTTGCGCTTTTATTATATTATGCCACGAAGAGAATTTATTGTAAAAAAATTATCGCTTTAAAGCGATACTTCTTTTAAAACTTAATTTGAAATTTTACTAACGGCTGTTCTTATTTTCCGCTCATGGCTGCTGTGTAAAGGTTCTCAACTCTTTGAGCATTATCCAGCTTCAGCACTTTGACTGATGAATCCAAGTTTACTAATACTTTCGGACCATTTCGTCCAAGACCTTTAGCACTTAAATGAATCAATTTGCTTTTGTTTTTCATCATGACTTTCTGTCTCCTTTCTCAAGACTTTCTGTCTCCTTTCTCAAGACTTCTATGTAAGTATACCACACTCTGGGGCGTTTAACCCAAAAACCTTTGTTAAATTTAGGTTACGTTTCTGTAAAGTCTTATATAGCAAGGGATAAGAGGGTTTGCCAAGATGGATTTGAACTGTAAAAATCATTTATATGGAGGCTGTGCAGACATCGATAAAGGTGGCACTGGTTATAATTTGGAGGAAATCGACGTCAATCTTGACCGCGGTGTTTGGCCCTCCGCCAGCACGAGGATATCGCGATTCTTGAGGCGAAGGGCCATGGTCTTGGCAATCCTTGCCGGTTCAACGCCAAGAGCACTAGCTGCTAGCTCAACGGTAGCAGTGCTCGTGCTGAATTCTATCACGTTTAAAGGCAGACTGTTTTCAGTGAAATATTTTTTAACGGCTGAAATGCTCATATTTGCCTTTCTCTAATATTTTTATAGGAGTAGGGTCATGTCATACCAGACTGCTCCGCCGTGGGTAGAGTCTGAAAGACCGCTGCTGGTAAAGCCAAAGCTGGCATAATAGTGAATCAGATGTTCTTTGCAGGTCAGGATGATGGTTTTTCGACCATCCTGAGTGGCTTTATCGATGTACTGCCTGATCAATTCGGCCGCTACGCCGCGTCTTTGAAAAGCCGGATCAACATCTATGCCGAAAACCGTCAGATTCGGTCCCTGGGGTTCATGAAGACTGGTGCCGTGAAAGAGATCGTCATAAAGCACCGGACTTGAGGTGGCGGAGCCGTTAATAAACCCAATGAGTCTGCCACCTAGCTCAGCCACTAGAAAATTTTGTGGGAAAGCTTCAAAACGCTCAGTGAGAGTCTCCAAAGAAGCAGCCTCAGCAGCCGGGAAGCAAACGGACTCTATTTCTGCAATTCGGCCAATATCCTGGGCCGTGGCGGGTCTGATTTTTATCTGATTAAGCATATCTTCACTCATATAAAACACCTTCCTTTATAAGTCTTATGATATCAAAACAGAGGGCTTGAGGCAATGGATTCTTTTTCGCAAATATGTGCAAAAATAATTTTTTCCGGCACAGGGTATATGACAATATATCGCCATGTTGCCTGATATTATTTGTATATCAAGCAAATCGATTCGGCCTAAAAGTTGTTTGATCACTAGGGCCAATCAAAAGACACAGGAGGTGCTTTAATTGAACAAGGACCTAACAGAAATTATTTTCATCCTGGACCGGAGCGGCTCAATGGGCCATCTGACCGCAGATACCATCGGCGGCTACAACGCTTTCATCGATAAGCAGAAGAAGGAAGCTGGGGCAGCCTTGGTTACCACCGTGCTCTTTGACGACTACTTTGAAATCCTGCACAACGCCATCGACATCAGACATATCAACCCCCTGACCAGCAAGGACTACTTTGTCAGAGGCTCCACCGCGCTGCTTGACGCCATCGGCAAGACCATCAACATCACCATCGGCAGAGTAAGGAGCCTTAAAGAAGATTATCAAGCCAGCAAAGTCATTTTCGTCATCATTACCGACGGCTACGAGAATGCCAGCTGCGAGTATTCCTATTCGACCATCAAAAAAATGATCGACTACCAATCCGAGAAATACCACTGGGAATTCCTGTTCCTCGGCGCCAACATCGATGCAGCTGCCGAGGGTGAGAAGATGGGCATCCGAAGAGATCGCAGCACCAATTATACGGCAAGCCGTGAAGGCTCAGCCATGATGTACCAGAATGTCGCAGAAAATATTTCGTTCTACAGACAATCCGGCACCATCAAGGAGGACTGGGACGAGAGCTTGAAAGAGGATGCTAAGGCGAAGGTAAAGCCGATAAAAACGGGTAAAGCGGTCAAGACTGAAAGGACTGATAAAGCGGTCAAGACTGAAAGGACGGGTAAAGCGGTCAAGACTGAAAGGACTGATAAAGCGGGGCCAGTCGACCTCTCGGCAATGGGAGGAAAGAAGGCCACAAATCATTAAACGGGTCATGTTCTAAAAAGTGGGGAATTTATACACTTTTTGCAACGAAAAAGTGTGAATTTGATACACTTTTTGCATCGTAAAATGTGATTTGATTAGATTTAAGTGATGGTGGATGGGGATGACAAGCCAGCCGTCATCACCTAAACTGATTTTAAATTAAGGATTGGAAGTGTGGAATGAGATCTCTACAGATATTTTTACTATCATTTTTAACAGGTGCTTTCAGGCAGTCTAGGAAGTATTGGAAAGCATTGTAATGTTTAGCGCTATTTGATATAATCTATCCGTTAATTCGAAATTTTTTGTTAGTTTTTTAATCCAATCATTGAGAATAAATGAGATCAAATTCGACCAAGTTATGAGGTGAAGCTTTTATGTTAAAAGCCCTAGAAGCCATCAGAAGTATGTGTCTCAAATTCCCAACCCAGGAGAAAATTCTGATCATTCCAGCCTTCAGAATGAAGGGCCAGATTCTAAAATATCTTAATGACAGTGGTATTAATGCCGTGAACCTGAGGGTTATGTCCGCGGGTTCTATTGCTATGGAATGGGCGGAGCCTTCGCTCATAGCTTCTGGCACCAAAGTCATCGGTTACAACGATGCTGCGGATATCATCGGAGAAATTATGGGGAGGCTTTCCCAGGAAGGCACCCTTGAGTTTTTTGGCAATTCCGCCATCACCCCGGGCCTGGCCAGAACCATCAGTGCCGGCGTCCTAAGCTTAAAGCGCGCGGGCATTGGCACCGGCGCCATCAAACTGGATTCCCTGACTCATATACAGAAAAAGAAGGATCTAGGGCAAATTCTTGAGCGCTATGAGGCCTTTCTGAAAGCGGAGAATTACGCGGATCAGGCCGATGTCATCGTCATGGCGCTTAATGCCATCAATTCGGGCAAGCAGGAATGTGCGGCCTGCTATGTCATGCCTGGCGTGAAGCTGGCCTGGCTCGAGGAACAGCTGCTGGCTAATCTTTGGCCCAACAACGAAAAGGGCCAGGAGTCCAAGGACTTTATCATCAGGGCCAAAAGTCAAAGCTTTGTGAGAGCTTATGGTGAGTACAACGAAGCCAAGGCGGTCATGAGGTCCATCATCTTGAATAAGCTGCCCTTGGATCAGACTCTGGTGGCGGTGACTACGGCTGAGCCCTATGCCCAGCTTCTTTATCAGCTGTTCCAGACCTATCTACCGGGGGAGGGCAACACCAATGTGAGGGCCAATCTGCCCATCACCTTTGGCACAGGCCTGCCGGTGACCTTCACAAGCCCAGGCAAGCTGGCCCTGGCGCTGCTAAAATGGATCAAATATGACTATAAAGCCCATGACCTGATCAGCATCTTTGCCAGCGGAGCCATCAAGCTCAAAATTCAGGCCAACGACTCCAATGAGGGACAAGAACAAGGAGATGGACAGGAGTCACAGAAATCGCTTGAGTTAGAGCCTGGAAGTTCAATTGACTCAATTGAAAATGAAGACGACCTGCCTCTCGGGAGGCAGACCATTATAGGCGTCATCAAGGACGCCAACCTGCAGTGGCAGAGACAGACCTATGCGGGCACCTTCGCCCAGCATCAGCGCTATCTTGAACGAAAAATCAGCGAGAAGGAAGCCGGAGGCGAAAGCGCAGAAATCTATAAAAGAAAGCAGCTGGCATTGACCTGGCTGGCTGAGCTTCTGGCAAAGGACATATTCCCCAATATTCCGGTAGCGGACGAAGAAGGAAAAATCGATGCGGACCACCTCTATAAGGGCATCGGCAAAATCATCGAAGCCTATAAGAAGATCAACGACGTGCTGGACGGCGACGGCTATATCAGCATCCTGGACGCGCTGAAAGGCTCGCTGAAGTCTGAGAAGGTCTCTGTGGCAGAGGCTGTGGACATCATGACGGACAGGATCAAGCAGATCAAAACCGCCGTGGAGAATCCAGCGCCAGGCAAGATCCATATTGCATCCTACAAGACCGCCGGTTGGACCAATAGAGAACATGTCTTTCTTCTGGGCCTTGATGCCGGAAAGTATCCAGGTATGGCCATAGAAGATCCCATCCTGCTGGATGAAGAGCGGCTGGCATTGTCGGCGGACTGGCTGCCGGCCTCAAGCAGACTTATCGAAGACAATATCGAAGCCATGAATCGCTTTCTTGGCGCTATAACCGGCAATCTGACCCTCAGCTATTCCTATTTCGATACCCTAGAGAACAGGGGACAATATCCGGCCACCCTGTACAGCCAGATGCTGGAGCAGGCAGGACTCGAGCAGGGGCTAGGGCAGGCAGGGGCAAATCCGGGACAAGCGGGGAATGACTCATGCACACTTGAGACGACGGCGGAATTTGTTGTGCCGTCCTATGAAGAGGCCATCGATGAAAACGACTTCTGGGTCAGACTGGGCATCACTCAGGGCGCCCAAGGAGAGGCCGGAGTGCTGGCTCTTATGAAGGAAAGCCATCCAGCCCTTTATGACCTGCGCATGGCAACGGACAAATCCGCGCAGGAGGCAGGCCGCCTATCCGTGAATCTGCCGGAGCTCATTGACCCCAGGTGCAGCGGCAGAATTCAATCTGCCAGCAGCCTGTCGGACTACCTGAGCTGCCGTTACAAATACTTGCTTAAGAATGTTCTATATCTCAAGGAATTCAAGGAAAAGCAGCTGGACACCATCGCCTGGCTGGATCCCCTACAAAACGGCAGCCTGTATCATGAAATCTTCGAGGCCTTTCATCTTAAAGCCATCGAAGATGAGACCATTTTAAAGGATGCCAATAAGGCTGCAACGGAAATTACAAAGCTGGCCGATAGCCTGATTGACAAGTATGAGAAGGTGCTTCCCACAGCCAGCGCCTATTTCACAGAGAAGAAAAAAGCCGAAATTTTGGAGGATTGCCTGACCTTTGCCGAGGATGAAGCTCTCGAGGCGGCTTTGGCTATTCCAATGATGACAGAATACCGATTTGGCTTTGACGGCGATCTGGCCCTTGATTTAGGCGAGGGCAAGGCCATCAGGGTCATGGGCGCCGTAGACAGAGTGGACCAATACCAGGCGGAGGATGCCCTCAGAATCGTGGATTACAAGACGGGCAGCACCTATGGCTATGACATTCTGGACGACCCAGCGGCGGGCGCCCTCAATGAGAAGAGCCTGCAGCCAGCCCTCTACTATATGGCCATGAAAGAGCTGGCTAGAAGAGATCCCAGACTGAAGACCTATAGCAGAATCAAGGAGGCCGTCTATTATTTCGTCAGCAGGAGAGGCAATTATGAGAAGATCAAGGTGAAATTCAGCGATGAATCGGAAGAGCAATATAAAGAGGGTTTAAATAGTCTCTTTGATCAGATGGCCGGGGGAGATTTCATCCAGTCCGGCTTTGGCGAGAGCAAGGTTTTAAATGAGGATTTTGGCCAATGCAAGCTTTGCGGTTATCTCGAAATATGCAGACAATCCCAGTTTGAATCCGGCAGGAATCCGGCAGACGGGGAAGAGGAGGAGGCATCATGACAGAACAGAAGCAGCAGGCTTTTAAGGACAGCGTGGACAGAAATTTGGTCCGAGATGACCTCCACTCGAATTTTCTCCTGGAGGCCGGCGCAGGGTCCGGCAAGACCAGCGCCATGGCCGGCAGATTCGCCGCCCTGGTCAGCTCCGGTCAGTGCGATATCAGTGAAATCGTGGCTATTACCTTTACCAGAAAAGCGGCCAATGAGCTCAAGGAGCGGGTGCACCGTGAGCTGGTGAAGGCTGGCAGTCCCCATAGTGCCGAGCTGCACAGATGCTTCATAGGCACCATCCATGCCTTCTGCTCGAAGCTGCTCAGGGAGCGGCCCATCGAAGCCGGCGTGGATCCGGAATTTATCGAGCTTGATGAGGGCCAGGACAAGGCTATTCGTGAAACCGTCTGGGAAGAGTATGTCATGAGCGCGGATGCCAGCCGCAGAGTTATCCTGGCACGCATGGAGATTTTCGGCCTAGATCAGGATGTGCTGAAAAGCTTTCTTGGCAAGGTCTGTGACAATCCGGACCTGGAATTCCAGCTGCCGGATGAAAAGCCCTTCGACGAGAAGGAATTCAGCAAGGCGGTCAACGGGGTCTTTAGCGCTTTAACCTCTCTTGTGAAATCCGTGGCCGAAGAAATGCCAAAGCCCGGGACCACGACAGAGGACAGAAAGGATGCCCTGCAGAATTCCATAACGGTCTTTCTTCGCAGGACCTCCCGCAAAGCCTTGTCCTTAAGCGACAAGCTTCAGCTACTGAAGGATTTCAATACCCCATCGCGGATCAAGGTGACCCAGAAATGCTGGAGCGACAAGAAGGAAGGCAAGGAAAGGGCCAAGGAAATTGCAGAAGAATTCGTGGTATTCAGAGATGAGTCGACGGCGGCTCTATTTGAACTGAAGTCAGAATACGGCTATAACAGCGTGGCCGTGCCCTTTGTCATGTCCGCACGCAAAATCTATCTGGAACGCAAGAAATTCCTGGCCGTCCTCAATTTTCAGGATCTGCTGCAGGGTGCAACGACCCTGCTCAGAGATCACCCGGAGGTCAGGCTCTATTTTCAGCATAAATACAAGGCCATACTAGTGGATGAATTTCAGGATACGGACCCGGTGCAGGCCAGAATGCTGATGTATTTGGCTGGCAAGGACCCCTTCGAGAAGGAATGGCAGGCGGCAAGTCCGCTGTACGGATCCCTGTTCGTGGTGGGCGACCCCAAACAGTCCATTTATGGCTTTCGCAGGGCTGACATCGACATCTATAACCAGTTCAAGGCGATTATGACCAAAGCCGGCGGCAGGCAGGCAGCCCTGACCACGAATTTCAGATCCGTCAAGGAGCTGGAGGCCTGGTATAACGGCGTATTCCCGGGTCTGCTCTCGGATAAAAGCCCCCTGGCAACCCAGGCGGAATTCTCCAGAATGGATACGGTGACGGCTAGCCTTCCGGGTACCCTTGGCGGCGTCTACAAATACAAGGTTGACAGAGAAAAGGTCGCGGAGGTCATCCAAGGGGACTCTGCTCATATTTCACGCATCATCCGTTATCTGACTAGCGGCAGTCTGATTACCGTACCCGGCAGTGAGCCGGGGACCTATGAAGCCAGACCCATCCAATATCGGGATATCATGATCCTTTATATGAAGAAGGCAGCTCTGACTACCCACGCCAAGTCCTTGTCCGAAGCAGGCATTCCCGTCAAGGTAGTGGGCGCCGATGTAGTGAAACGCACCCCGGAATTCATGGGCTTTGCTGATGTGGTAAGGATGCTGGCCTATCCTGAGGAGAACGCCCTGCTTTATAAGGTGCTGAGAGGACCCTCCTTCGGCTTTACTGATGAGGAGCTTTTCAGGTATCACGAGGCCGGCGGGCATTTCAACATCTATGCGGATATCGCGGCACTTGAGAGAGGCTATAGTGCCAGAGAGGATCAAGCCAAGGCGGCGGTGACCCTGGCGCTGCTTGATCGCCTGAGCAAAGCCTTCGTCCTGCTCAAAGGCTTCGCCTATTATATGAAAAAAATGGTGCCTTCGGCTGCGGCAGAACGCATCATCGAGGAGTTAGGGTTCACAGCCAGAATGCTTTATTCCGGCTATAAGCTAGGGGAGCTGGGCAGCTTCTATAGCCTCATCGAAAGGGTGAGAATGCAGAAGCTGACCAATGTCTGGGATCTCAATCAATTCATCGAGGAAATCAGCACCATGATCGAAGCCGGCTATGAAGAGGACCTGGAGCTTGAAGGCGAAAATTATAACGCGGTGAGAATGATGAACCTGCACAAGGCCAAGGGCCTCGAAGCGCCGGTGGTCATCCTGGCGGCGCCTTGCGGCGGCAAGACCATGCAGCCGGATTTCTACGTGGACCGCACCAGGGAAATGGAGCCGGGCGGCAAGCTCTACGGCATTGCCTGCCTCAGACTCGGCAGATACAACAGCAAGGATACGGTGCAGCCCTCCGCCTGGGAAAGCGTGAAGCCAACAGCCCTAGCCAGAGACCTGGCCGAGCGGGACAGACTCCTATACGTGGCGGCTACCCGCGCCCGCAACATGCTCATCATCAGCGACAGCGCTGCCAAAAGCAGCCCCTGGGCGCCCCTGCTCAAGGCCGAAACCGAAGACCAGCAGCGCGCCAGAGAACTGGTCCAGCACCTGGACAGGATGATTCTCGAGGCAGGTTTTGAAGCTGACGATATAGTAAGAGATGCGGCAGAGGATACATCAGACCCGATCAATAGCCAAACAGCCAATGCGGGAACCTTAGGCGAAATCCTGGGCAGAACCAAAACGGCCTTCAGCAACCTGGGCGCCACTTATCAGATCTACACCCCATCCGAGAAGAAAAAACGCAAGGACAAGGATGAAGTCAGAAGCCTTCCCGAAACGGATCCGGACCAGATTCTGGGCAATAGCATGGAAATCTTCATGGAGGGGGACCAGGAGGTGCTTAAAACCATCAGAACGGACCTGGGCACTGCGGTTCACAAGGTCTTCGAAGGCCTGATCAAGGGAGACAAGGCACTAGAAGCCATGATCCCCTTCATCGCTCTTCAGATCGGCCAAAAGGAAATCACAGAAAAGCTGCTCCATAGCATAGCCGCGCAATTTCAGATCAGCAGCCTATGGTGTAGAATTCAGGCCTCTAAAACCGTCTACACGGAAGTGCCCCTGTCCATCAAGGTCCCAGCAGGCAGCAGCTTCAGCGAAACCCAATTCGAACAGGACTGCTACGTCAGCGGCGCCATCGACCTCGTCTTTCTTGAGGCTGGCGGCTGGACTATCGTAGACTACAAAACCTGCGCCAAAACTGAGGTCAAAAGCGAGTTGATCAAACTCTACCAATCCCAGCTGGACGCATACAAGGAAGCCTGGGAGCTGGCTACGGGAGAAAAAGTGGGGAAGACTGAGATCTTTTTTGTGGAGAAGGGCTGAACTAAAAAGCATGCAGCAAAGTTCATAAGATAAAGGAAACAGAGATGGATAAAATTTCTGAAGAACAGAGAAGCTATAATATGTCCCGCATAAGGAGCAAGGACACGAAGCCGGAAATGCTGGTTAGACAGTATCTCCATGCCCATGGATTCAGGTACAGACTTCATGTCAAGACCCTCCCGGGGCATCCCGACCTCGTGTTGAATAAGTATAAAACCGTCCTGTTTGTTCACGGCTGCTTTTGGCATATGCATGAAAACTGCAAGTACGCAACCATGCCAAAGTCCAGAACGGAATGGTGGACGGAAAAGCTGTTAAGGAACAAAAGTCGCGACATCGAGAATACACAGAAGCTGGAAGCTTTGGGCTGGAACGTAATTACCGTTTGGGAGTGCGAGCTGAAGAAATCTGCAGCCGATGCGACTCTTTATAAGCTGATAGAAAGGATACTGGTTGGCGGTGGCGCAGATAATAAATAGTCACTATGAAAAATTGGTTTGTGGCGATATATTGCCGCTTTAGGTGATAGAATACGGATAAATATGGCAGCCTATTCAGATCCGTTGAATTAAGCTGCCGCTCCGCTTTAAGTAAAGGAAAATACTATGGATAAAAGTGAAACAACCAGTAATATGAAAGTGTTCGTTTATGGAACGCTTTTGTATGGACAGAGAAATCATAGCCATTTTCTGCATAATGCCAACTTCTGCACCAAGGCTATAATAAATAATTATGCTATTTATGATCTTGGAAGCTACCCGGGCGTGAAACCCTATGCAGGACAAAAGATCAAGGGTGAAATCTACGACATAGATGGAGAAATCCTTGCAAATCTGGATATGCTCGAAGGCGAGGGATACCTCTACAAAAGGATTAAGTTGGACATCAACACTTCA
>JANYJS010000019.1 GCA_025361765.1 Bacillota bacterium
AGATATTTATTTCCCAAATTCAAATAATGAAGTAAAGGAGATCAAAGAAAATGCCAAATGATATTCGAATCGTGATTGCAGATGACAACGAGGATTTCACAGATATTCTACAGGAGTACTTAGACTCTCAAGATGGCTTTCTTGTTTCCGGCATCGCCAGAGATGGTCTTGAAGCCGTAGAAATCATCAGGAATTTAGAACCGGACGTCGTCATTTTGGATATCATTATGCCAAATCTCGATGGCCTTGGCGTTCTCGAAAAGGTCAATCTTTTAGATATGCCAAGAAAACCCTTATTCATTATTCTATCTGCTTTAAGCCAGGATAAAATCACAACGCTATCTATCAATCTCGGAGCGACCTTTTATATCGTAAAGCCTTTCGACCTTGAGCTTCTGGCTTCAAGAATCAGGCAACTGGGCTCTGGGGTATTTACTGCCGCTAATGCTCCGATTTCAAGGCCTGTCAACAATGAGAATCTTTCTTTTAAAACCGAAGAAAGCACTGCCGCCAAAGTAACCGGCATCCTGGATGAAGTCGGCGTTCCCTCTCATTTGAAAGGGTTTCAGTATCTTTTGGAAGCTATTTGCATGGTCTCAGAAGATATTACCTTGATCAGCTCAGTGATGAAAAGGCTCTATCCCGCAGTTGCAGACAAGTTCGACACAGTCCCTATGAACGTGGAGAGGTCTATGAGAAACGCTCTAGATGCCGCCCTAGATAGAGGCTCTAGCGAAAAAATGAGCGCCCTGCTCGGCTACGATCTCACAAAAGAAAATATCAAAGTTGTCAATTCAGAGTTTATAGCCAGAGTTGCCGACCGCGTCCGCTTTCAATAGAGACTAAACTCTGGGCATTTTCGGTCGGTTGAATCCCAAGATGTCATTAAGATTATATTTACCGATTTTAGGATCCGCCTCCGTCTCGGCTTTGCTTTCTTTAATGATTCTTTTTGGAGCTGCACTAAAAGCCTCTTCAATTAGGTCAAATAAGGCCACGTCCTCAAGCTTTTCGTTAAGTTTTGAGATACCAGCGTAAAGGTCAAACCGCCCCTGAGCACATGTCTGTATGAGGGCCAGCAGTTTGTCAAAAACCACGGCTGCACTTTCTAACGCAGTTTCCGTCAGTATGATTGCCAAACGCGTTTTGTTCCATCTTCCCACTAAGTCCGTTTCTCTTGTGTTGCAGCGAATGGTCTCAATAGTGTGGATTACAGCCATCATAAAAAGGTCCTGGTCTGTTTCCCGAGCTGTTTCCCGGGCAGTTTCGTGGTCCGAATCATGTTTCTTTTGATTGGCGTCAGCCATGCCGACGGTAATCATAGTTAATGGTCCTTCATAGCGTTTACTTCTCATTATTTCATGTTCAGCGAGGGCTAAGAACCCTTTTCGACTCAAAACCCTGGTATCAGCATCCATAAGTATGCCCGCCTCAGAATAGGCTTCATCTTCTATTTTTTCAGCCTTATTTTCAGCTTTGCTTTCTGCTATTTGTCTGAATTTCAAAATAACTGGTGAAAGATCTGAGTAACCTAGGCATATTTTCCAGCTTCCATGATCATAGGCAACATATTTTTGTGTAGTCTCCTCGCTCACGGTTCCCGATTCAATATTCATTTCACTGACCGTCACCGAATAATGACGTATTTCGCTATAAACCTCTCCAGCATAGTCGCAGTCTTTATAGCCACTAAAATACTTGAGCCTGAAAGAACCAATCCTAAAGACAAGAGACACCGCCTGACGCCATTCAATAAAATCAGTTAAAGGAATCCTTGATCTGTCAGAGAAAGTGAGCTTATAATAAGCACTCTCCCATTCCTCATTAAGCAAGTCGCCGAAATAAGCTTCTACGATATCTTCTGCCTGGTCTTTCGCGCTCGGATTCATGCGTTCAGCTCTATATCGACTGACTAGTGGCACTCTCTCCAGCCACTCTATATGATATGCCCGTCTTCTTTCAATATCCCCCAGGATTTCATAGGCATTGTTGATTGTTTTCATTTTTTCTAAGGCAAACGGACTTCTATTGACGTCCGGATGATGCATTCTTGATAGTCGCCTATACGCAGCCTCTATCACCTCTTGTCCTGCATCATGATGGACCTGCAGAATTCTATAATAATCAATGTGTTTCATCTGAGCTCCTAATGCTGTGGTTAAACTGGAAAGTCATTCCACGCTACACTTGCATTTTTTCCTATTAACCCTTTGAATGCTTGACGTGGAGGGCTTCTTTAGTTGCTGCTGCCTTTTGATTCATTAAGTCTAACATATCCAGCATCTCAGCAGTAATCTCTTTTGACTGTTCCGCCAAAGTTTTTATTTGCTTGGCTACGACGGCAAAACCATCGGCAGTACTGTTTCCATACATTTTGGAAGCTTTGCCAACCTGTATGAAGCCGCCGGTGCTTTTTCTACCAATTGCCACATATTTAAACACGTTTCCATCAAGGGCTCTTCTTTCAGGAGGTGCCGTCACGATGAGGGTTGGGTTGTTCAGCAGTTTAATATATGGCGCAGTTTGCCCCTCATTTTTATAGACGAAACCGGCCCCGCCTTCTATGTTGGTCAAGATCACCATGCCTTGGTTGTCAGAAATCCAAAATTCATCGATGCCCGTATATTCAGCCAGCTCGACGATTTGGTCATTATCTATGGTGGGCTCAAGGTCCAGTATTATGGACATCATCCTTGCTTGAATCAGCATGTTTTTATTCAATAATTCGTCGAAATCCATTTTATCGTTTGTGGAATGAGCAGCTTCAATTGCTGCCCTAACGCCGAGCAAATTCGTCTGCTTTGAAACATTTAAGATCATTGACAGCGCACTCTTTATGGCCCGATAAGACTCCGAAAGGGTTTCGATGCTCTGAGCATTTTCGTCGAGTTTTTCTGTTTTACCTTTCATCTCAAAGATCAAGCTGGCTAATTCTTTGGCTATGACTTTAGCCTCATCTGCAAGCCTCTTTGCCTCTCTCGCTACCACGCCAAAGCCATCGATGGCCATTTGACCTTCAGGTTTGACATATTGACTGCCAAACTGAATTATCCCTGGTTCATCCCTTCTAGTAACGCCGATGACTTTAAAAGCAAAACCACCTATGCCCCTTGATATGGATGGCAGGACGACATCCTGCTCTGGCTTGTTTAGGAGTTCAAGCATGGCAGGGGTGGCTAATTTAACATCGATCCGGTTAATATCATTTGAAAAAACAACTATTCCATCACCATTTGTGATGGAAATTTCCTCAATACCAGTGCTTTTGGCAAATTCAATACAGGTTTCATTGTTAAAAGACCTATCGAATTCTAGAATTTTCGCTGTTAATTTGGCTTGAATCAGCATATTCTGCGCAAGAATTTCCTCAAAGCTCCCAAGCAACATTGAAGCGTGAATGGTCTCAATGGATGCATTTATAGCTAGGAGATTTGTTTTATTCGCTATGGCATCAACAGATTTTAATTTAGTCGTCATTTCGGCCGTCATTTGGCCGCTCTCTTTTATTAATTCAGCGACTTGCTGGTCTGCCAAATCTGCCTGGCTGTTTTTTACAGTGCTATCTTCCGGGGTATTTAAACTTTGATCTGTATTATCACGAACTGTCATCACAATTTCGCCACCTTCTATTTTTTTATGTCACATTCATATCCATCGTCCATACGATGGCCTCAAAATACAGGTCCATAAACTTTTCCTTAGAGATGCATTTGTCAATGTTTTTCAGCTGCACCACCTCCCATTTGTCCCAATTAGCTCTTTCAAATATGAGGATATTATTCAAAATCAGTCTCATATCACTATGATACCCCATTAATGCTTCACATACATCAACTGAAAGTAAAAGCTCTTCAAGGATATCTTCCATTTCTCTGTTAAGAAGAACATCAATGGAAGAAAACATCCCCGTCAGGAAAAACTCATAGCTTTTAGGGCCGAATCCCATCTCAATGGCGAGAAGCTCCATGAGTTTTGCTCTTATTATGCTTGTTTTAATCAGTTCCCTATTTTCGATACTTCCGATGCTTCGCATCATCAGAAGATAGATCCAGCGTCTTAACTCTTCTATACCAAGCCTGACTACGGCATCACCGATCGAAGTGAATACCTGGCTTGTCGCATAATGAATCGAATTGGCAAGTTTAAGCAGCTTGTAGGAAAGCCCCAGATCCCGTTCAATCAAGCCCGAAACGATATCAAATCTTGGCTCAGGTTTATTGAGTTCTCCAATAATTTGGATGAGGTTAGGACTCAGATTTTTTATTTCTTTCCCTGTCAAAATCACAGGTTTGCTAAAAAAATACCCTTGAAAATAATCAAAGCCAATTTTTATCGCCTGATGAAATTCTTCCCGGGTTTCTATTTTTTCGGCAATGAATTTGATTTTATGCCCATACTTAGCTATAAGCTTATGTTGTATATCATGAGGAATCAGTTGGAATTCAACTTTGACAATATCGGCAATTTCGAGTAATGCCATTTGGGATTCGTTAAACGTAAAATCATCCAGCGCTATGGTATATCCCTGTCCCCTTAATTTTTTACACTCTTCAATAATGTTATCCGTTGAGGCAACTGTCTCAAGCAGTTCTATGACAATGGTTTCTTTTGGCAGGAGATAGGGGATCCCTTTTTCAATCAGCGCTCCCGAGAAATTGATGAATGCTTTTGTTCCTTCGGTCAATTCCTTAAACTGCATAACCAGAAATGCGTTGTAAATCACATCAACCGTTGAACTGTCATCATCATGACCTTCATAAAAGTTGTTGGCTGTACCTCTCCTATACAGGAGTTCATAGCCAAAAACAGTCATCTGCTTATCGAAAATAGGTTGCCTTGCTACATAAACATCCACTTCAACATCTCCTTGCTGACACTTTTACTATTTAAACATGATACATAGGCTTTAGCCGAGTCTATGACAATTTGTCCTTTATGGTCTTGATAAATACAATAGCAACATCAGGATCAAATTGAGAACCAGAATGCTTGATAATTTCGAGTATAGCAAGATCCTCTGGCGCTGCTTTTCTATAAACTCTATCTTGGGTGATAGCGTCATAGGCATCGACTACAGCAAGAATCCTTGATAACAAAGGAATGTTACGCTTATTCAGCCCTTGGGGATAGCCCTTTCCATCCCACCGCTCATGGTGGCAAAGTATATAATTGGCTATGTTGGAAAGTTCCGGCGAGGATTGGGCGATTCTGTATCCTACCTCTGGATGTCTTCGAATTTCGGCCCACTCCGTCTCAGTCAGTTTGCCCGTTTTGCTTAAAATATGATCATGAACGCCCATTTTCCCAATATCGTGAAGTGATGCCAGTAGATTCAGCTCATTAAGGCATCTGTCGTCAAGTCCCATTTCAAGGCCAACTCTTTTAGACAGTTCTACAAGTCTTTCAGCGTGTTCTTCAGTCTCATGACTTTTTTCAAAAAGCGTCATTTTTATTGAGGAAACCACTGAGCTGTGAAGGCTTTTGCGCTCCAAAAGCTTGCGCTTATACATCAACTCTTCCGCTTCAGCCATGACATCAATCATCGTTTCATCTAGCTCGTTTTTAGTGGCGTATCCAACGGAAACGCTTGGATAAATGGCTTCTTTGCTGCCTTCTCCTTCTAGCTCCTCGCAAACCTTCATGATTTGGCTGCTTATCTTTTTTGCAGTCTGCTGAGGTGTTTTCGGCAGCACAATGCAAAATTCATCTCCGCCGATTCTGGCAGTGACGTCTCCCTTCCTTGTGAACCTTGAAAGAATGCTTGCAATTTGTCTAAGCAGTCTATCTCCTTCATGATTGCCAAACATGTCATTAGTCAGCTTAAGCCCATTGACATCCACCATAATAATGGAAAGCGGCAGCCCCGAAGGTCGATCATGCTCAATTAATGCCTTTTCAAAAGAGATTCTGTTTTTAAGTCCCGTCAACACATCATTATGCTTAAGAAAGTCGATTTCGCTTTCACTTTTCTTTCTATCCGTTATATCCCGGCAAAGTCCTGTTGTACCAATCACAACACCAGATGCATCAAATACAGGGCTTATGAAAAGTTCTTCCCAGCAGCCGTTTTGAAAATGATCTTCATATAAGGTTTGTCTTTCTAGTGTGATGCTCTCAAATTCTCTTTTTGACATAAGGTCAGCGAAGGCTTTATCAAAAAGCTCATGATCTTTCCTTCCTTTCATGTCCTTTTCCTTGTATCCTGATACGGCTTCTTCTTTTCGGTTGACTGCGAGGTATCTGCCCTCACGGTCCTTAAACCAGGCCGCAAAAGGCACGTTATCGAGCATGGCTTTTAATTGAGACGTCTGTAGAGATAAATCTATGGTCGAGTCTGGGCTATACATGAATTGGTTCTCCTCTCAAGGTGCAGGTCATCGTTTTTATCTCGTCTTTTTAGGACAATCGTTATTTTCATTTATAATTCAAGGTAGTCGCAGAGCGCCTGAGCAATTCTATTCAGAGGCAGCTGCATCCTCACGGCACCGATATTGTAGGCCACCATTGGCATTCCATAAACAATACTGGATTTTTCATCCTGTCCAAAGGTATAGGCCCCTTGGTTCTTCATGGCAAGCAGACCCTTAGCCCCGTCGTTTCCCATACCCGTCAAGATGACGCCAATCCCATTTTTTCCTGCCGCCGTAGCAACGGATTGAAAGAGCACATCCACGGAAGGGCAATGCCCGCTGACTTTTTCCCCCTGCCTCGATTTTATATAAAACCCCTCTGAACTTTTTGCTAGCTCCATGTGATACTCGCCGGCAGCGACAATGGCGCTTCCCGGCCTTACCAAGTCACCGTTTTCTGCTTCTTTGACGGCCAGTTTGCACGAATTATTCAGCCTTTCTGCATACATACGCGTGAAAACCGGAGGCATATGCTGTACGATGACAATGCCCGGCATATCTCTGGGGAGCGCTTTCATCAGTTCGTATGTCGCCTCCGTTCCACCTGTCGATGCGCCTATGGCAATGATTTTATCATGAATCGCACTACTATTGCCAGACTTTAATTTTACTGGAACATAATCTTTTTTATGGTTGCCCACTTTGGCCGTTGATGCGATCTTGATCTTTATAACAAGCTCGTTCACAAAGGAACTCAGACCGCCTGGCTTCTGAAAATCCGGCTTTGTAACAAAGTCAACAGCGCCAGCGTTCAGGGCATCAAAAACATTGCTGCCAACGGAACTGACCACGATTACCGGAAGAGGATACTGGGGCATAAGCTTTTTTAGAAAGGCTATGCCGTCCATTTTCGGCATCTCTACGTCAAGGGTAACCACGTCCGGCTCAAGCTCGAGTATTTTATCTCTTGCAATAAAGGGATCTTCAGCGGTGCCGACGACTTCTATGCTTAAGTCTTTTCCGATTTCACGAGCGAGAGTCTCCCTAAACAAAAGGGAATCATCCACGACTAGTACACGAATCTTACTTTTTGTATTCATTTTTTAACCCCTTAATGATTTCGTTAATCAAATATAACTGCCGATATATAAATATTCTCATATCTATATATCGGCAGTGACCTTGAAAACTTAATTAGTTATTGTCCTTTCTTCCAAGGCATATCTTGTTTTAAATTTCCTTAAGCTGGCGCACTTCTTTTTCGCCCTTTTGGGGACTAATATTTGTCAGCTTCGTCCTGACTCAGCAGGATTTTAGGTCTGCCGGCTTTGGCCGACTTTTGATCTTTTCCATCAGACAGCATCTTAGCCTCATGCCCTGATGTGCGTCCGGAATTCTTCTTCAATGTGAATCTGCTGACCATGCCTTTAAGCAGTTCTGCCTGGCCTGATAGCTCTTCACTTGCCGCTGCGCTCTCCTCTGCCGTTGCCGAGTTGTTTTGGATAACCTGGGACACTTGTTCGATTCCCTTGTTCACTTCCGAGATCCCTGTTGCCTGGTCGTTTGATGCTGTGGCAATCTGGGCCACCAGTCTGGCTGCTTTGTCTACGCCGTTTACGATCTCTACCAGCGCTTCTGCTGTCTCGTTGGCAATCTTTGTTCCCATCTGTACCTTTGTGATGGAGCCTTCGATTAGGTCCGTGGTTTCCTTGGCTGCATTGGCACTTCTGGCTGCCAGGTTTCTGACCTCCTCAGCAACTACTGCAAACCCTTTACCGTGCTGGCCTGCTCTTGCTGCCTCTACAGCCGCATTCAGCGCCAGGATGTTGGTCTGGAAGGCAATCTCATCGATAACCTTGATGATCTTTGAGATATTGGCAGACGATGCATTGATCTCCGTCATGGAGTTTAACATCTCTTTCATCTGCTCATTTCCTGATGCTGCATTGTCTTTCGCCGTTGTCGCAAGCTCATTGGCCTGATTAGCGTTTATGGCGTTCTGCTTGGTCTGGGATGCAATCTCTACGATGGATGCCGTCAGTTCTTCGATGGAGCTTGCCTGCTCCGTTGATCCCTGTGACAGTGCCTGGCTTCCGTCTGATACCTGTTTTGATCCTGAGGCTACCTGATCGGATGCATCATTTATGTCTCCTAAGACTTCGTTTAATGAGCCTATGATGTTGTTAAGCGAATTCTTGATATCTACGAAGTCTCCTCTGTAGTCTGCTGTGATGGACTGCTGCAGGTTCCCTGCCGCCATCTCCGTCAGTACCGAAGCAATTTCGCTGACATAACTCATGATGGTGCTGATTGTATCATTTAAGGCATTCTTGATCTCTGCAAGGTCTCCCTGATAATTTCCGGTTACGCTGACCTGCAGATTTCCCTTG
>JANYJS010000044.1 GCA_025361765.1 Bacillota bacterium
CCGCTCCGATGATGCCAATTTTTGCAAATTATCAAATGATGTTTTTTGTGGACTTTTATAATTAAAGTTTTTTAGGTTTGGGTTTTTAGCTAAGTAATTGTGTGTATATGAACCGGGTTGGTTTGAGGTGAAAAGTTTATGGGCTAAGTCACCCATTTGGTGAAGGTTTGGGTTTTTAGCTAAGTATTCGTGTGTATATGAATCGGGTTGGGATGAGGTGAAAAGTTTATGGGCTAAGTCACCCATTTGGTGAAGGTTTGGGTTTTCAGCTAAGAGTCTGTGTGTATGTGAATCGGGTTGGGATGAGGTGAAAAGTTTATGGGCTAAGTCACCGTGTAGGTGAAGGTTTGGGTTTTGAGCTAAGTTATAGTGTGTATATGAACCGGGTTGGGTTGAAGTGAAAAGTTTGTGGGCTAAAGCCGGATCAGAGACTTTAGAAGGGTCATCAGAGTGCGCCTTATTTTTATTGGTAACGGTAAAAGACAAAAATGGATCACTTTTAACAGTTTCATGTAATTCTGACACATCGGGACTAAAGAAATTTGGTTTTTTCCGCAGAACGCTCCCAACCCGCTTTAAAAGCTCCGGGTCTTTAATGTCATCAACATCAAAATTTGACCCAGGTAAATAACCGCCACCAACCATTCCCTTAATTTCTGGTTTTTCCATTAAAGAGACAATATCTCTATGGTATTCAGAGCTAGGCTTTACGTTACCGTTTCCTTTCATTTCTGTTATATAATTAGAATTATTAACAAACGTTAGGTGTTGACGCAACCCATTTGGATCTTTGGGGTGTGGATCTCTGAGGGATAATAATCTTTCGTGTTCGCGTCCAGACTGATAGGCAGGCATATTTCCGCAATGACGTCCGGCTTTTGCTTCCGTTTCATCTCCAGCAACGCCAAGATTCCACCAATTTCTTCCTTTGTCGCCAGAAGAAAAGATTTCTCCTTTTTTGGGTAAAAGAATGGCACTCCCACGGGCATTTTCTTTTTTCTTACTTTCTGCGTCCATTGCGGAAGTTTCAGCATCTTTAAGTTGCTGAATTCCGGAATCCAGATTATGGCCGGAAAGATTTGTGTTTTTAACACCCGGCAAATGATACATTGATGCAAAATGTTCAATAGCTGTCTTTTTTTCATGAGTTAAAGATGTTGGGTCTTTTTTTACAGCATTGGCAAGCCAATTTAAGTGGGCACCATGCTCCTTAGACGTGTTGTTTTCAGTGTATTTTAATGTTTTTGCTGCCCAATCAGCGTGTGAGCCGAGATTTTTTAAGTCATCTTTTCTGCCCTTTTGGAGAATTTTCATACTTTTTACCAGAAAATCTGTGTTTTGGCTTTTCATTACATAAGCCCCTTCTTTTCAAAATGTTCCCTAATGCTGTCCTTAAGCCACGGAGCCATTCCGCCCATGTATTCGTTATGATCTTTTGGCGAAGCATTTTTTGTGTATTGTGGATGTGACTTTATTTTTTCAATTATATCAGATAGTTTCATCGAACTCAATGATTTTTGAAGGTCTTTAGCTGCAATATCACTCTTAAAAAAATTACTAAGCTGCCCGCCAGTACCGTAAAGCTTTCGTTTCCTTCTATATCCCTTCAGGGCGTGCTTACTGCCACGACTAAAGGTGTTTCCAGCTCCCGGAGCTTTAGGACCAATAGCCTGCCCAAGGTGCTTCATGTGCTCTTTATAGCGACTGAGGAAGTCTTTTTTGAGATCTTCTCTATGCAACGCCATATTGATAATATCCTTTAACTTCTTAGAATTAAAAGACTTTTGGAGCTTTCCCCGCTCTGCCATTACAGCTCGTCCAAATTTTGCCAGAGATTTGCGTATGATCATAGACTGAGTCGGCTTTCCTTGGTGTGCCGGGTTGGTTTGGGTGGCAATCTCCCCGTACTTAGAGGGCCTGTAACCCATCTTTTCGGGTATTTTGCCATACCCCTCCTGCATGTGTACAGGCAGAGGAACGGGCAAAATCATTTTGGCTTTTGGACTTTTAGATGCATTATTGGGGTGGCCCATAACCTCACCATGCCACGCCTGCATGGCCTTAGCCTTGTTCTCAGCTTTCTCTTCGGGGGTAGCCCCACCCGCCTTTAGCTTGTTCTTTGCGTGCCAGCGAGTCATTGCGTTGTATTGGTGGGCATCGGTGCCTGACTCTGGTTTTGGCATGTGGCTTTTATCATGGAAATTTTCAATATCGTCTGAATCAACCTCGGCTTTAGTCGTTTGGTTTGAAATCTCCGCCTTTGGGTTTGGTGTCCAAATACTTGAAATTTTTCCAGTTTTACCAATGTTTCTAAGATGTTGCAATGCCGCTTCATGAAGAATTTCGGACGGATGTTTATCGCCAAAAAGAATCTTAACAAGCTTGCCCATCTGTTCCGGTGGATATTTTTTGGCATACTCCTCTTCAAGTTCTTTATCGCCTGACTGGGCGGCGACTATAGAGGCCAAGTCTTGTCCAATGTCGGTTTGAAGCTCATCTAGATGCACATGCCCATCGCGGGGATGCTCTGTGTATCTAACCCATCCAATCCCATTTTGTTTGGCTGTCGGATGTGTCCCATTCGTAAACTCTTTTAAAAACTGCTTATAGAGTCCAAAAACACCCACTTCTTTCATTTTTTTAATATGGTCTGTTGAGGCATTTACCTGAATAACCTTAGATGGTTGATGGCTATGGCGCTGATCGGAAAGTGCGTTACTAAAAACTTCTTTTGGGCCACCACCGTAATCTTCAGAATCAAAAGAATCATCATGGGAGTCTTGTGCAGACTCTACTGCGTCGTCATACCCACCCTGATCTAGGAATTTTGCATCTCCCTCATAGTCAGATTCATCAAAGTGTTCCATATGATGTCTAAAAGCAGTATCTTTTGCCCTGTCATAAGCAAGTTCATCAAGATCACCATTTTCGTCTTTAAAGTCATCTTCGAGAACGCCTTCATCTTCGGGGCTGAATTTGTTTGACCAATCTTCCCGTGCGGCCTCCTTGTCTAGATAGTCTGATTGGTGAACGCCGTAATTAGTAGGATCAAAATTGTCTTGGTGCGCTTGGCGAGCATCTTCTTCCTGTTGTTCCTCATTAAACTCTGGATCGTCTATAGCCTCAGAACCGCCATATCTAGTTTCTGTAATGCCAAATCGGGTCTTTGGCATGGCATCAATGTGTTGTTGAACTGCAGCGGAAGATACATTGCCCTGACCGTCAATTAGGCCACTTTTCCCGATAACGGGATAATTAATGCCAGCTTTTTCTAGTTCTTTTTTGCTTACTTTTCCGCCTTTTTCCTTAACAAAGTCACGCACTTGGCGTAGTTTGTTAGAGTCAAAAGCCACATGGGCCTGAACGGGATCGTCCCTAAGGCCATGTTCTTTTTCCGCACTTGACAGCGCGTCATTAGTCATGAGTATATTGTCTTGAGTAATCTTTGGGTTTTGCCGATTACTGTCCAGCATATGCCTTAAATGCTTTAGGTTCTCCTCAGTAAGCTCCGGCCTTGACAAAAGCGATCTCAGAACCCCAAACTTGCCACTTTCCCAGCTATCTCCAGATTCAGGTAAACTATTCTTAATTGCTTCCGGAATCGCCCTATTGATTTGTTCTGGTGATAGGTGTATATTTTTGTTCTTTAAGAGTTTTTCAAAATAGTTATCTGTAACATTCTTTTTGTTTTGGCTGACAATTGAACCTGTTTTGTTTGTCAAAATGTCCATTGCTTGATCAACATGTTGCGGAGACAGGTGTGCATCACTAAAAAAATCATGGGTAACGTAGTCATCATTGGTGACGTGGTTATCGTCGCCCTCAGCCCATGTTTTAAAGTTATCTAAAGCATGTTGTTTGACAACATTTGGAGAATTTTCATGTTTGCTCATATTGCTAAGAGCATAAGAAAATTCTTTTTTTGTACGATCATCAAGGGGGGTGGTGGCCCCCATCTCCATAGGATTGTCTTTGCCGGCCTTCTGTGCTTTTAAAATGTGACTATGGAGCTGTTCCAATACTGCCGGGGAAGTTTTATCGTTAGAGGCGATACGCTTCTCAGTAGACCCGTAAGCTGAGGCTTTACCGTTTAGTCCGGTTATCGCGGCAGAATATACACTATTTATAGAGTCTTTACTGAATACATTATTTGTGAATCTTGTGTTGCCAATAAACTCCATTGC
>JANYJS010000045.1 GCA_025361765.1 Bacillota bacterium
ATCTAAAGGAGCTCCACTTCCCATTGTCCACCAACCACTTGAACAGCATATGTGCGTCCTTTGCGTTGTCGTATGCGTGGTTTACTTCACAAGGAACAGCATTAGTATAGAATTTACATTTCACACAACGAAAATGAGTAAAGGGTAAATTCTTGTTGTGTAGCCAGTCATTAAATTCTAATTCATGGTGGCAGATACCCATCATCTCATCTAAAATCTTCCGATCATCTTCGTTCATAATCGTCCTCTTTACCATACATGGTTTGTTATTTTATTCTCCATAGGTCTTCTTACTTGCTATCTTCTTCCAATGTTCTATTACTTTAGGATGTGCCCCCTTATTACTCTTGATAAACTTCTTTGCCTTCTGCCTTAGATAGACTCTGTTTTCCCTTATCAAGGTTTGATAAGAAGGAAAATGCTCTTCTCCAAGATAATGAGGATAAAGAAGGTCTGAATAGTTTAATATTATAAATCCATCTTCATATCTTCTTAGTCTTTTAATAATGTCGAGGTCTGCGCAGCTAGCTTGAAAGCCGGATACTTTAAGCTTATGCGCCACTAGATTATAGGCAGCTACTGCGGCAAGGGACATAGCATAAACACATGTCCCATAATTATGTTCTCTGTCTATTAAGTTGTCGATATAGGCAGTTAATTCATGAAGGTCTTGTGGTTTAGGAAGCTCTATTTTACTCATTTGGCTCTCAGTTGCTTTCTTACTTATTATTTCCATCTGTTTTCTCCTCTGCCATACATAGTTTATTATCTTAACTATTACATATATCCCTAGGATATATAACTCCAACAACTAAAATCTTCCTGTCAGCGTAGTTCAGAGCTTGCCTCCTGATTTATTATGTAAGTAGGAGCAGAGGCTTGGCAAGTATCTTACCTGATAATTATAGGATTACCAGACTCGTTAAAGCATGTACCGTCTTAAGCCGTCATGCTAACCTAGTGAGCATGCTCCCATATTCCTTCTTTCTGTCATTTAATACTATTGTGCCTTATGTGATAATGCGGCAACTGCCGTCCCATGACCTGCCCAATCATTATTGTTTTTAATGCCCCTGACATCCCGGACAAACAGGCGTTGATGATCGTCCTCTTTATGCTCCAAAAACCAAACTTGCGAATGACCCAGATCATTTTTACTTCCTCCTTGTTTTTATTTTGAATCACTGCCCGAATTCCTGTCCAGGATGTTCGCACTATCCCAATTGACCCATGCCGTAAAATCTTCCCATCAGTGTAGTTCATGGCTTACCTCTCTCTTAGTCCTAGTGATTATCTCTGGGTGTAATCTATAGATAGTTTCATACCTTCCCCCCTTTACAGAATCTTCGATTTATTTATAATATTTCCCAAAGAATTATTAATATGTTCCCTTTTCTTGGCTTCCATCTTCTGATGATATTTCCTCACTTCTCTTCGCCTCATGGCGATTGTTGAACATTTTGAACTGCAACTTTCCTGTTTCCACTGATGTTTAATAAATGGTTTCCCACAATGGCATATAAGAAGTGGAGAAAATAATACTGCATCTGCTCTTTTCCACAGATTCCTTCGCCTGCGGAGCTCCATATACCATTCCTGCTTACATAAATCGGAACAGTGATCTATACTGCATTCAGGGCATTTACATACTTTTGCTATAACCATAAATCCTCTAGACGAAGGCGTGTGACGTGTGAGAGCATTTCTTTCAAGAATACAAAATAAAGACATAGAAATTAATGATTTAACCGCGCGCAGCGAAAACCCGATTTTTTGGCAGAGGTCAGTCTAATTTATTGACCCCTATTCCTTTCTTCTTGACTCATGTTGTCTGATTTCCACTTGTCACATATCAAATACCCATTCACTTGATTACCTGTTAAAAGGCAATAGGAATCAAACTCCAGGTAATAATAATGATCACAGTTCCCACAGCACCGCAGGTGTTTGTTCTCCATTTCAAGATGGGTAATCTTCTTGCGAAGGGAATCAAACTTGCGAATGAACCAAATCATTTCCACCTCCTTGCAATTGCCTTTGCTTTTTCGAACCGATGATAAACAGTCCCACGATCAATGTCTTTGCCGAGCTTTTCATTAATTAATCGACCATTTTTATTACGGAAATCATCCTTTGTGCCTCATTCCTGTCGCTGTCTTTTTCCTGTTCAGACAAATCAAGATATGACGTTTTCAGTTGCAGTTTCCATCTTTCAACAGTCCATTTTGGGATTGTTGCAGTTCCATCATCATGTATCATACACTTACTAAAAAAATACTCCATCCATCCTGACCATTGCTGATGAGCCAATTCCGCAAGCTTTTCTTTCATTGATCTTTTTCTTTCGAGACTTCTGATTGCCGCTTTAATCGTTTGCGTGTCTGATGTTCCACAGTTGTGGAACTCATGGTTTGTTCCTTTGTGGGCCAGAATGCCTTCATCATTGCAGGAGGCGGAAAGAATGCCCTCACCTCATCAGGTGTAAAAAGTGTCCGCTGTTTCTGATGACGTTCAAGACGCTCTTTTCCCGCGTTAAAATAATCTTTGTCTATTTCGTATAAGGTGAGATCATATCCTAGATCATGACAGGCGATGGCAGAACTCATGCTCCCGCCGTGCGTATCGAGAATCTTATCCCCCTGTTTGGCGTAATTGGTTAAAATCCATTTATAGAGAGCAACCGGCTTCTGTGTGGGGTGGATGCGATTCTCTTTTTGTTTCATGTTTTGTTGAATCATCCCGTTCCAAGTATATTTGAAGCGGCGAACTGCCGTTTTGAAACTCGTCCATGCTAATTCACAATCCGCAAAGTCATTATTTCCATTATCCTTATCCCAAACAAGCCAACATGAACTATCAATCGGATTTTTGCTGATGAAATGGTTGGCACCGAAGATTATCTGGTTAATAGATACACGCCGCAGTTCTTTGAAATATTCCGTGTCGGGAGATTGAGAGTCATTTATTTTCTTATAGTCTTTTGCTATTGCCAATTTACCGCGTGATTTATTGTCAGAGTCCATCATGCCAATTCCATAAGGAACATCAACGCAAGCCAAATCAAACTCCTTGTCTTTCATACCCCTCATTCCTGCCATACAATCGCCGTTAATCAGTGTAATCATTTCCACCCCCTTGCAATCTTAAAGGCTGTCCTAACAACCTCTTTACGATCATAATAAGAGGTCTCCCATTTTGCATAAAGAGAGCTGGCGCTTGTGCAAACCAGACACTGGCGTCTTATGCTTTCATTTTTTTCCAGCAAACTTACTCCGAAATTAACTGGACAGTTTTGACAATAATATTTATATCTAGCTCTATATCTGGTTTTATACCCTGCTTCTGCGCATGCAAAACAGAACACAAAAGGCAATTTCAGTTTAAGTTTTCGCATCGTCACAAATCCCGGCCAAGCTTCTTTATCCTTTTCCGGATTATTACCTAACCAGCCCCAAAGCCCCTCATGTGACAACTTATTATAGACTCGTAGTTTCATACTGCCCTCCCTGCGATTACCTTTGTTTTCCCACTATTGCTAAATACCCTGAATATGATAAACAACTTTTCGTACCACAATCCTTTTGAAGGAAATAACCCAACACCATGGATTATAACTCCATGGAAATTTTTTATTGAAAGAATAATACCT
>JANYJS010000025.1 GCA_025361765.1 Bacillota bacterium
ATCATGGTATATTTTGATTTGCTCTCTTCGGAAGCCGTTAAAATATTTGTGCCAATCATTCTGAGCATACTTCTGGGCTTTTTTGCTGCGGGACGAGTCACGCAGTTTTTTATCAATAAGTCTGGAAAGGACTTTAGCGCATCGGGAGAGCCCAATAACGCATTGGATCAAGGGCAAAGTATTTTGGAGGTGGATGACCATGAGTGAAATTCTGCTGGCAAACCCCATATTTGGCCTACTATTGACCCTGACCTGCTATGGCATCGGGATTCTGATTCATCGCAAAATAGGCTGGTCTTTCCTGCAGCCTATCGTCATTGGAACGGTGATGATTATTGCCGTGCTGATCTTTACAGGAATATCTTATGAAGAATACGTCGCCCAAAATCAAATACTCAATTATATGCTGCCTTTGACTGCCATTGTTCTTGCAGTTCCGCTTTATAGAAATTTTCATATCATGAAGAAGCATGCCTTGCCGTTGCTTGCCGGAATTATTTCGGGAACTGTGGTGACCATGGGATCTATTGTTGTACTGGGAAAACTTTTTCATGCGGATGATGTGCTCATTGCCAGTATGATTCCTAAAAGTGCTACGAATCCTATCGCCATTGAAGTATCTGGCCTTATTGGCGGCATACCCTCCCTAACAGTTTCTTTGGTAGTCATAGCAGGAATATTCGGCGCCACATTTGGGCCAGAACTACTCACCTTATTCGGTGTTAAAAATGAGGTGGCAAGAGGAATCGCAATCGGGAGCATGAGCCATGCCGTTGGCACATCAAGAGCTTTCAAGGAAAGTGAAGTTGAAGGTGCCATGAGCAGTCTTGCCATGGCTATAGCGGGGACGCTTACAGCACTTCTGGCACCGGTTTTCGTATACCTGTTTCTTAAATAGATTGCTTTAAAGATAGAGTAAATATATAATTAAAGAGCAATCAAAATTAGAAACATAAATAGATAATTAAGGTGAAAATAATGAATAGTGATTTTACATTTGCATGGGCACTATTTGATGAAATTGATTTAGATAAATAAACGGAATGGGAGAAAAGTGATGAACCCTCAAAATTGCGATAATAAAAGCAACATTTGCTCTTGCAGTGTATTTAATGCGTTGTCTTTTGCCACGGATATATTTGAAAAAATCAAAACCGGTCATGCAAAGAGGGTGGCCTATACTTCTTTGAAGTTAGCGAGCCAGCTGAATATGCCCATCGCTGACATGAATCGATTGTTTAATGCTGCCATTCTTCATGATGTAGGTATTGGATTCGGCATAAATGAAGCTTATCAGGAGGATCGAGAGTACAACAAGGTGGAGCATGTGAAAAAAGGAGCCAGCATTGTTTCCGAGTTTTTTCATGACCAGGATATCACGGATGCCGTACGCTATCATCATGAAAACTTTGATGGCTCTGGTTATTTGGGCGTTCGTGGAGCTGACATTCCCCTGTTTGCGGGAATCATTCATCTGGCAAACTATCTGGATACTATTTTTGAGCGCAGAACAACTTATTCAGAAGCAAGAAAAGAGAACCAGGCTGCGATATTAAAGCAAAGTGGCATTCTTTTTGATCCTCTTCATGTGGAGGCATTTATTGAAATGACTTCGGCAGAGCGCTTCTGGCTGGATTATAGACATGAAAATTTCGACGCCATGTTAGAACGTATCATTTCAAATAATCAGATTAAAATTGAACTCGATGACCTGATCAAAGTGGCTTATGTTTTTTCTAAGATGATCGACGATAAAAGCAAATTCACACAAAAGCATTCTAGGAACGTGGCTTTGTATATGCGAGAAACAGCCAAAATGAAGCTCTTTGATGAGGAAACTCAAAAGAAAGCCTATATTGCAGGGCTTTTTCATGATATTGGCAAGGTATCCACGCCAAGCAGTATCCTTGATAAACCTGGACCGCTGTCACTTGAAGAACGAAGCCATATTAAAGTGCATTCTTATTACACGAGACTGATACTTGATCACATTCCCAATATTGAGGATATTGCCAGATGGGCCTCAAATCATCATGAATTTATAAATGGCACCGGCTATCCTGAACGGCTTAAGGGAGACGAACTGGACTATTTTTCAAGGCTCATCACGGTATGCGATATCTATGAAGCTTTGTCAGAAAACAGACCCTATAGAAAAGCGCTAAGTTATGAAGAAGCATGGCAGACTATTCATGAAATGAGAGATGAGAATGCATTGTGCCCGGAAGCCTGCAGAGATTTAAAAGGGCTAACGGATATTATGACTTTTAACAAAAATGAAAGTACATTATAGTCAGCTCACTTGGCTTTGAACAAAGCCAAATTGTGGTTTTTAATTAATCCTGAACGTTAAGAACATTAAATTTTAGGTCGACGGGAGAACTGCCAAGATTCTTGACATGGGTATAAGCGCCATAACCCTCCGGCATAAGGCTTGCGTTACGCCATTCGATTAGTTCAAAATCATCAATAGCTAAAATACTGCTGCCCTTTGTAGGCGGATGCAATTCAAAATATACCAGGATTG
>JANYJS010000048.1 GCA_025361765.1 Bacillota bacterium
TGATAAATAAGTGGCAGCAAGTCTGAGAGAATCATGCTGCTGGGCCTAAAGTACGCGCCCGCCAGTGGGGCAACGGCGGATGAGGTTTGGGCTTATCATAACCTGGTTCGGGATTTTTTGAAGGATTTTGATCAATGAAATTGGAGGTACCCCATGGCAGACACCAAAAAACCCAGAGAGACCATAGCTCTTGCAAAAAATAAACTCTACAAAACTTATCAGTTTCACGGGATTGTGGGCAGGGGCAGGGATGCTGAATTTGTATTCAAAGCTTCTATTTCTGAGGTGTTTGCCTGGCTGAGAGATAGGTTTAGGCAGTTTGATGATGTTCCAAAACAATTGATTATGCCGGAGGACCCAAAGCAGATCAGCGACGATATGCTGAGGTCCTTTGTGATAGATGATGGGTACATTATAGAAACCATTTATATCAAGGAAGAAGGCCTTTGGGCTTTTCGCCTGACTGAGCCGGATATGGGAAGCAGCGAGAGACCGCCAGCGCCGGGAAGGTTATTTTTGACGAATTTTGGGTTTAGAAACAGTGGCGGCGTGGTCGAATTCGGATGCCAGCTTATTTGCGCTCAGCCGGATGTCATCGAGGAGGATGCCGAAGTATTTCGTCCGAAGCTGGTTCGCGATCTTCTGGATAAATTCGGCCTTTATAACCTTTGCGAGATTAAATATCAGGCAATGGATCTTTCGAAGGCCTCTATGAGAAAGCTTTTTCAAGAGCTTCTTGAAAATGAACAGAGGCAGATGCCCATTGTTCTTCTTGAGAAGAAACTTGAAAGTAGTAATGAGGCCGTTAAAATTGAGGATGTAGCCTGCAGCATGATGCTGAAAAAGGACTTATTAGGCGGTCTTGGCACGTTCAAGCTAGAGGCGGAAGTGAATCCGATTGCCAGGGAAACCGAAAGCAAAATGCAGTCTGAGAATTTTATGGACGTGGCGGACAAGATGGCCAAAAAGTTCGCCGGATTTGCCTATGTCTTTTATAATGCTTCTTCTGGACAGAATGGCACCTGTATTTATTACCCGGGAAAAGATTTTATGAAGGATTATAGGGGTCGGGTGAGCGAGCTGATCATGGCCTATCCTAAAAGAAATGATCTTTTTCAATTTGGCCGGGTCTTATTTTATTCGGAAGCTCAGCAATGGAAACAGAACCTGGATATTAGGAGGCTTAAAGAATCCGATGATTATGTCACCGAAAATGAACTGCTGAAAGACAAAATAATCAATCTAAAAAAGCAGATCGTAGATGCCGAACAGCGGATCAACGACTTTTCCAATGCCGGAAGGAACGAAAAACTGTTTAACGAAGGTTTACTGAATCAATACCAAATTGTTAAAAATATTTTGGAAGCTGAAAACGCCGACCTCAAAAAAACGCTGATGGCCAAGCAATATGAGCTGAATGACGCCGCTGAAAGGCTGAATACATTTGAGAGCAAATTAGGCAGGCCGGATAGTGTTGCGAAGTTTATAAAATGGGTTGAGACCTATTACTCCGAGGATATTATCATATTGCAGCGGGCAAGAGATAGCCTTAGAAAGGCCAAAAATATTGACTTTGACGTAGTGTGTGATGCCATGGAGGTTTTAGCGCGCGACTATAAAATGTGGCGTTTAGGGCTTGTATCTGAAGAAGAATACATAAAAGGCTGCAAGAGCAGATACCGGACTCCTTTTGAGATCGCATTATGTGGGCCGCAAAACATCAGGCGTTTTGCTGAAGAATACAAGATTTTTTATAACACTGAGAGTAGTGATAAGAAGGACCGTAGGACCATGGATTACCACCTAAAATGTGGCGTTGACAATAAATTCCTTGTCAGAATTTATTTCTTCTGGGATGAGGAGTGCGACAAGATTATAATTGGATCGATGCCGGAGCACCTTTCGACGACTACAGGAAACTAAGCCATTCTTGGGCTTTTAGAAACAAGAAAGATGCAGTTGGAAAAAACGTAAATTTAATTTTATCGTGCCGATATATGTCCTCAATTGCTAATATGATCTTCATAAGAAGTAAGAATTTCAAACATTTGGAGATCAGAGAAGGAAATAAGGGCGGAGGGCTACCGAAGATTGGTTGCTTTGGTTCAACAATGATTTTTCTATTTATTTGCTTCATTGTTAGCTTATTTGATTAGCATCTATTTATGATTTCGGAGTTCGATACACTACGATTTTTAATTGCTTTGACGACTGTGTGTGAGAGGCAACAATGGCCAGAATTAAAAAGAAGAAAGCGAAAAAGACAAGAAGATTTGAGGGCTTGGCATATTTTATGGGCGGTTTCATCCTTGGATTGATTAAGCCATTAAAGAAAAGGAATTATTATTAGGGATTGGCTGAGATGCAAACGGATTTAATTATATAATTGGATGTGGAGGGGATTCACAGTGGATAAGGAAACTGCAATCAGACTGTTTGAAGACAAAAGGGTTCGCGTTTTATGGAATGAGGAAAAACAAAAATGGCATTTCTCAATCATAGATGTCATTGAAGTTTTAACAGGAACAGATCGCAGAGGAAATACTGGATTAATCAAAGGCTTAAAACAATTGAAGTCCGAAAGGATCTCACTGACGAATGGGAAAACAGTGGCGTACAGAAGGGCAGTGAATATGCAATTTTGACCGATGAGATTACAAAAGCCTGGGTGGATTTAAACACCAATGAATACAAAATTCTAAAAGGTTTAAAAAAGAGAGCTTGTCTGATAATATTACGAACCTTTAACCTGGAAATGGAAGCAACAAATTCATGGACGTAAAATCAACAGACTGGTACCTCCCCTATATTGAAACAGCTTCCGAGTATGGAATCATATCCGGATAAAGCAATGAGCGCTTTGGGTCAATGGATCAAATCACCAGGTAACAAGCAATGACAATGGTGGCAAGGGCTATAAGCAGAGCGGAGGTCGCCGCAATTGTAAGAAGATTACTTCAGAAATCCAGTCTAATTTAAGACGATTCATCAAAAGTGAAGGTCTCTGCAAGAGTCAATGTAGGGGCCTTTTTTTATGTGAATGATTGAGAACCATAGTTCTATGCCGAAAGCAGCCAGAAGGCCAAGGCAAGAGCGTGTTTTCTCTCAATCCCAAAACACTTGTCAAAAGATTATAAAAAATTTCAGTATAGTCTTGTAGAAAGCAAAGGTACAGCAAGAAAATTTGGTGGCAGTCTCATGTGGCTTTATGATGCAGGTATTATAAATTTCTGTTATAATCTGGAAGTACCTGAACTGCCTCTTGAGGGCAAAGCTAAAAGCGATGTTTTTAAAGTTTATATGCGGGATACCGGGCTCCTAATGTCCATGCTTGATGAAGGTTCTCAAGAAGCAAGCCACAGCGATTGAGGTCAAATCGGCAGATCACACAAAGGCCAAATCGATGACTTCTATTCTCGAAAATTATGGCGTAAAGCACGGGATAAAATTGTCTGCTAAAAATGTTGGTGGAACAGATCGCGTAGATAGCTACCCACTTTACAGGGCTATGTTCTTTTAGATGCTATCCTTATATTTGCGGGAGCGGATTGGAAGTGACCTATTGAAAACCCAGGAAGTAAAACAACTTGATGCTTATTTTTTACCGGATACCTTTGCCGTTGACGGCGTTTTAAATCGGCCTTTGGTAGCGAATCAGCCTGAGGAAGCGCTTAAAACGTGGAGTGAGGCGTTTGAAGCTGATAAATATAGCGCGTTATTTCATTTGGGATTTTTGAAAAAAGAGAACTGGTTTTCACCTTCGATGGAATATCTTCATCATATTGGAGAAATTCTGATAAAAAAGCTAAGCCAACAGCCGGACATTGAATTTAACAGGGAAACCGCGCAGGCGAACCTGCTTTCTGACGAGCTCTATCAACTCAAAGAAGGCCTGCCGTTTGTCATTGGAATGGAGTATGTTGACGATGCGTGGATTCAAAGAGTATGGGAAGCTTTGTTGGCCGTTTTCAGGCTGGAAATCGAAAATTATGACGGTACAGTTTCCAGTTATTTTGCCGGATATAATTCCAATATCAATGTAGTAGGAAGAGTATTCTTTCACTTGGTTGAGAATAAACAAGAGACGTATCCATTTGCCTTTATGGCTACTTATTCGATAAAGCCAGTCAAAAGCAAAAAAGCGGTACACACACCTTTGAAAAATGCGCTGGAAGAATTTAATGGCGATGAAAAAAAATTGCTTTCCCTTATTTCAACGGTCATTAAGGCAGCAGAAAAGAGCAGCTTCATTTCGGAACTTCTTGAAAGCGGAGAATTATTCTCGCCGCTAAAGCTTACAGCGGAAGAGGCCTACATCATCTTAAGCGAAATGACGACTTATGAAGAAGCTGGAATTATGTGCAGAGTGCCGGATTGGTGGCGCAAAAATAATAATACACTCCGGTTGTCAGTAACGGTTGGAGAAAAAGAGCCAGCCAAATTGGGATTAGAAGCCATTATGGATTTTTCGCCATCTTTATCGATCGGAGATGAAGCAATATCCGAACAGGAATTAAGAGCTTTTTTAAATATGGCAGAAGGACTGATTCAGTATAAAGGCAAATGGGTTGAAATTAACAAAAGAAAATTGGGAGCAATGCTTGAAGCCTTTGAGAGGGCAAAAGATTTTTCGAAAGAGGAAGGCCTTTTGCTTGGAGATGCCATGAGGCTCGAGTTAAATATGAATAAGTTGCTGAATATTTCAATTGATGAAGTTGATGTATCGATATCAAATGGACAATGGCTCAGGACAATGAAGGAAAGTCTGATTCATCCAGGCACAATTCAAATGGTGAGCACGGAGCCTTCGTTTCAGGGGATATTACGTGTTTATCAGGAAAATGGGTACCACTGGCTCAATAAGATGTCGGATTTGGGATTTGGCGCCTGTTTGGCAGATGACATGGGACTTGGTAAAACGGTTCAAATGCTAGCATTCCTCGAGCATCAAAGAGTGCGCACCGGTGGACAGGTACTTCTTATTTTGCCGGCATCCCTTATTGGAAACTGGCAGAAGGAGATCGAAAAATTTGCCCCTGAAATGTCCTATCAAATCCTGCATAAAAGTGATTTGAAAAGCTCGGAAACGTTAAAGATTAAGGACGACAGGTTTTTATATATCACCACTTATGGAATGGCAGTTCGACTGGAAGCATTAAAAGACAGAAAATGGGACTGTTTAATTTTAGATGAAGCGCAGGCAATAAAAAATCCTGGGGCCAAGCAAACAAGGGTGATCAAAGCAATTCCTGCCAAGATGCGTATTGCAATGACGGGAACACCGATTGAAAACAGGTTAAGTGACTTGTGGTCTTTATTTGATTTCTTGAACCAGGGGTTACTTGGAACCACTAAAGAATTTACTGAATTTACAAAAGGTCTTGCAGATAATACACTCGGATACGCCAGGCTGCGCAAAATGATTAAGCCCTTCATGCTCAGAAGATTGAAAACGGATAAAAGTATTATTGCCGATTTGCCGGATAAGCTGGAGATGAATGCCTACACAACTTTGTCAAAGAGGCAGATTGTCCTTTACAAACAGCTAATTGAACAGATTACAGAAAAATTGAATGAAGCGGAAGGCATTGAGCGAAAGGGGCTTGTGTTGGCCAGCATTGTGAAATTCAAGCAAATTTGTAATCACCCGGACCAATATCTGGGCAGAGAAGAGTTTAAGCCGGAACATAGCGGCAAGTTCGAACAGTTGAGAGAAATCTGCGAAACCATATACGAGAAAAGGGAAAGGGTTATTATTTTCACGCAATTTAGGGAAATGACGGAGCCGATTTCAGATTTTTTAAGCGAGATTTTCTTAAAAGAAGGGTTTGTGCTTCATGGTGGAACGCCTGTAAAGAGGCGAAGCGAGATGGTCAAACAGTTTAATGGGGAGCATTATGTGCCTTATATGGTGTTATCCCTTAAGGCAGGCGGCGTGGGGCTTAATCTGACTGGCGCCAATCATGTCATTCATTTTGACAGATGGTGGAATCCAGCCGTTGAAAATCAGGCAACAGACCGGGCTTTTCGTATTGGCCAAACAAAGAATGTCATGGTGCATAAATTTGTGACAAAAGGCACAATTGAAGAGAAGATTGATGCAATTATTAATGAAAAACAGAAGCTGTCGGGAGATCTTTTAAGTGCTGGTGGCGAACAGTGGATTACGGAGTACACAAATGAAGCGCTGCTGAAAATATTTGCGTTCGGGGGTGATGAATAATGGGCTATTATGGATATCCAAAGCAGAAATCAGCTGCTGAAAAGAAGGCGAAGGCGAGTAAGTCACTTGAGAAATATAAAAAGAAAAATCCTGAGACTGAGCCAATAATCATAGAAGGAAGAACGCTGGCAAAAAATTGGTGGGGAAAAGCATGGAATTTGAATCTTGAGAGTTATGCAGACTACGAAAACCGTATAGCCAGGGGTAAAACTTATGTGCGCAGCAATGCAGTTTTGGATCTCAAGATCTTTAAGGGAATGGTAGTAGCGAAGGTCCAGGGAAGCCGGGCGAAGCCCTATGAAGTCGAGATTAAAATTGATGCTTTAAATAACGAGAAGTGGGGGCAGGTCATAGCATTATGCAACCATAGAATCGACTCGCTTGAGCATTTGATTGAAGGGGAATTTCCAAAAGATTTAGAGGTTTTATTTACAGAGCGAAAATACGGCATGTTTCCATCATCAAAAGAAATCCATTTTGACTGTAGCTGTCCCGATTGGGCCAATATGTGCAAACATGTTGCAGCGGTATTATACGGGATAGGCGCCAGATTAGATGTTAATCCTATGCTTTTTTTCGAGCTCAGAGCTTTGGATGGACAAGAACTTATCAGAAAATCGATTGATAAAAAGCTGGAAAGTATGATGAAAAATGCGGGTAGGAAAAGCAAGAGGGAAATTGCAGAGCAGGATATAGCGAAGATATTCGGTCTGTAGCAACGGGTAAATGGATCGATTAAAGCATTTGCTTTGAAGAGGTTACAACAAGATAAGAATTCCGGGTAAATTTATAATTTTAGAACGCAAAAGAGATAAATGTTATCGTCGATACGTTCTATCTATAATTATTATAGGTAGACGTTACCAAGAGTCAGTATATAATAATCGTATTAAGGATAATTATTGTCGGCAATTACAAATTCATCAGTTGACAAGTGCGCAACTTCTCGAGCCCAAACGCTAAACTTTAGTATTGGCAAGCACAGGCGGGGCTTGTGGCAGTAAAAAATCAATTTGGCTGCCTATCAAGGCGTTTCAGAGACATACTTATCAAAGGTCTTTACAAAATTAAAAAAATCGGGGATTGTAAAATCGACGCCAGGTGTAAATGGCGGATATGAATTGCTTCGTGCACCGGCGGATATCAGTTTTTGGGATGTCATAGAAGCGATTGAGGGAAAAGAACCTATGTTTCAGTGCGCGGAGATTAGGCAAAATGAAGTATTGCTGGATAAAAATAACCTGCCGGATACCCATACAAAATGCCCTTGCTTGATAAAAGTTGTCATGTCAGAAGCTGAAGATCAAATGAAACTCTATTTGAAACAAAAAACATTAAAATGGCTTAATGAGCAGGTCAAAGAAAAAATTCCAGAGGAGCAGGCAAAAGCAACAATGGAGTGGTTTAATAATCCAGAGACCCGATAAAATATTCTAATATATTCGCTGTACGACTTGATAAAAACAGAATTCAGTTTGGAGTTAATCAATGCAAAAAAATGAAATTTTAAAACAGTATTTCGGCTATGCTACCTTTCGAGAAGGTCAAGAGGAGCTGATAGACAGTACTTTGGCGGGCAGGGATACCATTGGCATAATGCCAACGGGGGCGGGGAAATCATTATGTTTTCAGATTCCAGCGCTACTGCTTACTGGCCTGACTTTAGTGATATCGCCCTTGATTTCTCTCATGAAGGACCAAGTTCAGGCGCTCGGTGCGAATGGCGTTCCCGCCGCCTATATCAACTCTAGCCTCAATAATAATCAGATTATAAAAGTGATTGAAAATGCAAAAGATGGCAAATATAAAATGATCTATGTTGCCCCGGAAAGACTCGATATGGCTGAATTCATTGGGTTTTGCCAAAAGGCTGACATTGCGCTTTTGACAGTTGATGAGGCCCACTGCATATCCCAATGGGGGCAAAATTTCAGACCGAGCTATCTAAAAATTAGAGAATTTATTGATAAATTGCCAAAAAAGCCAACAATCTCCGCTTTCACAGCGACTGCGACGGATGAGGTCAAGGAAGATATCATCCGGATTCTAAAACTGACGGACCCCTTCGTCGTATCAACGGGATTCGACCGCGAGAACCTTTATTTTGAGGTCAAAAAACCAGCGAACAAGGATGAGGCGCTGCTTTATTATCTCAAAAAAAATCCGGGGAAAAGCGGCATTGTTTATTGCGCTACCAGAAAAGCTGTCGAAGAAGTTTGTACCCATTTGACGCGGGCGCACTATGAGACCACGCGCTACCACGCGGGCCTTTCTGAAGACGAACGCAATAAAAATCAGGATGACTTTTTATATGACAGGAAAGCAATCATGGTCGCAACCAATGCCTTCGGAATGGGCATCGACAAGAGCAACGTCTCCTTTGTAATTCACTATAATATGCCCAAAAGCATAGAGAGCTATTATCAGGAGGCAGGCAGAGCGGGCCGCGATGGTGCGCCGGCTGATTGCATTTTGCTTTATGGCGGGCAGGACGTGATTACCAATCAGTTTTTAATCGACAACTCAAATGACAATAGTGATCTTGATCCGATGAATCTCGAGCTGGTTCGGATAAAAGACCGGGAGCGCCTAAAGCAAATGACTTATTATTGCCACAGCTATGATTGCCTGAGAGAATACATCTTAAACTATTTTGGAGATAACACAGCAAACTATTGCGACAACTGCTATAACTGCAACACCAATTTCGAGGAGCTTGATATTACGGAGTACGCCCAAAAAATCCTATCCTGCATCAAGAGAATGGATGAGCGCTACGGCATAAAAGTCATTATTGATACATTGAGAGGCAGCAAAGGAGAAAGAATTTTGCGAATGGGCCTCGACAGCATAAAAACCTACGGTATTATGTCCGAAGTAAGTGAAAAACGCATTCGGGAAGTCATCAACTACCTGGTGCTCAATGATTATCTGATGCTGACAAACTCGGAATTTCCCACCGTGAAATTAACCTTGAAATCGCGGGATGTTCTGTTTAATGACGAAAAATTGATGATGAAAGTGGCCGGGGATCAGCCTATAATAAAGATGAAAAAGGAACGTGGACTGAAAAAGCACTATGCCAAATCAGAGGGCGCTGTCAATGATGGTCTGTTTAATCAATTAAAGGAGCTGCGACTGAGGCTGGCTCAGGACAAAAAGGTCCCAGCCTTCGTGATTTTTTCCGACTCGGCCTTATTGGATATGTGCGACAGAATGCCTTCGACAGGCGCTGAATTTCTAGAAGTGTCCGGCGTTGGTAAAATGAAGCTCGAGCAATATGGGAAAGCGTTTTTGGAGGTAATTGGCAGTTTTAGTCATAGGAGGATTAAGTGAGATACGGTTTTTTGTAGGATTAAGCGCGCTATTGACAAATCAAGTTTACTAAAATATAAATAAGTAAGACGTATCTTAGCATTTCTAAAGGAGGGGTTATTTTATGTTTATAGGTCGAGAAAAAGAACTTAAAAACTTAAACAACCTTTATAATACAAACAAGTTTCAGTTTCCCGTAATATACGGGAGAAGACGCGTTGGCAAAACTGCGCTCATTAATGAATTTGTGAAAGACAAGGATTGTTCTTGTTATAGATGAGTATCCTTATGTGGCGAAGTCATATAAGGCCATAGCTTCAACGCTGCAGGTGCTGATTGACAAACACAAAGACACATCTAAGCTTTTTCTGATTCTTTGCGGTTCTTCCATGGCATTCATGGAGGATCAAGTTCTTGGCTATAAAAGTCCGCTTTATGGCAGAAGAACTTCTCAATTTAAAATAGTACCTTTTGAGTTTTTCGAAAGTCGAAAGTATTTCAATAATTTCTCGGATCCCGATATGGCAGCCGTTTACGGAATAGTTGGCGGCACTCCTCAATACCTAATCCAGCTGGATGATCGGCTTACCCTTGAAGATAATATCAAAGACAATCTATTAAACACATCTTCATACTTATTTGGAGAGCCAAACAATTTGTTGCTTCGCTTTTGGTACCGCTTCGTACCATCCAATATTTCAATCATTCAAAAAGGCATGGCGGATTTGGCCTATAAAAGTATTAATGAACAGCTTTCAGCTTATATGGGCGCCGTATTTGAGGAGATTTGCATGCAATATCTATGGGAGCTTAATAAGCAGGGTAAGGCTGCGATTACCTTTACGGATTTAGGTCGTTGGTGGGGAAACGATTCGAAAAACAAACGTGAAACTGAAATTGATATTATGGGCATAGACGGTCAAAATTCGGCTTTATTTTACGAGTGTAAATGGACCGAAGATCAGGTTGATCGGGATGTTCTTGAGACTCTAATTGAGCGAAGCGGCCTTTTTCACTATGCAAAAAATTATCTTTATATTTTTGCTAAAATCGGATTCACAAAAAGCTGCATAGATCAAGCAACGAAACTCGGGAATGTAAAACTTGTTACTTTTGATGAGATTATGGAGGGCACCAAATGAAACTCATCCATATCGCTGACCTGCATATTGGCAAGCGCGTTAATGAAGTGAACCTGCTTTCGGATCAAAGCCATATTCTTCGGCAGATTTTGCATGTGATTGACGAAATTAAGCCGGAGGGAATCCTCATGGCTGGAGATATTTACGACAAGAGCGTGCCGGCGGGTGAAGCTGTGGAGATCCTGGATGATTTTCTGACGGAGCTGGCATGCCGAAGCATCAAGCTGTTTATGGTCAGCGGCAATCATGACTCGCCTGAACGGCTGAATTTTGGCAGCCGGATTATGGAGCAGCACGGCGTGCACATCGCTGGGATCTATGGTGGTAATTTGAAAAAAATAACCCTTGATGATGAGTTCGGCCCGGTGAATATTTATCTTTTACCATTTATAAAGCCGGCCATGGTCAACCCATATTTTCCTGAAGAGGTTCTTGAGACCTACGAAGAGGCGGTCAGAGCCGCTATAAGTTTGGCCGATATAGACAAGGCAGAGCGCAATGTTCTGGTGGCTCACCAGTTCATGGTCAGTGGCGGGAAGAAGCCGGAGCAGTCGGACTCGGAGACCATTACTGTCGGAGGACTTGATAACATTGACATTTCTGCTTTTGCCTCCTTTGATTATGTGGCCCTTGGCCATTTACACGGGCCTCAGTCTATTGGCAGGGATACCGTGCGGTATGCCGGATCCCCCCTGAAGTATTCCTTTTCTGAAGCTCATCACCATAAATCGGTGACACTTCTCACCTTATCCGAAAAAGGCGTGGTGAATGTAGAAGCTATTGCTTTGACGCCGCTAAGGGATATGATTGAGGTTAGAGGGCCAATAGAGGAGCTGATCAAGGAGGCTGCGGGATTGCCGGAGAAATCCGAGGACTATATTCGGGCCATTATTACCAATGAAAACGATATTTATGACGCCATCGGCCAGCTAAGGCAGGTCTATCCCAATATTATGAGAATTGATTTTGAAAACAGCAGGACTAGGCAGAATCTGGATTCCAAGACAGCAGCCTCCGGGGATATAACCCTGAGAAGCCCCATGGAATTATTCGAGGAGTTTTACCAAAGCCAAAATAACTGTGAAATGAATCCCGCCCAAAGAGGAATTATGGATGAGATTTTCAAACAAGCTGAGGGGGTACATATATGAAACCCCTAAACTTGGTTGTGAGCGCCTTTGGCCCATACTCGGGCAAAGTAGAAATCCCCTTTTCGAGGCTTGGCGGCAGCGGGCTGTTCCTAATTACCGGAGATACAGGAGCCGGGAAAACCACCTTATTTGATGCCATCGCATTTGCTCTTTTCGGTGAGGCCAGCGGTTCTGTGCGCACCGTGGATTCCCTGAGAAGTGATTTCGCCAGTCCGGATACCAAGACTTTTGTGGAGCTTGAATTTCTGCACAAAGGGCTCAACTATAGAATTAAGCGTAATCCCAAGTACGACCGGCCTAAAAAGAGCGGAACTGGCTTCACAAGTGAGATTGCGGACGCTGTCATGACTTTGACAGGTGGGGAAGTGATTACCGGCAGCGTCCGAGTGACGGAAAAGGTCGTGGACCTATTAGGCATTGATTTTAAGCAGTTTAAGCAAATTGCCATGATTGCTCAGGGAGAGTTCTTGAAGCTTCTCCTTGCGGACAGCAAGGAAAGAGCAGAGATCTTTCGCAAAGTTTTCAACACAGGGATTTTTCAGATGATACAGGAGACTCTGAAAAGACAGGAAAGAGAATTATGTGGGAAACATGAAGAAAGAAGGCGCAGCATTCTGCAACACCTCTCGGGTATTGTCTTAAAGGATACAGAGCCGGTAGCAGCAGATTCCAGTTTCGAAAATATAGATAAAACTGCAATTTTGAGAGAGCTGGTACAAAACCCCAATATACATGCTATCCCTCAAATTATGGAACTTCTTGCAGAACTGATCGCGGAAGATGGTGTTTTGCTTGACAGAGAGAAAAGAAAATCGGCGGAAGCCGGGGATTTTATTTCTACTCTGACGGCGGAACTTACCAAGGCTGAATTTGTGAACAAGGCTTTTTCGGACCTTGCCGTTTCTAGGGAAATGCAGGTTGAACTCCTCGCCAAAGCGGATGAAATGAAGAAGGGTGAGGAGAAAGCCAAGGCGGCGGAGCAGGCGTTTAATGTGGTCCGCCCCAATGAGAACACTTATTTGCGCGAAAAAAAGGAGCATGATGAACTGACCAAATCCATCGAGACTTTAAAGGAGACCATCACAATAAATACGCCCATATTAGAGGGCCTTCACTCAGCATTGGCTCTTGAACGGGAAAAAGACCCAGAGAGAGAAAAACTGACTGTTGACATGGGTAAGCTTGCTTCAGACATGCCAAAATATGAACGAATCGAAACCCTGATTAGGGAAACTGAGAAACAAGAAATTGCCATGATCTCACTTGATGATGTCATGAAAACACTAAAAGCAAAACGGGAAAAGACCTTTGCGATTAGAGAAAATCTAGGTGAGGAACTCGAAGACCACTCCGATGTGGAAGCCCGACTGGCAGAGTGCAAAAATAAACTGGAGAATCTGATTTCATCTGAAAGCGGACTTAAGCGGATTTCTGAAGAGATTGTTCAGATTCAGATTATGAGGGTGGATTGTGAAAAGCTGAAGACGGTCTACCTTTCCTCCGAAATGGTCTATCAATCCGCCAATGACACCTATATGAACGGGGAAAAAGCCTTCTTCAGTGAGCAGGCGGGCATTTTAGCAGCAGTCCTTGAAGCCGGTATCCCTTGTCCCGTCTGTGGATCAAAAGAGCATCCAAACAAGGCGGTAGCCACCATAGAAGCGCCCAGCGAAGCCACCATTCAGAATATGAAGGCATACGTGGAGGATAGTCAGCGGGCGATGCAGAGGGCCAGCGAAGCGGCGAAGAGCAAGCAAACACAGATTGAGATGACGGAGGCCCATGTGCGGCAGGCGGCGGTCCAGGCCCTATCGAGCAAAGTCGGGGCGGATGCCCAAAATCTTGGAAGCGCAAAAGAAACTCTAGCACCTTTGGGCAATATATCTTTCATTGAGGCAACGATCAGGACGGAGCTTGGCGATATTGCTTTAGAAATGCAAAACAAAAATGCAGAAAGAGTTGGGCTGGAGCTTAAGGCTGCTAGAAGAAAAGCCTGTCAGGAAGAGCTGCGAAAGGAAGAGACCTTGCTCAAAGAGACTGAGGAAAATATAAAGAACAAGGGCGATTTGAAGAACGCGCTTGCTATGGAATATAGGGCTAAAACCACCGAAACCAGCACATTAAAGGCTGGCCTATCCTATCCGTCAAAGGAGGTAGCCGAAGTCGCTCTGGGAACCATGACGTCCCAGCTTTCTGCCTTAAAATCGGCGCTTCAATTTGCTGAGAAAGCATATAATGAGGCTAAGGAAATCCTGGGCGGCAATAAAACACTTCTAAAGGGAAATGAACAAAGAATGACTGAAGTAGGTCAGACTTTGGGCAAAGCGTTTTCGGCTTACACCCAGATCCTTAAGGATTGCGGTTTTGCCGATGAAGCCACATATAAGGCATTGCTTTTAAGCGATGAGGATCTTAAAACCCTCAAAAAAGCCCTGTTGGGCTACCAAGAAGCCTTGAGAACTGCCAATCTCGACATCGCAAGACTTAGCGCTGAAACCAAAGATCAAGAGCCTAAAGACACCGCGAAATTATACGAGCAGCGAAGGGTGCTTCAACTTGAAAAGGGCAGCCTTGAGGGCAAGCTTCAAGCCTTGGTATCAAGGATTCAGGCCAACACCCGCATTGCAGGGGCTGTCGTGGCAGCCGAAGGGGGCCGGAAAAAGCTGGAAGAAGAGTATCTGATGGTCAGCGGCCTGTCAAAAACCGCAAACGGCGACCTTTCGGGCAAGCAGAAGCTGGCTTTTGAGCAATTTGTCCAAGCTTCTTATTTCAATCAAATTATCCACTCCGCCAATAAGAGGCTATCTGAAATGTCCAGCGGTCGCTTTGCGCTTCTGCGCAAGGAAGATGCATCGGATTTGAGAGCCCAATCCGGGCTTGAACTGGATGTACTGGATAACTACACAGGGAAAATCCGCTCCGTAAAATCTTTATCCGGCGGGGAGTCCTTCAAGGCCTCTTTAGCCCTGGCCCTCGGCCTATCTGATATTATTCAGAACTACGCCGGCGGCATCGAAATTGACACCATGTTCATAGATGAGGGTTTCGGCGCCTTGGACTCACAGTCTCTCGAACAAGCCATCGTCACTCTGAACAACCTGACTACCGGCAACAGACTCATCGGCATCATCTCCCATGTCAGCGAACTCAAGGAGCGCATCGATAAAAAAATCATCATCAAAAAAGGAATCACAGGAAGCATCATCGATATTATTTAAATCCCTCGATCAATTTCGCGAGGATTATCAGACCATTTTCCTGAGGTCAGGAAGAAAAGGAGAAACTTCATGCAAAAACCGAGAAAATTGGAAAAGGGAGATCGGATCGGCATTATCTCACCGGCTACGGTTCAGCCCAAATCATCAATCATGTTGATTTTGAAGCGGTGAAAGCGAGTCCGAAGATATTTACCGGGTTCAGCGACATCACATCTTTACATTTAGCCTTGAACAAAATGGCTGGACTGGTGACTTTTCATGGCCCAGGTATATCGCGTTTTAATTCTGACGAATTGACGGACTATACTAAAGCAAGCTTTCTAAGCGCTTTGACATCAGAAGAGGCTTTAGGTGATGTCAAAAAAGCCAGTGATAAAACCTGGCTTAATGTCATAAGCCCTGGAAGCGCCGAAGGAGAGTTAATAGGGGGAAATCTTACTCTGATTTGTGCATCGCTTGGCACGCCCTATGAAATAGAGACAAAAGGCAAGATTTTGCTGATTGAAGATGTTGATATGGAGCCATGGATGATGGATCACATGCTTTCCCACCTGAAAAATGCAGGCAAACTAGATCAGGCTGCAGGCTTTATTGTAGGCTACTGCAAAAACTGCATTCCTTATAGAACCAATCCGAGCTATTATGTCGACATGACGCTTGAAGACGTTTTGGACTACTATCTAAAACCGCTGAAGGTTCCCGCTTTTTATGGACTGCCCCTTGGCCACACCAAGGACATTGCAACATTGCCACTTGGCGTTGCGGTCAGAGTCGACGCGGACGAGCAGAGATTTACTGTTTTGGAAAGTGGGATTAGAAGCTAGAGTGAAAGGAGCGGCAAGAACTTGACAGATAGACGAAAAGGCATTCTCATGGCCATTGGGGCGGCATTTTTTTATGCCATGATTGCCGTGAGCATCAAATGGATTGACGGCATTCCACCATTGGAAAAATTCTTTTTTCGGTCGGTTTTTGGCTTGGTCTTCATCTGTATTTTTATGGCTAGAGCGCACATGACCTTCAAATGCGTGAACCAGGGAATGCTGATACTAAGAGGCTTGACGGGCCTCGCCGGCGGTCTTGCCTATTATCTTTCGGTGTCTAAGGCGCCCATGGCTGAGGTTATGACCTTAACCAACATGTTTCCCTTTATGGTGGTTATTCTGTCGGCAATCTTTCTTAAAGAAAAGATCAGACCTTATCACATCGCCGCGGTAGCTATCAGTTTTGCGGGAGCGCTATTCGTCATCAGACCTGGATTCTCGGAAGTTAATATCTATTATATCATTGCCTTCATTTCAGCAATTTTTACGGCTTTTTCCTACACCATTCTAAAACACCTGAGGACTACAGACACGTCTGAAATAGTCGTCTTTTATTTCTCCTTGATTGGCGTGTTTGGGTGCATTCCGATCATGATGCTTGGCCAATTCGTACTGCCCACTGGTTTTCAGTATTTCCAGCTTTGCATACTCGGTCTCAATGCCACTCTGTATCAATGGCTTGTCAGCTCAGCCTATAAGTACGCACCGGCTGGAGAACTGTCAATTTATAGCTACACCACCATCATTTTCTCAGCACTGTTGGGCATGTTGCTCTGGCAGGAATATCTGCTGCCAGCTACAATCATTGGTATGGGCTGCATTCTTTTGGGTGGGTACATTATCTTCAGAAAAGAAAAGCTAAGCAAATAAATAACGAGTCCCGAAACGGAGTGCAAAGTTAATCTACACTCTTCATTTTATGCAAGAGGACTTTTTCAATTGCTATCACATCAGGAAAAATGAGATTCCTTCCTTTTCTTAACAAGGATAGGACCCTGTTTTTCATCAGTGAATCATCTGGAAAGTCTAGAAAATACTGATCTTTCATAAAATAAAAATTATTTACAATCAATTCGTTCACCTTTTGCCCTCCCCCAATTAGATAAGTTTTTATACTACAATTAGAACATATGTTCACAAAAAGGGCAATGAGTTATCCATAATTATTTATCGACACAGTGTGCGCTATACATCCCACGGTTATAGGACCCAACTGCCACTCAACGAAAAGAGGCCGTCTCTCCATAGAATTTTCATTCTATTTTGAGACAGCCCCTTTAAAAACATTTGAACCCCGGCCATTTTTATCCCGCGTATCAAGTGCTTTGAAATCGGTTCCGAAAATTAAAAAACGCATTGTCGTATCTCAAAAGCGGCAGATAACCATTCCGATTGAATTTTTCAATGCTGTTGGCATGGATAGAGAAGTTGAATGCTATCTTCAGGATGAGACCATTGTGATACGTCCAGTCTCCGCGGGCGAAGGCGAGTTTGATGAACAAATCCTAGAGGATCTTATAGATAAGGGGTTTTTAGGAGCGGAGCTGCTGGCTCAATTTAAAGTTATGCGCAGAAAAGTACGTCCTGCTGTGGAAAATTTGCTTTCTAAGGCTCAACTTGCAGCTGAAGGAAAAAGCACTTATTCAACTTATGAGGATGTATTTGGTCAGGAAGAAAAGTGATGTACAGGCTAATTATAATGCCCCAAGCAGCAAAATTTAAGCCTAAACCCCCAGCAAATTACTGATAAACAGGGTAAAAGAAAAGAAACCAAGAAGTATGGAAAGATATGCCAGAACAGAGCGTTCGCCTTTGTTCAGAACCGCAAAAGCCCCGGTAAAAAAGGCAATGACAGAGGAGATGACGGCCACTGCGCCCAATATATTGATTATAAAGCCGGAGGTTAAGATAGACAGCTTTATTGAGAAAATATAGTAGAGGGTAATCAGTAAGAGAAAAAAGAGGTTTAAGGCAATAGACCGCTTTCCTAAGCGTGAGGTGGGCAAAAAACTGATTTTCATCGTATGAATCCCTTTCATTTGAGCTTTATCGCTATAATCATAGCATTTGATTTAAGTGTCCGTCTAGATTTTTGAGCCATAGCAATATTTGCAGTTTTTAGGGGCCAACTCATTCCAGAGCGCCTCTTTTTCTTTGCTCGCAGTTTGGTAATCCTTTTGGATTTTGCCGTCCAGCATTTCAATCACTCTGTCAGATTTCTCGGCGATATGCCTGTCGTGGGTGACAATGAGAAATGCGGTGCCCATCATTTTGTTGATGTCGCGAAGCAAGGCATAGGCTTGCTCGGTGGCCTCTGAATCAAGATTGCCCGTGGGCTCGTCAGCTAAAATGAGGTCCGGCTCGTTGATTAGGGCCCTTGCGATGGAGACTCTCTGCTGCTGGCCGCCAGAAAGATTATTGGCCGGGTTGTTCATACGCTCGCCGAGACCTACAGTATTAAGAAGCTCGATTGCCCTCTCTTTTTTCTTCACGTCGGCCTTGCCACTTTCAATCCACGAAGGAATCAGCACGTTTTCAAGGGCGGTGAACTCAGGCAGAAGATGGTGAGCCTGAAAAACAAAGCCGATACTCTTATTGCGAAACAGAGCCAGTTCATCTTCGGTCATCTTATTGATCTCTAAGCCATTGAAAAAAAGCTGGCCCTCTGTGGGCTTGTCCAGCGTGCCAAGAATGCTCAAAAGCGTGCTTTTGCCGCAGCCAGAAGGGCCGATGAGGCTTGCGAATTCGCCACGTTTCAAAATAATATCGATGCCAAAGAGGGCTCTTGTCTTTTGAACTGTGCCATAATCCTTGATTAGGCCTGTGCCTTGAAGTAGGATGTTATCCATTGTTGATCGCCTCCATTGGGTTCAGTTCTGAAGAATTTCGGGCAGGAATCAACGCCGAAATCGTGCCGGCTGCCACTGAAATAAATACAATGAGCAGGACGCTTTTTGGGTCGACAGTGAGGGCGAAAGTCGTGTTGGCGCTGCCGAAGCCTGCCAGGAGCAGAACTCCAAGGCCGCTGCCGGCGATGGCGCCAAGCAGTCCCAGAATGAAGCCTTCATAGATAAAAATCCGGGCTGCACTTTTTTTAGTGGCTCCCATGGCTTTCAAAATGCCGATCTGTTTGGATTTTTGAACCACGGAAACAGCCAGAACGCTGGCGATCCCAAAGGTGACAGCTATAATGACGAATAATTGTATCGTATATGATGAACTGCTTTGACTCGTTAGAGCAATCAGCAGTTGTCCGTTTTGCTCTTTCCAGTTTTTAATGCTGACACCGGGGACTGTTTTTAAAAGACTTGCTGAGATGGCGTCCGCTGCAAAAGGATCCTTGACCTGAATTTCCAGGGCGGTGATGCCACTTGCAGTACCGTAGAGTTTTTGGGCACGTGCCAGATCCATGATGACGAGTGATGAATTGCTGCTTTCATTTTGAAGATCAAAAATGCCACCGACGATCATATGGGCGGTACTGCCGTTTGGCAGGAGAAGATTAAGCCCGCTATTCACAGCAATTCCAAGATCCTTAGCGAGAGAAGTACCGATAAAAATGGTATTCCCCTCAAGGACGGGATTGCCGGACGTCAGTCTTTTTGTAATATTATAAATCAGATCACCCTTATCCAGCTGAATGCCCTTAACCTGGACAGGCACCGTCTTGCCGCTGCTCCTAATGATGGCTGTGCCTTGAAGAGCAGGAGAAACAACGGTGACGTCCTTTGTAGCAGCAATAGTTTCTGCTGCCGGCTGCCAGTTTTCAAGATTGCGCACAAGAGAGGGATAATTTCCCCGGATTGTATCGATGGGACTCGCATTGAGCATGAGACTGATGTCATCATCCTGGCGGGTGACAACGATTTGGGGACTGTTTCCGATGGTCCGGTCAATAAGGCTGACTTGAAGGCTGGTGATTAAATTGCCAAGAAAAATCTGAACGGCAACGCCAAGAGCAATACCAAAAAGAATGAAAATCGTCTGGCTTTTGCCTTTGATCAGGAATCTCAGCGCTATTTTAAGTTCATAGGACAATGGATATCAGCTCCTTCGATTTATTATATGGACACAGTGCCCCCATCTTTTAGTGCAGGCGTTGGGCTGACTATGATGTCGCCCTCGGCAAGGCCTGATTTTATCAATAGGGTCTGAGTGAGCGCGGGGCCGGTGACCACAGGGGTTTTCGAGACTTTCCCGCCGACATATTTCCACACGTAAAACGAGCCGTCAGCATCCTTAACCAGATATGACTGGGGAATGCTGATTACAGAGGGCTGAGTGTCAAGAGTAATGTCGATATTAACGGTAAGACCAGCGGCTTTATCCGGGAAATCTTTGGCTAAAGCTATTCTGACGCCAAAGGTTCCAGTAGATTCATCAATTTTTGCGGAAACAGAGGATACACTGCCGCTATATTTGGCGCCTTCCCCTACTGAAATATCTGCTTTCATACCAACTTTAACATAAGCAAAATAGCGTTCATCAAGCTCTGTTGTGACATAAAAATCATCTAAGGAAGCCGTGAAAGCCAGAGTCTGACCAGGCTGGACATATGAGCCGGCTTCGATAAGTTTTTTAATCAGCACACCGTCTTGACCCGCTTTGATCTGATATTTGCCTGCATCGGCTACGGCCTGGTCATAGGCGGCCTTGGCCGAGTTCAATTGAGCCAGGGATTGACTGCGTAGTGAACCATTCCCCGAAAAAGACTCGAAATTATGAAGGGCAACGTCGTAAAGACTGAGAGCAGCCTGATACCTGCTCTCCGCATCAAGGAAATCATTTTGGGAAATCGCGCCTTCCTGATATAAGGTCACTGAATCGTTATAAAGATCAGTAGCTGCCGTCTTTTCGGCTTCTGCTTGAGCCAGCTTTTGTTTGGCTTCGGGAAGCTGGGCTGAAGTCAGGTCTGCGTATTGTGCCTTGGCGGTCTGATAACCGGCAAGCCTTTCAGTGACGTTGAAGCCAGCATCTTTATTATCGATGACGAATAGGATGTCATTTTTTGAAACCGCTGCACCCTCGCTTGCGTCTGCTTTGAGCACATTGCCGCTGACCTCAGATTTAAGCTCCGTTTCAAGGGCTGGCACCAGCTTTCCGACAGCTAAAATATTCTGGGAATAAGGCCCCGTAGCTATCTTTAGGGAGTCTGCCTTTCCACCTTTTCCATTCATGATCATTACGATAACAACTATGGCAAGGACAAGAACACCAGCACCAATAAATACTTTTTTACGAACCGCCATAAAATCACCCCGAATCTTTCTAAAATCATATTTCATAAAATTACCGATTTAAGTGCATTCAACTCATCCATGGCAAGTGCCCTAAGCTGATTATTCTTTGGTGCTGTTGCCACAAGCAGCTCAAGGCTCTTTAGGGCCTCATCTATCATTCCAAATTTCGACAGCAGTTTTGCTCTATAAAATAGGCTGTCTGCATCATGTGGATTAATCTTCAGAGCCTCATCGTAATCTGCCAAGGCAGCTTGATCTTCACCAAGCTTCTCGAGAACTTTGCCCCTGTGCGTGTAAGAACAGGCGAATCCTTTTCTGACCTCAATTGCTTTGGAGAAATCATAAAGTGCCGCAGCATAATCGCCGAGCCTGTAATGGACCAGTCCAAGATTGTTATAGGCGCCGCCATAAAGAGGATCTAGGGCTACGGCTTCAGATAAGTCGGAAGCGGCCTCATCAAGCTTTGCAAGGGCGGCCTGGGCCAGGCCGCGGTTATAAAAATAAATGGCATTCGTTGGGGCCTCTGATAAAGCGGCGGCCTCTGATAAAGCGGCAGTAAAGTCAACAATAGCATCATCAAACCTGCCGAGGGAAGACAGAACCTCGCCTCGCAGATTCAAAGCCACGGAATCAGCTGCTTTAAGCTTGATTGCAGAATTGCAGTCGGAAAGAGCTTCATAAAACTGAGCCCCTTCATCAAAAAGCATAGCCCTTAATAGATAAGGTTTTGGATTTTCAGGTTCTTCAAGGATGGCTAATGCATATTCGGAAATCGCATCCTGATAACGCTCATCGTTTTCGTAAATCATAGCCTGTTTAAGATGATTAGCCATATATCCTCCAGTATTTGTAATTGAATACAGTATATTATCCGTAACTTATAGTTTTTAACAATTAATTTTCAATTAAGTGATGACAAATTCGAAAATTGGAATCATAATAGACTTATGTGCAAAAAATATATTGTATACAAGAAGGAGGTCACGTCATGAACTTTTGCTGGTGCACCATAGCTACCCAGGATATGGAACGTTCAATCAAATTTTATACCGAAACTGTAGGTTTGGCAATCACTTCATGCTTCAGTCCGCGACCTGGTATGGAAATTGTTTTTTTAGATGATCAGAAGGGTAATCAAATAGAGCTTATCAAATTAGCAGATAGACCCGCGCCTCTATCCCGCGAAGGGCTGACCATTGGTTTTGAAGTGACTTCTTTAGATGACACTTTGGCCCTGGTCGCGCTAAAAGGGATTCCGGTCACAGAAGGACCATATATAACACCGAAGGTGAAATACTTTTTCGTCAAAGATCCTGACGGGGTAGGCGTTCAATTTGTGGAAAAGCTGTAAAGCGAGAAGACTATGAAGACTTATAATACTTTTAATAAAAAGGATAAGAAGCCCAAAGAGCCTGCAAAGGCTCTGGATTTTGCCCTGCATTTTTTGGCGGCTAGAAAGAGAAGCGAAAAAGAGATCGTCACCAAGATGCGGCAAAATGAGTATGGCGACGAAGAGATCGAGGAAACCTTGATTAAGCTACGTGAGTTTGGCTATATTGATGATAGGGACTTCGCACAAAGCCTGATTAATGATCAGAGAAGCTTTAAAAAAGCTGGGAAAAGAGTACTGGTCCAGGAGCTTAGAGCTAAAGGTGTCGGCAGCGAGCTTATTGAGGAGATGATTAGCCTCAATGCCACAGATGAAAGCGAATTTGACAATGCCTTGGCTTTGGCTAATAGAAAGCTGGAAAACTTATCAGGAGAGGACCAAAGATCAATCAAGAATAAACTATACCAATTTCTATTAAGAAAAGGGTATTCATCTAATATTATTGCGAGAGTGCTGAGGCAGCTTGCACTGGGAGGTAGCGAAGAATGAGAACAGAATGGAAAGGATTTAAAGAAGGAAAGTGGACTACGGAGGTAGACGTCAGGGATTTTATCAACCTGAATTATCTGCCTTACGAAGGCAGTGAGAATTTTCTTGAAGGAGCGACAAAGAAGACCCAGCGCCTGTTTGGGATTGTTCAGGAGCTCCAAAGACAAGAGATTAAAAAAGGTATTCTAGGCATAGATATCAACCACATGTCGGGAATCGACAATTTTGATCCCGGATACATCGACCATGCCAACGAAATTATCGTCGGCCTTCAAACAGACGCCCCTTTTAAGCGCATCATCAATCCCTATGGCGGGATTCGCATGGTTGAAAGCGCCATGCATGCCTATGGGCACGACGTGCCAAATAACCTGATCAAGATATTTTCCGAATATACAAAAACCCACAATCAAGGTGTCTTCGACGCCTATACTGATGAAATGAAGGTCGCAAGAAGCGTGGGGCTGCTGACTGGGCTGCCGGACGCCTACGGCCGCGGAAGAATCGTTGGAGATTATAGAAGAATACCGCTCTACGGAGTGGATTTTCTGATTAAAGAAAAAGAAGAAGATTTCAAAACTGTTAAAAACGACAGACTGGAAGATACCATTAAGCTTAGAGAGGAAGTATCCACGCAAATCCGTGCGCTTAAGCAGATGAAAAATATGGCCCACAAATATGGCTTTGATATTTCCATTCCTGCCAAGGATGCAAAGGAGGCTGTTCAATTCCTATATTTCGGTTATTTGGCAGCCATCAAACAAAACAATGGCGCCGCCATGTCCCTTGGCAGAGACACCACATTTCTTGACATCTATTTTGAAAGAGACATCCAAAACGGGATTCTCTCAGAATTAGAGGCCCAGGAGATCATAGACCAGTTCGTCATCAAACTCAGGATGGTCAGGCATCTTCGCACCTCGGACTACAATGAACTATTTGCAGGAGATCCTGCTTGGGTCACAGAGGTCATTGGCGGAATGGCCGAAGACGGCAGAACCATGGTCACCAAGACCTCCTACCGTTTCATCAACACACTGACCAACTTGTCTGCTGGGCCGGAACCCAATATCACCATATTGTGGTCGGAAAGCATGCCGGAGGATTTTAAGAAATATTGCGCCAGAATATCCATAGAGACCTCATCCATTCAGTATGAGAACGACGACATTATGAGACCCTTGTATGGCGATGATTACTGTATCGCCTGCTGCATCTCCGCTATGCGTGAAGGCAAGGAAATGCAGCTCTTCGGCGCCAGGTGCAATCTGGCCAAATCCCTGCTCTTTGCCATCAATGGTGGAGTGGACGAAATTAAAAAAATCAAGGTTATTGATGGCATCGAACCAGACCTTTCCGAGATTTTAGATTATGACAAAGTGATGGAGAATTTTGATAAAATCATGGAAAAGGTGGCAGAGATTTACGTCGGCGCCATGAATGTCATTCATTTCATGCACGATCGCTACGCCTATGAATCGGCTATGATGGCCCTTCATGATACGGTGATTGGCAGATATATGGCTTTCGGAGTGGCGGGACTTTCCATCGTGGCAGACTCCCTCAGCGCCATCAAGTATGCCAAGGTTCGCCCTATCAGAGTGAACGGCATCGCTGTTGATTTTGAGATAGAAGGTGATTACCCACAGTTCGGCAATGACGATGACCGAGTTGATTTGATTGCTGAAGAGGTGGTTGAGAAATTCATCAAGGCATTGAGAAAAACCCCTGCCTATCGTGGAGCCAAGCATACCTTGTCCGTTCTGACCATCACATCCAATGTGGTTTACGGCAAAAAAACGGGATCGACGCCGGACGGCAGAAAAGCCGGTGAGCCTTTTGCTCCAGGGGCAAATCCCCTTCACGGCAGGGACAAGAATGGCTTGCTGGCGTCCCTGAATTCCGTGGCCAAACTAAAATATGAGGGCGTCTGTGAGGACGGAATATCCAACACCTTCACCATCGTGCCCAATGCCATCGGCAAGGTTGAGAGACATCGCATAGAAAATCTCGTCTCGATTCTATCCGGCTATTTTAGTCAGGGTGGACACCATTTGAACGTCAACGTTATGGACAGGGAGACTTTGCTTGATGCAGTCGAACATCCGGAAAACTATCCGACTTTGACGGTTCGCGTATCGGGATATGCGGTCAATTTCAACAGATTGACCAGAGAGCAGCAAATGGAAATCATACATCGCTCTTTCCATGAAAGAATTTAACATGGGAAGAATCAGTACCATCGAAACTATGGGCGCCCTTGACGGCCCTGGCATCAGAACCATCGTGTTCTTTCAGGGCTGCCGCCTTCGCTGCTTATATTGCCATAACCCGGATATGTGGGACGACCAAGGCGGTTATGAAGCCTCTGCCGAAGAAATAGCCAAAACAGTTGCCCGCTATAAGCCCTATTATGGGGAAAAGGGCGGCGTGACCTTCTCCGGCGGCGAACCCCTTGTTCAGCCGGAATTTCTCCTAGAGTGTCTCAAGGCCTGCAAGGCCAAAGGTGTCCATACGACGCTGGACACCGCCGGCTATGGGTTCGGCGATTATGACGAGATTTTGGACAATACAGATTTGGTCATACTTGATATCAAACATGAGGAGCCAGCTGCTTATCAGCGAATCACAGGTTGCTCAATTGATGGCTATTTAGCATTCAAAGAGGCTGTCAATCGAAAGCATCAAGCCATCTGGCTTAAGCACGTGGTGGTTCCGGGACTGACCAATCAATCCGCCCACATCAAGGCCTTGAAAGATGAAATCTATTCATTCAATACGATTTCCAAGGTTGAACTGCTGCCCTACCATACCATGGGGGTGACGAAATATGAAAAAATGGGCCTTTTCTATAAGCTTTCCGCCTACCCACAGATGGATCCTGACAAACTTAAAGAGCTTCAGGACAGCTTACTTCGCTGCGATATAAATGGGGGTTTAACGAAAAAATAACATGAAAATCGTGTCGATTTTAAACGCTTGAAAAAATGTTGTTTGATGATATGATGTGTATAGTAAACCCATTTCCTTATGTAGGAAGCTTAAAAATACTGAGTTTATATAGGTTTGTGGGCAAAAATATTTTTTAGAAATAAGTTGATTTTGTCTTCCGTATTGAATATAATGTAGACACAGATAACACATCTGCATCACTAGAAGAGACGAGTGACGGTTCTGACTCGTCGGTAAAATAAAAAGTGACCGAGTGATGAGACGAGTGACGGTTCTGACTCGTCGGTAAAATAAAAAGTGACCGAGTGATGAACTTTACGGGAGGATTTAATATCCTCTCGTTTTTTGTAGGAAGGGAATTTGCTTTGCATACAAACGAATACGATTTTCAAATTTATAGATTAACTGATGATTTTTATAACATCTATCCTCAATCTCAGTACCCAGAAATATTGGATAACAGGGCAAGGCCATATAATTGCATTGTATTTGCTTTGAGTTATAACTATTATATTTGTATACCATACAGAACAGAAATAAGCCATAGTCACGCATTCCATTTTCGCAAATCGCAAAGGTCTATTCGACATAAATCGGGATTGGACTATACTAAAATGATTATAGTTAAAAATTCTGACTTCATTGATCCATCTGCGTCAGTTGTTGACAACGATGAATACATTGAAACGATAACACATATAGTCCGAATAAAAGATGAGGCATTCAACTTTCTGGAAACATATAAAAAACATATAACCGGCGAAGTTATTTTACATCCTAGTGAATTTAATAGAAGATATAGTTTTTCGACATTAAAATATTTTCATGAGGAACTGGCAATTTGACCAAAATGAAATTGATCATTTGTGAATATCTCATGCAAAATCAAACTTTTAGAACTAAAGTGTTTAGAATATTGCAAATAACCTAAAGTTAAAAAGCAAAGTGCCGAAATTAAATGTGTAGACTAATAACATTCGGCACTTTTTCTATGATGTGAAAGAGCGGATCGAGGTTAACAATTAGACTTGAATGGAGGGGCTTTGAATGGATATTGCTGTAATTGGATTTTTAGTATTTGGCTTTGCCGCGATATTAGGAGCGTTTATTCTTGAAGGCGGAAAGCTGCTGGCGCTGGTTTCTCTGACAGGATTTATGATTGTTATCCTTGGAACCGTTGCAGCGACTGGGATTTCATTTCCTAAGTCTGAAATCATGCGCGTGCCAAAGCTTTTTAAAGCCATCTTTACGAATAAAAAAATTGATTTACTCGCTTTGATTGACAATATCAAGAGTATGTCTAAAATGGCTAGGCAAAAGGGAATCCTGAGCCTAGAGAAGGAAATGAATGAAAACACTGAAATCGACACTTTCACCAAAAAAGGCCTTGGATTTATTCTTGATGGTCTTGATCCGGTAAAAACCAGAGGAGCCCTAGAATTAGATCTCGAAATGATGGCCCATAGACATAAATCCGGTGCAGCTATTTTCGAAGCTGCCGGCGGGTTTTCTCCAACCATGGGTATCATCGGTACTGTCATGGGCCTCGTCAAGGTGCTTGGAGAATTGGCGGATCCTTCCAAATTGGGAGAGGCGATTGCGGTCGCTTTTATTGCCACTCTATATGGCGTAGGCGCTGCGAATTTATTGTGGCTGCCCATGGCCAGCAATCTCAAATCAAAAAGCAAGCAGGAAGTTGTGCGCAATTCCATGATTATTGAGGGGCTGATGCTGCTTCAAGAAGGCGCGAACCCGAATTTTATTGAGGATAAACTTAAAGGATTTCTATCCATGGAACAACTTTCTAAAAAAGGCGGGGCGAAAGGTGAAAAAGCTGAAGCTAAGCCAGCAAAAAAGGGAAAAAAGGGACTTGAGGCCGAGGCTCAGAAGGAGGCTTAATCATGAAACTTCATGAAGAAGAAGGACATGAGAATGGTGAACGATGGCTGCTCACTTATGCAGACTTAATCACGCTTCTCATGATATTTTTTATTGTTATGTATGCCATGAGTACGGTTGACAACGCCAAATATCATAGACTGGCCGAATCCCTCAATTCAGCCCTGGCTGGAGACAATCAGGCCATCGATGGCGGACAGGAAGGCGCCCCTGTGGAAGTAATCCTTAAAAATAAGGCGGCAGGGGCCGGAGAAAAACCAAGTGGATCGGACATTGCTCCTGGTGAGAAACCCAAAACCCCAGCAGAAAAAATTGCTGCTGAAAATGCCCTAAAAGAAGCCGCGAAAAAAGCCCTTGCTGAAGCGACGACAGAAGCAGCGGCCTTAGCGGAAGCAACCGGACAAAAAGTGGAAGAGGATCTCATTATAGCGGCGGCGACGGTTAAAGCTTTGATGGAAGAAAAAGGACTTCAGAACGAAGTCAGCGTCAGTATCAGCGAGCGAGGCGTAGTAATCAGTCTTAAAGATACGGTGCTTTTTGAGTCTGGAAGCGCAGTTATTCGATCTGAAAACACTGCGAATCTGATTGAAATCGGGGACGCTATTAAGGCTGTAGACAATTATGTCAGAGTAGAAGGCAACACGGATAACGTACCTATACACAATGCGAACTTCAGCAACAATTGGGAGCTTTCCGTCATGAGGGCAGTCACTGTGCTGGAATTAATTGTGCAAAAGGCCAAGTTTCCACCGCAAAAAATCAGCGCCATTGGCTATGGAGAATATAGACCCATAACTTCCAATGGAACAGCAGCGGGTAAGACTAAAAATAGAAGGGTTGATATCGTCATCCTAAATCAGAACTATACCAATAGCGAGTCCCAGCAAAGTTCGGGCTCTACCACTACCGAACCTGGGCAAAGTGCAGGCGCTACTAAAAGCGAGACCACGCAAAGTCAGGAACCTGCTGCCAGCAAACCTTAATAAGGAGAGCGCTATTACAATAGAGAATCCCTATTATAGAAAGGAGAGGATCGGCCCATGAGATTTGTACCAACTTTTTGTCTGCGAGCAGGCATGATCCTTGGTGATAACCTATATGGCGGCAGCGGAGAACTTGTGCTGGCCGCCGAGACTGTTTTGAATTCGGATTATATACATGGCATAGAAAAGCTGAACTATAATGGCATCTATGTGGACGATGATATTTCAAGAGACATCCATATCGTGAACATCATCAATGAACGGGTTAGGGCTCAGACACTAAAGGGGATCAAAGACGTATTCATTATTACCGAAAACAACAACGCCTTGTCCAAACAGAAATTCAACGACATGCAGCACCAGATTGAATTTATAGTGGATGAGATCCTAAGGAACAAAAACATGATGGTCAACATGGTTGACCTTAAAGTTTTTGACGATTATACCTATTTTCATTCCGTCAACGTTGCGGTACTGTCCATAGTCCTTGGCTCTGCCATGGGCCTTGGCAAGAGCGAACTCTGCAATTTGGGTTTTGGCGCCTTGCTGCACGATATCGGCAAAGTGTTCATCAAAAAAGATATTTTGAATAAAAATGGGGCGTTGACCGACGAAGAATTCGAGGAAATGAAGCGGCACTCAATTCTGGGCTGTGATTATCTTAAAAAGGGATTTGGCGTGCTTAAAGCATCTCAAGTGGGAATACTGGATCACCATGAAAAATATGGCGGCGGCGGCTATCCGAACGGCATCAAAGGCGATGAAATTTCACAATTCGGCAAAATAATCGCCCTTGCCGATGTCTACGATGCATTGACATCAGACCGGCCTTACCGAAAAGCCGTATCGCCTTCTGAGGTCATGGAATACGTCATGGGCTCCGCAGCAACACTCTTTGACCCGGAGCTGGTAAAAATATTCATGCGCAAAATTGCCCCCTATCCCATTGGCACCTGCGTCAGGCTCAGCAATGGCCTGGAGGCCATCGTCATTGAAAATTTTGAAGATTACTGCCTAAGACCAAAAATCAGAGTGTACAGGGAAGGCGGCCAAGAGGTGACGCCTTACTTGATTAGCTTGGCAGACCACAATTCACTTAACATAACAGTTATTGATGTCGCATAAACAATTAACGTCAAGAAAGCCCGGATGCACACATCTTCGTGCGCTGGCGCTTAACAAAAGGGAGGTAATTCCTATGAAAATTGATCCAGCCCAAGTTGCCACGTTACCAAGTATCAACCAGAAATCGACGGTGATTGATCAGCAAACTAAAGTGATTAATGAAAAGACGACCCTGACTAATAAAAAAGCCAGCATTGTGACAGCTGAAGAAACCATAATTGAGAAAAAAGACCAGTATATCCCTGCGTCTAAAGCAGCAGAGACTACAGGCATCTATGAGAAACCCAAAGTGGATCAGGCGACCATAACCCAGCTAAAAGAAGAAAGCGAACGGGTTTACGGCAATCTGAAAAGCATGGTGGAAGAGCTGCTGAAAAGGCAGGGCATGACCTGGCAGGATGCAGAGGCAGGCAAAGAATTCACTGTCGATGAGAAGGCCATAACAGAGGCACAGGCACTTCTTTCTGACGGTGGCGAACTAAGTCCCGAAAACGTCAGCGACCGCATTGTCGAGTTCGCTAAAGCCCTCTCAGGCGGAGATAAAACCAAGTTTGATACCTTAAAAAGCGGCATAGAAGATGGCTTTAAAGAAGCTGCCAGAATTCTAGGGGGTAAACTTCCGGAAGTTTCACAGAAGACCTACGATCTGGTTATGGAAAAGCTGGATAGATGGAAAAACGAAACTGGTGAGACAAGTGGAACTAGCGTAGAATAAAAAAAGTTAATATCCACGCTTTTGGGAGAAGGAGAGCGTGATGAAAAAGTGGTTGTTTCCATTATGGAAACAACCACTGTCCATTTAACGAGGCATACCTATAATTTGAAGTATTTTACTCCATATTCATCTTCGAAAGTTGTTTTAGCTGTTCACGCTTGCCGCAAATTACTGCTGTAATCTGCACCGTACTATTTTCTTCGTCAATACAGAAATAGATGAGAAAGTTTTTCACAGGCATTTTACGAATGCCGCTGGAGCGCCACGGCTCTTCCTCGGTTAATGTACCCCGATTCGGAAACTGAGAAAGCGACGAAATCGAGCTTTCCATTTCGTTGAGCAGACGTAAGGCGGCTTTCGGTGCTTTTAACTCAGAAGCGATGTATTTTACGATTTCTTGCAGCTGTTGCTCCGCCTGGACGGTGATTGTAATCGTATACATATTCTCTGCCATAAACTATAACCCTCGTTTTAAATCAATGAACACCTCAGAAACTGGGCGAGAATGGCCAGCTTTTGCTTCATCCAAACCAGTTTGCATAATTGTATTGAACGTTTCGGTATCCATGTCATCCCTTGCCATTGGACCGGCTGGAAGTGACAGGGAAAAGGGAATGCTTTTGGTCATAACAATTTGCTTATAAAGCATATTGATGACAACAGAAGCTGGGATTCCCAGCCTTGACATGATTGCATCCGCTTTCTCCTTTATATCTGGCTCGACACGGGCGAGGACATTTGCTGTTTTAGTAGCCATAAGTGCACCACCTTTCTTTTTAACTATTGTACAATATTGTATAACGTATAGCAATACATTGGCCGGACATTTATATATTAAACGATATTAACTAAAGACAAAGGCGGCTCGCGAGCCGCCTTACTTTTTAATATCCATATAACTGCCACTGGCACTGACGTCGGCCTCGGCGTATTTGATGACATTTTTAGTCTTGACGTTTTCCTTTATCGCATTCAGGAGCGCTGTGCGCTTGTCGTTCAAGGCTGAGATTAATTCCTGATCCTGATCGATGATCAGAGTCACCAGTCGGTCCATCTGATCCTTTTGCTCCTGTGTGCAGAGGCTTTTAATGTGACTGCTGACAGAGACATTCAGGGTATCTAAGTCATGAACCAGCATACCGCGCTGATCAATCAGGTCATTCAGAAGATCCAAATCGTCCACTGTGCTGAGGAGCTTTTCATTTATGGTGATGCACTCATTTAATAAATTGGTCTTTCGCATCACAAATTGGGCTGCATCATATGTATCCATCTATTTCTCCACTATTTTCAGAAAACAACTACAATTTATCGGCTTATTAACTGGCTCAACTAAGTGCATCAGCTTATCTACTGGTTCGGGTGATTCTATCGGCCTGCCTGAAAGTGACTTTGAAATCGTCGATCATGCCAAGAAGATCTTTTAATAGCGTCATATCCTTTTTATCGTTGGCTTCGCCCAATTTCTCATAAATGAATAAATAGAGTTCATCGAGTTCTTTAGATATGGGATATTTTTCATCCAGGGAAGCACGTAGGGCAGCTATGATTCGTTGAGCTTTATGGATGCAGTTGAAAGACTGACCCATATTGCTGCCGCTTATGGCAAAAATGGCCATACTCACCTGCTTTGAAGCCTCCTCAAATAACTTGACAACAACCTCGCCCTTGGTAAGAGTTTGTAAAGACTGTTCTTTGTATTGTGCATATACGTTAGCTTGTTGCATAAATGTCACCCCTTCTTAAATATTAACCTGAGCTTGAAAACTGTTGAGTTAGCATAGCGCTTTGAGAGTTCATTTTTGAAATGGCTGATTCCATTGCTGAAAATTGGGACCAATACCTTGTTTCTTCGCTGCTTAGTCTCGTGTTGAGCAGGGCTATCGCCTTCGCTGATAATGTCATAGCCTTGGTGATGTTGTTTTGCGTATCAGAGGAATGCAGGGGTATTCCGGCTATTTCGATTAAGGTTCCTCTGCTACCCTGAACACCTTTTGTTTCAATGGCACCTGTTACAATGGCATCCATCTTAGTAGCAATCCCGCCTGAAGCCGTAAAAAGATCTTTAATTTCTGCACCTTTGCTTGCAAGAGACTCTCTCAATATGGTTTCATCGATTTGAAGCTTGCCATTCTGCTGCCATCCTGCACTGGTGATACCGATATTATAAAGAGCGATACCGCCGGTTACGCCAGGTTCATAGAGCATGGATTTTAATTTTCCAGCAATATTAGTCAGAGTAGGATCTGATGCCAGAATGCCAGTCTTGGCCTTTTTTTCCCATTCCTTGACCTGATCTTCAGTCATCGCACTCTTCTGTTCATCAGACAAAGGCTGATAATCTCTTAAGGGTCTTTCTTTGGCAAGACTACTTATTTTATCTATCAAGGTGTTATAATCACTGACAAACTTTACAATTGGGGCAAATAAGGTTGAAGAGTTTTCAGTGACATTTATAGTGATAGGATCCGTAGATGTTGCGGCTGTTTTAAAAAGTTCAAAACTCGTGCCATCCATTAAAAAAGTATTGGAATTTTTAGACACTTCTATACCGTTGACTGTTAACTCGGCATTCTTTCCTGCTGTGGCTTGATTTAAAAGGGCAGTAGTAAAGTTTCCTGTGGTTTCCAAAATATTGATATTATCTCCGCTGCCCAGTTCTTTAGCGGTCATGGTGAGCTTATCCGTTGTGGACGAATAGGAGAGTATTACGCCGGCGTTGCTGGTATTAATCGCAGTGATGACTTTATCTATTGAATCATCCTTAGAAAAATTGAAATCAACGGAATTTATTGAAAAATTGAAGTTCTCACCCAAGAGAGAGGAATTCAAAGACAAGTCTTTTAAGGTACTAAGGGTACTGATTTTATTTGATTGACCAGCTATAAATCCCAGTTTCGTCAAGGTATCGGCATCCCCAGATAAACTTATTTTGCCTGAAATGGAATTTAGCGCCAAGTTATTGCCTGACAGGCCTGCGTTAATCAGACTGATCCCTGTGGAGCTTTTTCCAAAAGACTTATCTAGCAGTGTCTGAACTTCATCCATAAAAGAATCAGCCCAAGTTTCGTCTGCTCCCTTGCCAGATGTAACAGCGTCTGAAAAGATCTGATCAAAAGAGATGGCCCGGCTTTTTCCATCAAGGTTGACGCTGATGGATTTCCCTATAAGGCTCGTAGCTAATGCTTTGATGTCAGTTTCACTTTCTGTGAGTTTATCGCCAGAACCGATTAAAGCCTTAGAGATAGCGCTTCCACTGGAAAGCTTCTGCGCTGTAGCGAGCTGAGAAATTTTATCTAAGGTAATAGTGCCAGGCATAGCAGCACTGGATGCGGTGACTTTTACGGCATCTGAAGTGGTGCTGGCTCTGAATGCATTAAAAAAAGAAGCGCTCTTAAAATTTGTTGTAGATAGTGGATCAAAGTAACTTTTTTTAAAGGCGGTGAGAGATGCTGTCACATCTCTATAAGCATCCTGCTTCCACTGAAGCTTTTGGCTATTCTGTTGCTCTTTGAAAATTTTATTCTTGCTGGCGAGGGTAAGCTTTGCAACGAGATCATCAGTATTCATACCTGACACGAGACCACTAAAGCCTTTTGATGAGGATGCGGTAGAGGTAGTTGAAGTGACGGCCATAACGGACACCTCCTTTGCAATTGGTGGATTTGCCATGATTATTCCACACTTAATATATCGGCTTAATTGAGAAAAATATTAGTAATTTCTTCAATAGTCTGGCAAATATTTTACTTTTGCCAGACAGCTTCTTTCAATTATTATAGACGTTTATCTATTTCTGGTAAACGGAGGGCATTACATATTTAAACTTATGATCACAGGAAGAGAGTGACTCGCTGTGGCTGATCAGGAAATATCCGCCAGGCATCAAGGCATCATAAAATTTGGCGATAATCTCATTTTTGGTGGGCATGTCAAAATAAATCATCACATTTCTGCAGTAGATGGTGTGAAAAGGCTTCTTAAAATTAAAAGGAGGAAGGAGATTGAAATTGCGGTAAGCCACTTGTTTTTTAATTTTTTCGGAGACAACATACCGGTCATTATCCAGCTTGGTGAAATAAGTATTCAGCCAAGGCTTTGGTATCTCCTGGAGCTCTTCGCGAAGATAAACACCCTC
>JANYJS010000079.1 GCA_025361765.1 Bacillota bacterium
TCAAAAATGGCTGCATGAAAGATTTGCCGCGCTCTTACAGCGGCTAATGGATGTATTCGAAATAAAAAGCATGGCGGATCTTCGTCCGCAGTGTATATTCACGGACTGACAAGTAACTCAGAATACGGGACTCTCAAGTACTGTAATAATACTGGGTCTGACTTTCTTCGCAGATTCGATTACACTCTTTACCAGATGGTATTGCGGTGAAAGCCCGCCAGTGGCGATAACGTGTATGTTGTTCTTATCAATCACATTTTTGAGTATCTCATAAATGTCCCCTTGATGATGATTAAGATTCATGGTAAAGATATTGAACCCGGCTTTCTTCATGCTCGAAGAGATATAAGCGATCCCAAGAGGAAAAACATAGCCGTCACCTATGCATTGGACTAGGCGTGGCATGACCAGAAGATAATTCATTTTCCCCTTATTCATTAATTCATCTACTGCTTTTTAAACGAGTTCTAGGAAGTTTTCCCTCAGTATGGAAATTATTATATTCTTATTGTATTTGTTTCTTATAATAGCTGCGATTTCGTCTGAGTAACTCGCTGCCATTATAATCACTGCGTCAACAGGATCTGTATTAAGAGTCTCCGGCCTCAAAATAGGGATATGTGTTGTCGGTGTATATTTGTCCTGTTTAAAAGGCGCTGAATCAACTAAGTATTTTATTTTTCCGGAAATACCTGTCATTGCAATTACTGCAAATGCCTGATGCCCAGCGCCCCATATGGCCACTCTTCGCGGTTCAAACCGTGAAATAAAACTATTGAGTTGCTTTTCAAGCTTCTTCCTGCCTTCATGGAAACCTTCCATGTTCAGCTTCTTCCTTTTCCTGACTACTGCAGAAATTATGTAGTCATGCCAAACCTCATTGCATTCGACAACTTCAAACCCATTCATGTTCAATACTGTGTTCATAGTATTCCTTGTAAAATATAAAAGATGATCAGGTATGAATTCGGAAAACAGGTTCTCCCTTATCATCATGTCGAAATTTGGAACTTCTACAAGACCCACGGCATCATCATTCAAATTACCGCAAATTCCAGAAAGAGTTGAATTGGGATCCGGAAGATGCTCAAGGAAATTCAAGATCATGAACGCATCATATGGGGCCCCTGTCAATCTGTAATCAGCGCTGTCAATGAAACCCTTTTTAACATTTAGTCCTTCTTTCAGACAAGAATTGACCGATTTATCAAGATTTTCTATTCCTGATGCTTCAACTTCAAGCTGACAAAGAAGTGAAAGGTATTCACCGCGTCCGGCTCCAATCTCTATGATCTTTTTATGTTTAAGCGAATACTTATCAATAAATCCTGCAAACTGATGAATCCTGAACTTCTTCATCTCCTTGGAGTATGCTGATGCACGAATTACATCCCTATAATAATGAACAGGGCCACTGCTCAGCTGGACTAGGCCGCATCCGACGCACTGACAAACATGAAGATCAATTCCCTTGTCTTGTTCAATTGATTTCGCATCCGGTAGATACTGTGCCGCTGCTGGCATATTGACAAAATTCAGCAAGGGTTCAGCTAAGAACCTGCTTCTACATATTCTGCATTTGTCAATACTCATTAATAAATCGTTTTCAAATATTAAATAGTTATATTATAACATCTTATAAATTATGAAATGGAGATGTTTCTCTCAAACTCATCACGATCAAGGAATGGCCAAAGGTCTTCCATAGGTTTGGATATTATTCTGCCGTCCGGAAGAACTTCGGAGGAGAGCCGTGGCGCGGTTGGGACATCGGGATCGACCATCACATCGCAGATGACCGGACCGTCCAGTTCCAGGACTTTTGCGACTTCGTTTTTCAAATTCGGCTGGTTCTTGATCCTAACTGCCTTTATCCCGTATGCATTTGCGACCGCCACTATGTCTGGCAGTGTCAGTCCACTTTGAGCGTTGCATGCGACATAATTTCCATTGAACCGATTCTTCTGCATCGCCTGGATAGAGCCATAGCCTCCATTGTTCAGGACAAACATCTTTATTGGAAGATCCAGACGTTTCAAGGTCTGGAGCTCCTGTATGTTCATTTGGAATCCGCCATCGCCTGCTATTCCTATAGTCCGTCTTCCTCCGGACGCTATGCAGGCTCCAATTGCTGCAGGCAAATCGAAACCCATGGATCCAAGTCCAGGAGTATTTAAGACACGCTGCCCTCTTTTAACCATGAACGCCTGCTGCGTAAGTTCGGCACAGGCGCCAGAACTTCCCGGAACTATCATGTCTTTTTCGGTCAATATTTCTGATAATACATCAATCAGATAATAGGTATTTACCTGACCGGAACCATTTTTATATTCAGGAAGGATTATCGGATATTTCCGATAGAGTTCCTTGCAGAATGACAGCCATTTTGAAAAATCAAAACGATACTTACCAACCAGAGACAGGCATCGCTTCATCAACGGTCCTATATCTGCTGAAATTGCCATATCAAATTTCATATCGAGCTTATCAATTTCCTTCTGATCGATGTCAATTATTATCTTTCTGGCGTTTTTAGCAAAATTAGGGTGATTGAATCCTGTCTGGCATAGATCGAGCCTGGCTCCAAAGATCAAAAGACAGTCGGCGTTCTGCTGTGTGAAATTAGCTCCCCGTTGTCCTACCATACCGGGTCTTCCGCAATACAAAGGATGTTTTTCAGGAATGAAATCCGTCATTTTCCATGTAGTAAGAACCGGAACACCCATATACTCGAAAAACTTCAGGCTTTCCTCCATTGTGCCCGACAGGCGTATACCATTTCCTGCCAGAATAACAGGTCGCTTTGAACTGGTAAGTGCATCCAGAATCCTTGAGGCAGTTTCTGACAGCCGTTTTTCATCCGCATCTGGAATCGCCGGAGGCTTGAACTCCTTGAGTTTTTTCTCATCGACCATTGCTCCTTGCACATCAAGCGGCATATCAAGCCACACAGGTCCTTTACGTCCGTTGCAAGCTTCATAAACAGCCTTCTGGAGATGGAACTTTATCATATCAGGCTCAACGACAGTCACTGCATATTTTGTTATAGGCGAAACAACCGAGATGATGTCCACTTCCTGGATTCCCATCTGCCTTACCCCACGGCCAGTTAGCATATCCTCACGCTTTGCCTGACCGGATATAATTAACATGGGAGTAGAATCTATCCATGCGCCAGCTAGACCAGTCACAGTGTTCGTTCCCCCGGGTCCAGTAGTCACAAGAGCCACTCCGAGCTGATTGGTGTATTGTCCATAGGCCTCAGCCGCAATTGCCGAGGCCTGTTCATGTAGATTGCATATGTATTGCAGCCGCTTGTTTCTTCCTAGGGAATCAACAAGATGCATGCAGCCACCTCCTGGCAGCATGAAAATATGCTTGACACCTGTCTTAGATATGAAATCCATCACATAATCTGAAAGTTTGATCATTGCTATTCCTTACAGAAAATATTTCTTAACCACTAATCTCCACTTATCTATCACTAACAATATCTTGCATTAAAAAACCTTTTGCTGTGATTTTTATTCTCCATAGGAGAATTAAACTCGCAGCAAGTATTATGTTTCTTGCCCATTAGTGTATGATTAGTGTCGATTAGTGGTTAATCTATATTTTTAGTCTTTTGTTTAATTTACCCATGAATTCATCAATACTCATATTTGAATTCGAGTTCCATGGGCGCGGAAAAAGTAACCCCTTATATCCGGTTACGATTGCCTTCCTCACATTGTCCTCGCAATCATCTATCAGAATCCCTTTCTTTGAAAGCTGTGTCATGGCTTCAATCTTGTTCTTGTCATAAGCAGGAATAACCTCAGCTCTGCGTGGCGAAGGCACTATATGGTATGTCCTGATCCATTTTGAATAATGCTTGAAAACCCATGAGGAAGAACTGGATGCCGTTCTTATTGAAGTCGCTGTAAGCGCGATATTCCTTGTATATTCCGCATTTTTCTCAAACCATTCATATATTTCCGGTACTGGCTGCATTTCTGAGAATTTTCTGGAAAGCCTGAAAGCATCCAACGAATCACAAAGTTCATGGATAGTGATTCCGAGCAGCTCATGCGGTGGATTGGATATCAGCTGTTCATATTTTAGCTTGATGCCTTTTTCTTTGCTATAAGAGACAAACCATACCTTCATCAGGTCGTTCAGAACATCATCGACATCCCAGAATACGGTAATTGGTTTCATTTATACCTTCGCAAAAACTTATTAACCACTAATCTTCACTTATCTGACACTAATAAGACAATTTGCAGCGATTTTTTCTCGAGAGAAAAACTCACTGCAAGTATTATGTTTTTTTTACCCATTAGTGTCGATTAGTGGTGAAAATGCTATCTGCTTTCATCGGATCTCCTTATACATCCAGTCCGCCCAGAATGTCAGATGCGTTTTCCTGTTCTGATTCTCCATTATCGATGAATCTCTGTAGAAGGAGTCATCTATATAATGAGTTGTGGAGATTTCCTCGAGCACTGCTCCATTTTCAGATTTGAAGGAATGCTGGACTCCCCTCTCAACGATTATGAGCTCACCTTCCTTGTATGTCCTTTCGGACTCTCCCAGAGATATAGAGACTTCTCCATAAAGCACATGGAATGTCTCCTCCTTCTTCTTGTGGACATGGCAGGGATTGCACTGCCCCGGCAGAAGCATGATGATCTTCTTGCAATATTCACGGTTTACACAGCTGATGATGGTGCATCCGTACTGGAAAAACTTGTCAACTCCGTAGTGGTGTGACAGTTCGCATTCCATCTTGTTCTGGAGCTTGATTCCGCTTTCCTTGATAAGTTTCTTCAGCTCCTGCACGATCTTGATTATGTCCGCCCTGAGATTTTTAATTTCCAGATCGCAGGATAGAATTGGAGCGTTTGCATCTTTTGCAGCCTTCAATCTGTATTCTGTATATTTTGAGAGATCATTTGCGAGTAGTTGTCCTTGCTGGTTCGGAATAGCAAGGAAAACATTCTTTTTATCCACGCAATCGCCAGCTTTTAGCTTACCGGCGGCGAAGACTCCACGTTTCAATCCCCTTAAATCCTCTTTTTCTTTGGCGGAAATATCATGTCTGCTGTTTGACGTACCGCATATGTCGTAGGCTTTCCTTGCAGCTTCAAGCCATTGGAATATCTCTCCTGGACTGGAAGAATATGCATTCAAAGGATATTTATCCGTCGCTATGCCTATATGCCTTTCAAACGCGCACGCTCCCTTAGAAATGGCTATTTTAACTGCATCAGCATTCGCGGGATCCTCATGGGCGGAAAAGCCTATCTGAACCTGTGGGTATCTCTGCTTGAAAAGATCAATCTGATTCAGCTGCAGCTGCTTGTCCAAGGTAGGATATTCCCCCACGCAGTGCATCAGGCAAAAGGACTTGCTGCGATGTTCCAGGAAAGCAACCACCTGATCTATTTCTTCCAGACTTGCGCCTGCGGTCGACAGGATCAATGGCTTATCTGTCTTCACTATTCTTTCAAGTAAAGGCCAGTCTGTGAATGAGCAGCTCGCAACTTTTATAATATCAAACCCGTGCGCCTCCACCAAATCTACTGATTTTTCATCAAACGGCGTACATATTGACACAAAACCCAGTTTTGCCGTTTCATCCTTCATTGTCTTGAAGTCTTCTCCTGACAACCTTGTCTCCATGAATCTTTTTACATATTTGATATCAGCTCGCTCCTTGAAGTCAGGATGTATGAACGTATCAAGGTGCCTATATTGGAATTTGAACGCAAACTTGAATGGGAACTGTCTTGTCACTTCATGGAATTCCCTGATTATCTTCAGCCCGTGGCGTAGATCACCCATGTGGTTGTTAGCCATCTCAAGTATGAAAAGTCTGTCAAAGGATGTAGTCATTTTATCGTTTCCCTATATTAAACTGTATCTGATACGTTTCAGGTTGTCTGTAATCCGTGGCCTGTAATCTGAAATCGGTATTCGGTATTAACTGATAAACGACCTCTGATTACTGTCCTCCGACCTCTGACCCCCGGTTACTGATTACTGATTACAGGTTGCTTTCTTAAAAGACTCCACAACATACTCGAGCATTTCTTCTGTCAGTCCAGGATAAACGCCAAGAAAAAGTCCTCCAAGAGAGACTTTTTCAGTATTGACCAGCTTTCCCACAGTCCGGTGCTTAATATTCTCATATGCAGGCTGCCATAGAAGATTTCCCCCGAAAAGTCGGCGATGCCCTATCTTCCTGGCCTCCAAGAAGCGACATATTTCTGTCAGACGTCCATGGTCAGGTTTTTTCATTATCATCATGAATCCGAACCAACTCGGATCGCTGCCAGGAGTCACCTGCATGAAGTGCCAGCTGTCCCCAAGTTCTGCAAGACCTTCCCTTAAGAATAGCCAGTTCCGTTTACGGGCTTCAATGAAGGATGGAAGTTTCTTAAGTTGCTCCCTCCCGATTGCAGCCTGTATGTCTATCGGTTTCATGTTATATCCGATATGGGAGTATACATACTTGTGATCATAACCTCTGGGCAGCTTCCCGAACTTCTGGGTAAATCGCCTACCACAGGTGTTGTCCCGACCCGAAGCGCACCAGCAGTCACGTCCCCAGTCACGCATGCTTTCTATAATTGCCTTCAACTTGTTATCGTCCGTGTATACAGCACCCCCCTCTCCCATTGTCATATGATGGGGAGGATAGAAACTTGATGTGCCAATATCTCCAAAAGTGCCTGTCAATTCCCCCTTGTATCGGCTGCCTAGCGCATCACAGTTGTCCTCTATAAGGAACAAATCATGCTTCCTGCAGAAGGAGAGGACTGAATCAAGGTCAAAGGGATTCCCTAGGGTATGCGCAAGCATCTCAG
>JANYJS010000060.1 GCA_025361765.1 Bacillota bacterium
TAGAGCGTGAGAAAGCTTTGAATCCACATCTCTCGGGATTTTTATTAGAAACTCCTTTTCCAGGAAAGTTTGTTTATAAATCGTCCTTCGAAGATATTCTGATTAACAAAATCGGATGCGCATCTTCCTATCTATTTGACCGATTATCAAGACGTCTTTTGTCTTTTGAATACATGCTGTTGGCACAGCGCCCACTTCGAGAAACATGCCCTAGCGATCTGGAAAGCTTTGCCTCATGGGCTATAGAGCAAAAGCATCTTGCCAATGCACGATTCCGTTATCCCGTCATACGGGGAAAACCTCAGAAGGTCATGAGCCCAACCCCTTTTACAGAGCTTTGCCACGCTGTCCTTGGAAATCGCTCACCCCTACTAAACAAACCAGTGTATTTTTCGATAGGGAATTCTCCCCTGCTCATGCAATATACAAATAATGGACTGCCTGACATTGCAAAAATACATGATCAAAATGAAGTAAGAGAAATATTGTTTGATAATATGCTTGCGAGGGACCCTGATTTTTATCAATGTCATTTGCTAAAGGCTCACCTTACCTTTTATGAAAAAAGTGAATTAATAAGAACCATCGAACGTTTAAACAACCTAAGCAAGACTATCCCTCTAGATAATCGATATTCACATGAAACCAAGGAGTTGATTAAAAAATATGGATCAATAGCACATAATCACATAAAGGAAAATATAGAATCTGATCCATCAGCTCCTGAATCATACTATCTCAGGGCACTTCTCAATATCGAGCTATCAAAGTCGCCTCGCACTATTATTCGCGATCTCTATGAATACCTTGATAGGGTGCGAATCAGAAAAAGCGGACGAAACGACTGCATTGAGTATGCAATCGAATATATTTCAGAGCATCGCGAAATACAATCGTATGATTCCTCATCTTCAGCCACGTCACAATCTATTACGGCAGTAAAAGAACCCGCCCCCTTACCTGCGTACAGGCAATTATTAAAAAATCATCCAATAATTATAAGTGGAGTGATAATCGGAACAGCAGCAGTATGTTATGGGCTGGGCGGCGGCAAAACTGGACCAAAAATATGAGAAATAAGCAATAGGAAACCTGAAGCTTCATCAGGCAACTAGGCCCAAGATATTTTGTCGCTGATATACTGCTTATCACGAGTGTTTTATTGGCGACAAAATTCCTCATGTGATCATTTAATCCCGAGAGTATGCTCATTAAACTGCCGTAGATTCTGAAGGATTTCTGAGCCAATTCGGTGAGTTTCGTGCGATGATCAGACTCGTTATCCCTTTGAAGGGATTTATTTCATCTTAGAGGATGCCGTGGGTTTTTTTATATCAAGCTCTTGTGAAATATCATCGATCAGTTTTGGTATCAATTGATCATCATCTGTATATTGTTCATAATACTTCCCGCGAAGATCTTCGATGATAAATTCTTTTATTGTTTCGGCTTCAGGGCTCTCGATTTCTAAAGCCTTAACCACAGTATCAGCAACTCCTGCCCGCTTTGCTTCACGGACACGAAAGTCATCCAATATTTTAGGTTCAGCAGCAAATCGTTCGATAATCTCTTGCCCATTTTTTCTGATACATTCAATTTGAAGGTCAGGTGAATATCTCGGGTCGTTAAGGTCTTCAATATTCAGTGTCCGTCCATCTTTTTTGACTACTTCAGCAACCTTTTCTCGAATTATTCGACATAACTCGATGACTCCCTGCTTGGTTTTAGGTGTATGAGCGATAATATCCGAAATTTCATTTTTAAAAATATCAAAATTAGCACCAGAATATCTCTTATCAAGATTAAGCGATAATAAGTTTTTTGCAAGTTCAGGTTGCAGGTCGAAAAACATTTTTAGAGCACGTGGGCTGTAATATATCTTCTCAAGATCACCTTTTAAAAGATCGTCAATTTTACATATAACTGCTAATCGTTGATCTTCGGTGGCCAAATAATCGAATGATTTACCTGATCTGTTTTGAATCATAAAGTCCAGGAGACTGGGATGTTCAGATACTTTACTGAAATGGACTTTGTCCATATCAATAACAATATAATTCTCTCGGTTCTGACGCTCAATAAAATATCCATTGAAATGTCCCATATCCCAATTCTGAATAAGATATCCAACGAAATGCGCTCCAAAAAGATTTCCAGATATTTTTTTTGGATCAAGATTAGCATCCTTTTTCAGATTATAAATATATTGATCCGCCTTTAATTCAAGTTCATGTCCATATGCCCAAGCGACCTTATCGCGTTGATCTGGTCTTATTTCTGGGTGTTTTAATGCGCGAACTGATATTTTGTCTAATGGGATCAATGTTGAAATGTTTGCAAAACCAACCTTTTCTGTTGTTTCTCCATATATAGGTGAATCTGATAATATATTTTCTCCATATCGATACTTTGGTGTATTAACGCCGCAGTATTGATAAATTTCATAACAGTAATATGTGAAGTAATTTCTGATAGTGGTCGGCTGAACAAACCGCTCTTTTTGTTTTTTTGCGCCTTGGTATAAAAAAACTGCGCCCAAAGTAGTGGTCGTTCCATCCGTTTGATCTTTGTCACTGACTTTTTGACCAACGTATTTGTCAGATTTTTCGAACCCCTTCTCCTCTTTCTCGATTGAGGGATTCATGAAATCAGGCTTACGAGGAATATACCCTAATACTACTTTTGGCATTTTTAACCCCTATTCAAGGACCTTCTATGAGAGTATAGCCCAAAAAAAGCAGAAAGCTAACTTTTTACCTGTTGTAAATCAGTAGGATAGATTTTTATTTTGGCCACCCCTCGGAACATCTGTAAATAGCGTTGTTTATCCAACCCAGGGTCTAAGCGCCGCCTGAGCTCATTTGGTTGGATATTTTTTGCGCAACATCATCCTCTTCGAATGTTTCAGGTTGACTAAAACGCATGGCTTTTGCCACACCGGTAGCGGATAAATTCACCCCGCCAGACAGCTGTTTGATGGATGTTTTAGAAATCAATGGTAAGTTGGGCTCAAGTGCCTCATCTAAAAATGCCCAGAATCGTTTGTCATGATAGATAAGATGGTAAATATTGAGCCTTATGCTAGCGTAAAGTTCGAGCCTTCTAGTCTCGATGAAACGAAGTTCGATCGTTCCGTCAGGCTGCTCTTCAGTGGTTCTATTTTCAATTCTAGGCATCGTAGGTCCATCGATACCATAAAGTTTCGGGGAGCTAGGTGCAGGCAATTCTGGGACAACATCTATTTTTATCT
>JANYJS010000063.1 GCA_025361765.1 Bacillota bacterium
AAAAGTTTTTCAAGTTCTTTGGAGTAGTATCTCATACTTTAGAAGCGGCTGCCATGCACGGATGGTTTACCGTTTACCAACTTACAGCGCGTTGATACCAAATTAATTAATGAACAACGACCTCGCCTAATTTGGACGAGGTCGTTGCTATGTGCATTTGGTTTGCCGTTTACAATTATATAGTATCTAACCCGATTGCTGACTTACAGCATTTTTCGGTTTTGCGTTTAAACTAAAATGTTATTTTTTTCTTCTCTTAAGAAGAATCCCTGATCCAGCGAGTAAAGCTCCAAGACCATATAGGAACGAAGCATCAAATCCGCCAGTCTTTGGAAGTTCCACAGGCGCTCCTGGCGCTTGATCTTCAATAACTGGGATTATAACTTCAGGAGTTGGAGCAGGGCCGGCAGGTGTTGGCTCAACAGCTACAGTCGTCGTCGTCCTTCTTGTTGTTTGTCTTTCTGGAGTGCCCGGATCTACAGGTGTACTTGCTTTAAGTTGGTTTACAAACAATACCTCCGCAGATCCATTGCTTTCGCTTATGGTTACTGTTACAGAACCCCCCGTCGTTATATCAGTGTATTTATCAAGCGGGGTTATTTCCGTAAATTTATAGGTTCCAAATGGCAATGTAATTGCTGTTGGGGTACCTTCTTGAACAGTCCCGCCAGCAACGGCTGCTGCGTTAATTTCGGAAGTAATCAATTGATAGGTGAAGTTAAAAGGGGTAGCATCAGTAACGTCGGTGCCGTCGCTACCAATGACGTCTTTGTTTACAGTTATCGTACCAGTTGTGGGTATTTGTGCAGGTGCCTCACTTCTTAAATATACTGGTGAGTCAATTTTTATAGATGATGGCGTACCTTCCCCCACATTATAGTTAGGGCTCCAGATCCAATATGCATTGGCGTCAGGGAAATTGCCATCAGGCGCCCAAGCACGTGGTTCTGGTGCCTGTGCCAATGTAAAACTCGTCACTTTGGACCAATCACTTGCATTTGCTTTGTAGCCTTTTTGGTACCAAATGTTTCCGTTAGAATCGTTTCCTGGCTCCGTACCCTTAAAATCAGTAAATTTATTGTAGTAATACCAATCTGCATTGGTTGACAAATAACCCTTGTCATTATTTTTTTTAAGTACCAGTTTGAATCCAGCAATATTTGCTGTGCCATCAGTATCCCAAGCTTTTGCAGCAACAAAAGTATCATCGCTTACATCTTTTGAATAGGTATAAGCTTTGTCATATTTACTATCAGTTGGCGCCACTTTACCATCAATATATACCTCGGCAAAATCATCAGAGGCCACCCATAGATTAATCGGTTTTATAATTTTTACTACCAACTTAGCTTCTGCCTTTGCCAAAATTGATGCTGCACCATCACTATTATAACGGTCAACTAGATCATAATTTAATGTTTTTGTATATATTTTGTATGTATCATCTGTTGTCAAAACAAATCCAGCTCCAGTCAGAGCACTTTCTAAGGCAGGAATCGTTGTAGTGTATATGACTGCGTTTGAATCAGGAGAATTTGGAAAGGTTTGCTTGCGCAATCCATTTTCATAAAAATCGACTTCATTCAACTTGTTATTGCTTTTATCCCCATCTGTTACCGTAACGTTTAATGCAATATTTGCAGTTGCACCCAGTGCATATTCAGAGGTAGAAGGTGTTGCTGTCATTGTAGCAGCTAAAGCATCACCCTTAGGATCATGGCCGGTAGTAATATCCGTACCATTGGCATTGTAACCCGAGAAATAGCCATCAGTTACATAGTAGGGAATTCCATATACATCATTTTCGGGCGTAAATTCTACGTTAATGGTTTGATTCGAGCTGTCTGAAACTGTATAGATATTGCTTCCAGCTGCCACATATCCAGCATTAGAGTATGCTTTTATGGCACTTCCGGATACTGCACTTAACACGTAATCTCCAGAGACATACTCTTCATGTCCAACAATTGCAATGCCTCCGTAGCCTACATGTAACATTATCCCATTAATTGTATTTTCTACCACGGTATTTTCTAGTACTTGAGTTTCAATCCCGTCATTTTCATCTGCAAAAACGGAGGCAGGTAAACTGAAGAAGCTTACCATGGTTAGCATTAATAGAAATGCTATAGCCATTCTTGATTTTTTAGTTGCCATTGATTTCATCTCCTTTTTTAATTTGAGTGAAATTTTTGGCGGCCGGACTGCCATACCAAAGTTTATTTTCTCTTTGGATTAGGCTCCTAGCTTTGCGCCCCAACCTTTCGGTTGGTTTGCCCTTTACATTAATTTCCGTGTACAATAACTGATTATATATTTATATAAAAAAGATCGTAAATGGATCTTGCTTATCATAATTTTACTTATTATTTCACAGCTAAATCTCGAATTGGTAACAAAAAAGTCTTTGATTGAAGATTTTACGAGTTATTTTGATTATTATCACATGCGTCAGTCTCAATTTAGTCATAAGAAAAAATTAATTTAATCAATTTATGTCTGAGATTTGCAGAAAAAAATAGGCTTTCCCTGCTCCCTGAATTTATCCTCATATTCCGTGGTAATCAGACGAGCTTCCAGTTGGCTACCATGCAAATCTTCTGTTTGCTCGAGTATCTCAAGTCCGCTGGCTTTAAACTCCTCGACCGCAAATTGAAACAGTTCGTCGTTATCCGTTTTAACCTCTATGGTGCTGCCTTGCTTTAAGACCTTTTTATACCCTTCAAGATAGCTCGAGTGTGCCAGGCGTCTTTTAGCATGACGCTCCTTTGGCCAGGGGTCACTGAAATTCAAATAGACGCCTGATAATTCTGCGGGGCCGAAAACATCTTCAATATCCCTGATGTAGGTATTGACGAATAGGATGTTGAAGAGCTCGCCACTTTGAACCTTCTCAAGAGCTCTTAAAATCACACTCCCTTGTCCCTCAACGCCGATATAGTTGATTTCCGGGTGATGCTTTGCTTTATCAATGAGGAATTGTCCCTTACCGCAGCCAATTTCGATAAAGATTGGCTTGCTGTTGCCAAAAGCCTCCTGCCATCTGCCCTTTTGTGCTTCAGGATTTTTTATAAAACAGACCGAAAGTGCCTCCAGTCTCTCTTCTTCATTTTTAACTTTTCTTTGTCTCATGCCCTATTTTACCCTTCCATCACTTTTTTTAGACATAAATAGCATTATTCTCTTTATAATAATTGAGCAAGTTTTGCAATAATTCTATTTACTATAATCTAGTCAGTCTTTCAATATTTTAGTACATTTGCTATCTTATAATTAACCGATTCACATACGGACCGGCAATATCGCCCAGTGCCCTCATTTCAGCTTCTGAATGGGCCGAATACGATTTATTAGGGTTTAGTATGATTCCGGGATTTTTAAAGCTCTGAAGGCAGTATTTTTTTGCGCCCTCAATCATTTTACATAATTCCGGCAAATTTTGAGTAGTCATAAATTCGCGACAGACCGTCGTTCTGAATTCATAATCGAGTTTGGAGTTCATGATCAGATTGATACTTTTTTTAATGGCCTCTTTATCCACTTTGACTTCGCAGATTTCCTCATATTGCGCCAAGGTACCCTTTATATCCATGGCGATATAGTCTAATTGCTTATTGACGATGAGCTTTTCGAGAACCTCAGGGTTTGTGCCGTTGGTATCAAGCTTGACAGCGTAGTCCAAGGCCCTAATTTGGCTGATAAAATCCGGCAACTCAGGGTGGATGGTGGATTCGCCACCAGATATGACAACCCCATCTAGAAATCTCTTTCTTCTCTTTAAAAAGTCAAAAACATCATCTTGGCTAATAGAATTCTGCATATTTGGATTAAATTTTATTTCATCATCGCTATTGCTTTTGTTCTTACCCCTAATAATGTCCTGGCCATCACTCATATTATTAGCCATGTAATCTTGGCTTTCGGCACAGAGTACAAGCTCCGGGTTATGGCAATAGCCGCATCTAAAATTACATCCACCGATAAATAAAACGGTGGATGTTTTTTGGGGATAGTCTATTAACGATGCTTTAACCATGCCTAATATTTTCATGAGTTTGCCTGTTTGCCTTTTACTTTGTGGATCACCAGTGTTTTAAATTGCTTCTCTGATACAATTGATTGCCGATTTCCTCTCTTATCTAGCTGACTTTAACGTCTGTGTCAGCCTCTGGGATAGAAGCGCCCTCAGCTGGTTCGACTTCTGTGATTCTCACCGCAGTTCTTTTTTCGCTATGGTTGCTTTTTTTGTCAGCGAGGCCGAGACTGACGGCTACCGAGTATTCTTTTCTATCTTTATATTCTTCTTTTTTGCCTTTGTTCCAGGCTTGAACCGGTCTATGAAAGCCGACCACCCTGGTCCATACTTCAGCTTCCTTGCCGCAAGCGGGGCAGTTAAACTGCTCACCGGCCAGGTAGCCATGATCGCTGCAGATGGAGAAGGTCGGGGTGATGGTGATATAAGGAATCGCAGTGTTCTCCATAATTTTCTTAATGAAGACCTTGCAGGTCTCAATATCTGTAATACTTTCGCCGATAAATCCATGGAAAACCGTGCCGCCTGTGTATAGGGTCTGCAGCTTTTCCTGTTTTTCGATGGCTTCGAATATGTCATCCGTGCAGCCTACAGGAAGCTGGGTCGAATTGGTATAATAGGGTTCGCTGATGCCTTGAGATATGATGGTTGGATAAAGTTTTTTATCCAGTCTGGCAAATCTGTAGCTGGTCCCTTCGGCAGGTGAGGCCTCAAGATTCCAGAGACTGCCGGTTTCTTCCTGAAATATCCGGATGACTTTATTCATGAATTCCATCACGTCCACAGCGAAGGCGTTGCCTTCTTCTGTAGCGATATCTTTGCCAAGCAGGTTCAGGCAGGCTTCATTCATGCCATTTAAGCCAATCGTGGAGAAATGATTTTTGAAATATTCTCCCGTCGCATCCTTGACGCCCTGCAGATAGAATTTGGAATAGGGATAAAGGCCACCCGCCATATATTTCTCGAGCATACCGCGTTTGCAGTCGCAAATCTCTTTGGCATACTCCATGAGCTCTCTTACCCGTTTTTTAAAGTCGCTGACCGTCTCTGAATTATAGCCTATACGGGCCATATTCAGGGTCACGACGTTGATGGAGCCGGTCAGAGGATTGGCGCCAAAGAGGCCGCCGCCGCGATGCCGGAGCTCTCTATTGTCAAGTCTGAGTCTGCAGCACATGGAGCGCACATCCTCAGGGGATAGGTCGGAATTGATAAAATTGGCAAAATAAGGGGTTCCGAATTTTCGCGTCATTTCCATGATGCTGTTCACTGTATCAGACTCCCAAGGGAAATCCTTGGTAATATTGACTGTGGGAATGGGGAAACTGAAGGCTCTGCCCGCTCCGTCTCCCTCCATCATGACTTCGCAGTAGGCGATGTTGAACATGTCCATCTCTTTTTGGAATTCGCCATAGGTGCGGTCCATCATCTTGCCGCCAATCAGGACGCCTTGGTCCTTGAGGGTGGGGTGAGGAACGATGTCCATGGTAATATTGGTAAAGGGGGTTTGAAAGCCCACTCTTGTTGGCACATTCAGGTTATATACAAAGCGCTGGACTGCTTTTTTAACTTGCTTAAAATCCAGACCGTCATAGGCAATAAAAGGCGCCATATAGGTGTCCATGCTGGAAACAGCCTGGGCTCCTGCTGATTCGCCCTGCAGGGTAAATAGCAGATTAGCGATCTGCATGAGTGCGGATTCAAAATGCTTGGGGGGTTTGGATTCGATTTTGCCCTTGGCGCCTTTGAATCCGTGAATCAAAAAAGCCTCCAGGTCCCAGCCGCAGCAATATGGGGCAAGGAGTCCGAGATCGTGAATATGAAGATCCCCTCTGACGTGAGAATCTCTGATTTCTTTTCTGTATATTTTGCTGAGCCAATACTTTTGAGTGATACTCTCGACAATATGATTGTTGAGCCCCTGGAGGGAGTAGCCCATATTGGAGTTCTCGTTGACTCTCCAGTCATCATGGGTGACATACTCTTCAATCATGGTTTCTGCATCCATAAACAGATTGTTTATAGTGCGGAGTTCTTCTCTTTTAGATCGATAAAGGATATAAGCCTTGGCCGTTTTGGCATGGCCCTCTTCGATAAGGACTTTTTCTACGATGTCCTGAATGTCTTCGACAGAAGGAATACCGGCGCTATAGGTCTCATCTACTATTTCGGAAACGCAATTAGCCAGTCTCTGAGCCTGCATTTCGTCGGAACCGCCGACAGCTGATGCTGCTGCGAATATAGCATTTCTGATCTTGGCGATATCAAAATCAACGATTTCGCCGTTTCTTTTCTGCACCTTACTCATACCCATTTTGCACACTCCCTTGTTGTTATTTTATCCACAGTTACAATATATAGTAACGTCTGAGAAAATTCAATAACTTTATGTGTCTGATGCGGGGTTTTTTTGACTTATTTTTAACAGGGTTTAAGCGGAGATTAACTGGGCAAAAATTATGGTCAACGAGGGGAAAATTATGGTTTACCAGACTAAGCTTTTGTTTATTATAGCCCAACTATGTTTAAGCGTAAATAATAACAGAATCTCCAATAGCTGTGTTATCCCAAAGCGCCATGATGTCTTCATCGTTTAATGCGACGCAGCCTGCTGTCCAGTCAAAGGAATTTCCCTTGCCGTGAATTCCGATCTGTCCGCCAAGCTGAGTATCCCAATCCGGTCTTCTTCTCTCAGAAATAGCAAGCTTAATGGTCTCGAGTTTTTCTTTATCAATGATTCCCCGCTCGAATCCCCTCAAAGCGTCATCAGCATTGGGATAACTGATGCCTAAAAACAGGGTGAATTTACTCTTCAAATTTTTAGTACAGATATAATACTCGCCTTCTGGAGTTCTACCATCGCCTTCTCTGTTTTTAGGTCCTTCTGGTGTAAACCCAAGGCCAGCTCTATAGGTGTTTTTCAGATTTCCATCAACCCAAAACTCCAGCCTGCGGTCACCTTTGTATAATCTGATTTCTCCTGGCATGATGCTGTCTCCTTTTTCACTTTGAACTTAACATGTTATTCGCTTTATACTGACATGGATGGATAAGCAGAATATAAGATCCACATAGTTATTCTATACCAATTTATAGGTCGAATATGGACTTGTATTTCTTTAAATATCTCAGCAGCGGGTAACCGATGCCGTAGCAGGCAATCAGCTCACCTAGACCCACCCATAGGATGCAGGCGATCAGTGGCAGTGGAACGGCATAGACCACATTCAGCATCCAGCCGATGATGAGCGCGTTGGCTAAAACAGGCGGCAGAGGAACGAGCAGCGGATGCTTTCGCAGGGCATAGGAGCCGATGGCTGCAAGCAAGCTGGCAGAGCTGCCAAGCACAATATCCACAAGACCATATGGGCCGATAATGTTTGAGATCAGGCAGCCAATAAATAGGCCCGGAATAGCTGCCGGCGTGAAATAGGGCAGGATGGTCAAGGCTTCAGAAACCCGCACCTGCATAACCCCATAGCTGAGGGGCATAAGCACAATGGTGAGCACGGCATAAACAGCTGCTATAATCGCTGCTTGCATCAGAAATTTTGTATTTTTAATCGATTTCATAATCTATCCCTTATTTATGGTCCTTTAATCTCTTTAATCTATCAATTTGCTTTCACATTAATTTCTAATTCTAAATTGCTCTTATATTAAACCTATACGAGCCAGTATCCACGTATTGGATTGCAGAATGATTCCGCCTAATACCAGCAGAACGAAGACGGTTGCAATGACGTCCATGCTTTTGACCTTCATACCGTTCATTCTTGTTCTATTGTCTCCACCTCGGTAGCACCTGGCTTCCATGGCCATAGCCAGATCCTGGGCAATTCGAAAAGCGCTGATAAACAGCGGAACCAGCAGTGGAATGAGGCTCTTAGCTCGTTTGATCAGGTTTCCGCTTTCAAAATCCGCGCCTCTAGCCATTTGCGCCTTCATAATCTTATCTGTTTCTTCAAGAAGCGTAGGAATAAACCGAAGGGCAATGGTCATCATCATGGCCAGCTCATGGGCGGGAAGGCCAAATTTCTTTAGCGGATTTAAGAGCTTCTCAATACCGTCGGTCAGGTTAATCGGCTTGGTGGCCAGTGTCAGCAGAGAGGATCCAACAATCAACAATATGAGTCTGCTGCCCATAAAGACGGCTTGGTATAAGCCCTCCTGAGTGACCTGGAGAAATCCAAGCGCAAAGATGACCGTTCCTTTTGTCATAAAAATATTGATGCTGAAAGTAAAAATGATTATGAGAATGATTGGCTTTAGCCCTTTGAAAATAAATTTAGGTGGAATTTTAGCCACGAAAATTGAAAGTGCCAGAAAAGCGACGGCAATCAAATATCCCCAAAAATTATTGATAATAAAAAGTTCTATTATAAATATGAATGTAGCGATGATTTTGACCCGGGGGTCAAGTCTATGTATCCAGGAATTACCCGGATAATATTGTCCTAGCGTGATATCCCTAAGCATCCTGTTTGCTCCTTTTAGACTCTTGCTCGTCGCTTATAGCATCTTGTTTGCCACTCACAGCATCTTTTTTGCCAATTATAGCACCTTGTTTGCTATTTATAAATTTGAGCAGCTCCTGCTCGGCTTCATTGATGGTCAGTACATCATCCGAAACGAGGGCACCTCTTCTTTTTAACTCTCTCATGAGATGCATGACCGGGGGAAGACCAAGGCCCACTTGTTCAATCAGGTCAGCCTGCTTATAGACTTCTCTTGGGGTGCCGATCAGCGCGATTTTCCCTTTGTCCATGACGATTATTTTATCCGCTAATTCTGCAATATCTCCCATATTATGGGACACAAGAATGACAATATTATTTTCCATTTGATGGATTTTTTGAACCATGTCCAGAATATCTCTGTGGGCTTTAGGATCTAGTCCTGCCGTGGGCTCATCCATGATGAGAACCTCCGGTTTCATAGCTATGACGCCGGCAATAGCGACCCTTCTTTTCTGGCCGCCGGATAGGTCAAAGGGTGAGCGCTCAGCAACTTCATCGTAATCAAGGCCAACCAGGGAAATGGCTTCCCTGACTCTCTCGTCAGCTTCTTCTTGGGACAGGCCGAGGTTTAGAGGCCCAAAAGCCACATCCTTATGGACAGTCTCTTCAAAGAGCTGATATTCAGGGTATTGAAATACTAGGCCTATTTTTCGCCTGATATCCCTCATCTTGATGGATTTGTCCGTGATGTTGATGTCCCCAATAAAGATATTGCCGGACTTTGGTTTGAGGAGGCCGTCGAGCTGCTGAATCAAGGTGGATTTTCCAGATCCTGTGTGGCCAATGATGCCCACGAATTCGTGATCTTCTATAGTGAAGCTCACGTCATCAAGAGCCAGGGTTTCATAGGGCATGCCCTCGCTATATATATATGTTAGGTTTTCTACATTTATTGACATAAATTATTTACCATCTTTTCTAATTTATTGATATAAAAAGTCTGCCTTTTTTATGTTTATTGACATAAACAGTCTGCCTTTTTTAAGATTACTGACATAAATAATCAACCATCTTTTCTATATTGATGATGCTGTCCGGAACAGCGATTCCTTTTGACCTCAGCCTGTGGGCCAGTTCAGCAGCTAGGGGAACGTCAAGACCAAAACTTTTGATCTGATCAAATTTGGCGAATACTTCTTCCGGGCTGCCATCGAGCTGGACTCTGCCCTTGTCCATAATAACAACTCTCTCGGCCTTCGCTGCTTCTTCCATGAAATGGGTGATCAGGACTATTGTGATGCCATCCTGATTGAGTTTGTGAATGATGTCCATGACTTCGCCCCGGCCGTGGGGATCCAGCATGGCCGTTGGCTCATCCAAAATAATGCACGCAGGCCGCATGGCAATGACACCGGCAATAGCCACCCTTTGCTTCTGTCCGCCGGATAGAAGATGGGGCGCTTTTTTTCTAAGGTCATACATATTGACCGACTCCAGGGATTCATCGACTCTCTTTCTGATTTCAAGGGGATCAATGCCAAGATTTTCAGGGCCGAAAGCAACATCATCCTCAACTATTGAGGACACCAGCTGATTATCCGGGTTTTGAAAAACCATGCCCGCAGTCTGTCTGATCTCCCAGAGCTTGCTGTCGTCTTTGGTATCATAGCCGTTGACATAGACAGCTCCGCCGCTGGGCAGCAGCAGAGCGTTGATATTCTTGGCTAGAGTTGATTTTCCGGAGCCATTATGCCCGATTATGGCTGTGAAGCTGCCGCGTCTGATTAGAAGACTTACGTCATATAAAGCATTGATGGGCAGATTATCTTCGTCTCTTTTGTAATCAAACATAAGATGATCTATTTTGATGATTGTATCCATGCGTTTTTCCTATTCTAGAACTTTTTTGCCGGCTTCTGATACAAGCCAGGTGCAGGTGTCAAAGAAATCTTTGCTTTGACTAGCGTTGCTATAATCCATGGTAAAATTTACGCTGCCAAGATATTTGAGATACTCCCCCAGCATCCAGCTCGTGGTCGTATTTGGGTTGGCACTGACAAACTTTTCATAAGCCTTCTTTGCGTCTTGTGAGAAAAGATGAGTCTCATAATCAAATATTGGCGTATTATTCATGCCTAAAAGAAGGGTATTGATGTAGTTTTGATAGATGAATTTGGCATCTGGAAGAGTCAACGGATCGTCTTTATACTGTTTTATATACTGCTCAGTCGCGTAAGCTCTGCCTAAAAGCTCGCTATAGGAAATCATCAGGGCCGCATCAGCCGCCATGGGCTTGTCAGACTCGAGCTCCTTGATGCTATATAGTCCTGATAAGGATTCTGTGATACTCTTGCTGTATTTTTCGAGAAAAACTTTATAGTCGATCACAGGATAAACCATGCCTTCACTGCTGGCAAATTTAAAATCACCTTTGGTCAGGTTATTATAAAGTGCCTTTGTTTCTTCAGTTGTAAGCTTTTCAGAATCCAACTTTCCTGTATCGGTGTTCCAATAGGGATATAACTCCCCAATCGCGGTCCAGTCGGCATCACTATTGAGATACTGAATCAGGTAATCTTCATAAGCTACAAGCATCTGGCTGCCAATGTCCTTTCCTGCTTTTCCTATATTCTTATCCAAATAATCAACTGCAATTAATATGGATTCTGGAGTCGCGGCGCCAGTAACCAGCGGCTTGAAATCACTTTTTATTTTTTCTCCATCTGCACCGCAGCCCATGACAATGGCCAAAACCAGAAGCAGTAAGGCACCTATCAATCCCAATTTTTTCATTTCAATTCCCCCTTGTTAATATTTGTAAAATTCGTGTTTTCAATAGACCTTTAACACCATTTCAACGGTGCTTATACCCGGTTAATGCTACCTATAATATGCAGGCGCATCATGTTATTAGTGACTTATATTATATCCCAAACAATAGTTCAATACAATGCCATTAGCAGGCTCTTATCGATAATGCCTATAATAACAAGGGCTAAAATAACAAGGGCTATAATAACAAGGGCTATAATCCATAAATCAGTCCTGATTACAAATGTTAAAAACGGCCCCTATCACTAAAGGCCGTTTTTTAAGCTGAATTATAAAGGTTTTAAACTAATTCCAGGAATACCATCTCTGCGCTGTCGCCCTGTCTTGGGCCTAGCTTAAGAATTCTGGTATATCCGCCTTTTCTTTCTGCATACTTCGGAGCAATGTCCTCAAACAATTTTTTAACTACAGTTTCATCATATACATAAGCTAAAGCTTGTCTTCTGGCATGCAAAGTTCCGCGCTTACCTAGCGTAATCATTTTTTCTGCCCCACGTCTTGCTTCTTTAGCACGCATTTCCGTTGTCGTGATGCGGCCTTCTCTAAGAAGATCCGTGACGATATTTCTTAACATGGCGTTTCTATGAGCAGTAGGTCTGCCTAATTTTCTATGTCCCGGCATTGTTGTCCCTCCTTTGCTTTTTAGTCTTCACTCGGTTTAAGGCCGAGTCCTAACTCTTCTAATTTGTGTCTGACTTCGTCCAGTGATTTCTTGCCCAGATTTCTGACCTTCATCATATCGTCCTCGGACTTATGAGTCAGCTCTTCGACGGTGTTAATCCCGGCGCGTTTCAGGCAGTTAAAAGACCTGACTGAGAGTTCAAGCTCTTCGATGGTCATTTCCAGAGCTTTTTCCTTTTTGTCTTCTTCTTTTTCTACCATAATTTCCACAGAATCAATGCTCTCAGTAAGGTCAATGAAAAGCTTCAGATGCTCCTGCATGATTTTGGCGCCTATTGAAACGCCTTCCTCAGGAGTAATACTGCCGTCTGTCCAAATTTCAAGGTTCAGTCTGTCATAGTCTGTCACTTGGCCTACTCTAGTATTTTCAACTGTGAAGTTTACTTTTTTAACCGGTGTATAAATTGAGTCAACTGGAATCACCGATATGGGCATGGACTCGGTTTTATTCTGCTCCGCTGGCGCGTAGCCTCTTCCTCTTGCGATATTGATTTCCATTTCAAGCGTGGCATGGTCCTCCAAAGTTGCAATATGAAGGTCTCCGTTAAAAATCTCAAGATCGCTGTCACCTCTGATATCAGCTGCGGTAACGACCTTAGGACCGGTCTCCTTAATATAGACTTTTTTGGTATTTTCGCCTGTTAGTCTCACAGAGAGTCTTTTAAGGTTGAGGATGATTTCTGTAACATCCTCCTTGACTCCAGGAATTGTGGAAAACTCATGCAAAATCCCGTCAATTTTGACCGAAGTCACGGCTGCGCCAGGGAGAGAAGAAAGCAATATTCTTCTTAAGCTGTTTCCCAGCGTTGTTCCGTAGCCTCTCTCCAGAGGTTCTACGATAAACTTACCGTAATTTATGTCTTCATCAGAAAATATACATTCAATTGTTGGCTTTTCGATTTCTATCATGTAATTCCCTCCTTCCATTTCTTTTCTTCATCATGAGGGTTATAACGAACTCAATTATTTTGAGTAAAGCTCGACTATAAGATGTTCAGCAACTGGCGTATCGATGTCTTCTCTTCTTGGTAATGTCAGCACTTTTCCTTCAAGTTTTTCTACGTCAATTGAGATCCATACTGGCGCGCTGATTGACATTTCTTTGATTTCCTTGAATTTTGGAGAAGAAGTACTTTTTTCCTTGACCTTGATAATGTCGCCTTCTTTAACTGTAAATGAAGGAATGTTTTCTCTATGTCCGTTCACTGTGAAGTGTCCGTGTAAAACCAGCTGTCTTGCTTCTTTTCTTGATGAAGCAAAGCCCATTCTGAAAACAGTGTTATCAAGTCTTGTTTCAAGCATAATCAACAGGTTTTCGCCTGTTATGCCTTTCTTTTTAGCAGCTTTGTCAAAGTAATTTCTAAACTGAGTTTCCAGTATGCCATAGAAACGCTTTGTCTTTTGTTTTTCTCTAAGCTGATGCCCGTAGTCAGAGAGTTTTTTTCTGCTCTGTCCATGTTGTCCGGGCGCGTAATTCTTTTTATCTAATGCACATTTTGTGCTATAGCATCGTTCGCCTTTCAAAAATAGCTTTTGGCCTTCTCTTCTGCATAATCTGCACGAAGGCCCTATATATCTAGCCATTATTACACCTCCCTTTAATTAAACTCTTCTTCTTTTTGGTGGTCTGCATCCGTTGTGCGGAATTGGTGTGATGTCCTTGATCAGATTGATTTCCAGGCCTGCAGTCTGAAGGGCTCTTATAGCTGCTTCACGACCGGATCCAGGTCCCTTGACATATACTTCAATCATCTTAAGTCCATGCTCCATTGCGCCTTTAGCAGCTTCTTCCGCAGCCATCTGAGCAGCAAAGGGAGTTGATTTTCTCGAGCCTTTGAAACCGAGAGAACCCGCGCTTGACCAAGCAAGAGCGTTTCCGCTGAGGTCTGTAAGCGTCACAATCGTGTTGTTAAAGGTCGATTGAATATGTGCTTGACCGCGCTCTATATTTTTTCTTTCACGTCTCTTTTTACGAACTGTCTTTTTTACAGCTTTTGCCATGTTTACGAACCTCCTTTACGCTTTCTTCTTCTTACGGCCTACAGTTTTCTTAGGACCTTTTCTAGTTCTGGCATTGGTCTTAGTGCCCTGTCCTCTTACTGGGAGTCCTCTTCTATGTCTGATCCCTCTGTAGCATCCAATTTCCATTAGCCTCTTAATGTTTAGGGATGTTTCTCTTCTGAGATCTCCTTCAACGTTGTAATCGGCTTCGATAATTTTTCTTATTGCGCCCACTTCATCTTCGGTTAGGTTTTTGACTCTGACGTCAGGACTGACTCCCGCTTTTGTGAGAATCGCGTTTGATGTCTGTCTTCCTATGCCAAATATATAAGTAAGTCCTATTTCTACCCTTTTGTCTTTTGGTAAATCGACACCGGCTATACGAGCCATTCGCTTACACCTCCTATTTAAAAGTATGATTTTAATATTGGAAATTATCCACTGGGACGTCCCGTTATCTCCCGACAATGAAACACAGCCGCTCCCGCATGGCTAATACCTGACGATTAATTGGTTGTCCTTCTGGACAATTTTTTGTTTAGCCCTGGGTCTGCTTGTGTTTTGGATTTTCGCAGATGACCATAACTTTGCCATCTCTTTTAATGACTTTGCATTTTTCACAAATTGGCTTAACTGATGATCGCACTTTCATTTCTTTTCCCTCCTTAATACCTTTTACTTGTCTCGCCAGGTGATTCTTCCCCTGGTCAGGTCATAAGGTGATAACTCCACTTTAACTCTATCTCCCGGTAAAATCCTAATGAAATGCATTCTAATCTTACCTGAAATATGTGCCAGTATCTCATAACCATTTTCTAACTTGACTTTGAACATTGCATTTGGTTGAGCTTCGAGCACGGTGCCAAATACTTCAATGACGTCTTTTTTTGCCATATATGCGCACCTCCTTAAATTTTTAACCAGATTATGCCTGATTTTTCAAGATCTTTTTGTAATTCGATATTCTCTATCTTCTGGCCGGTTTCAAGCTTATTTTTAAGCTCTTCATTTACCGTGCTGAATTTTTGCAGATGTTTCACTTTTTTCTTTTTGGGCTTTTCAATTTTTCTCAAATCACCGTCTGCAATCAATACATGCCTGTCGTCTAGGATGGCCACTACCGCAAATACTCTGTCCTTATCTCTGCCGGCCTTGGAGCTGACAATTTGCCCTAAGCAAAGTTCTCCTGTTGTTTCCATCTTATCTCTCCTTATAGAGTTAAAATTTCCGGTTCACCGTCAGTAATGGCTACAGTATTTTCGTAATGGGCGGATAATTGTCCGTCAATGGTCACTGCAGTCCAGTCGTCCTTTAGGACTCTGATGTCGTAGGACCCTTGATTGATCATCGGTTCAATCGCAAATACCATTCCCGCTGCCAGTCTAGGTCCTCTGCCAGGCGCGCCGTAGTTGGCGATCTGGGGTTCTTCATGCATCGCGCTGCCAATTCCGTGTCCCACGAAATCCCGCACGACCGAGAAACCATCGGCTTCTGCTCTTGCCTGGATTGCCGCGGAGATGTCTGATAACCTGTACCCTACTTTGCAAAACTTCAGCCCCTCAAAAAAGCTGGCTTCTGTTGCGGTAATGAGTCTTTGGGCAACGTCCGGAATTTTTCCCGCTGGATAAGTTCTTGCTGCATCGCTGAAATAGCCTTTATATATGCAGCCTACATCGATGCTGACAATATCCCCTTCTGCTACTTTTCTTTCTGACGGTATGCCATGAACGACTTCCTGATTGACGGACACGCAGGTGCTCGCCGGAAAACCATTATAACCCTTGAATGCAGGAATCATTTTATGTCTCAGGATTTCTCCCTCGACATAAGCATCGATTTCCCGCGTTGTAATGCCGGGTTCAATGATTCCTCTCAAGTCGAGAAGAATCTTAGCCGTTACTTTTCCCGGCACTCTCATGATGTCAATTTCTGCTTTAGATTTGAGGACAATCATTATTTTACTCCTAAAGCATCCACGATATCCTGGAACACTTTATCCATGCTCTGCTGACCATTGATGACAGCAAGAACGCCTTTTTTATTGTAGTACTCCACCAGTGGCTGGGTCTTTTTGATATAGACTTCTGTTCTTCTGGTGACTGCCTCTTCGCTGTCGTCTTCTCTTTGGATGATTGGGTTTCCACAAACATCACAAATTCCCTCGACCTTAGGCGGCTTATAGCATATGTGGTAGGTCGCCCCGCAGACTTTGCATACGCGCCTTCCGACTGTTCTGTCAATAAGCACCTGTTTATCAACAACAATGTTTATGACCTTATCAATGGATTGCTCAAGGCTTTTTAGAAATTGATCGAATCTCTCTGCCTGGCATACGGTTCTTGGGAAGCCGTCCAGAAGAAACCCGTTTCTGCAGTCTTCTTCTTTTAAACGTTCCTCAACAATCGCAATAACCAGTTCGTCTGGCACCAGATCTCCGCCCTTCATATACTTTTGGGCTTCTAATCCGAAGGGGGTCTCATTCTTTACATGTTCTCTGAAGATGGCTCCCGTCGAGATTGTAGGGACCTGATACTTTTCTCCAATTCGCACTGCCTGAGTTCCTTTACCAGCGCCCTGAGGCCCCAGCAAAATAAGCCTTAACATATCGAACCTCCCTATTTTAAGAATCCCTGATAATTTCTCATCATCATCTGAGCTTCAAGCTGTTTCATGGTATCTAAGGCTACGCCTACTGCTATGAGTAGTGACGTGCCGCCAAAACCAATCTGAAGAGATGTAAACTGCTGTAATAAATGCGGCAAAGTTGAAATGAATGCAAGGAATACAGCGCCTACAAAGGTGATTCTTGTCATGACCTTTGTCAAATAGTCTATGGTTGGTCTTCCGGGTCTAATACCTGGTATGAATCCGCCATTTGACTTCATATTGTTTGCCACTTCCATAGGGTTAAAGGTAACCGCTGTATAGAAGTAGGTGAAAAACATAACGAGTATGATGTTGAAAAATCCATAAATCCAAAAGCCCGGGTCACCATAAGGTGCAAAATATTTGCTGATGAAATCGGATACGCCTGAATTCGGGAAAAAGTAGGTGATGGTTACAGGGAACTGAAGCAATGAAATGGCAAATATAACAGGAATTACGCCTGCCTGATTAACCTTCATTGGAATATGCGTGCTCTGTCCGCCATACATTTTTCTGCCAACTACTCTTTTTGCGTACTGAACTGGAATCTTTCTTGAACCCTGCTGAACCATGACGATACCTACAACCACTATCAGGGCAAACACCATGAATAGCAGAATGGATATCACCGATACTTCTCCAGCCTGGAATTTGACCCATGTCTGAGCGATTCCGCTGGGCAGCCTTGAGATAATCCCTCCAAAGATGATGAGAGAAATCCCATTACCGATACCGTTTTCATTAATCTGCTCTCCAAGCCACATTAAGAAGGCTGTTCCTGCAGATAATGTGAGTACAATAACAGTAATCGAGAAAAAGTCCGTACTGATTAAGGCTCCTCTGAAAAGTCCAACGGATAGGCCAATAGCCTGAACAAACGCTAGAACTACTGTCAGATACCTGGTGTACTGGGCAATTTTCTTTTTTCCCTCGGTTCCTTCTTTTGAAAGGGCCTCGATGCTTGGTATGGCTATAGCAAGTAGCTGGAATATGATAGATGCTGTAATGTACGGCGTGATGCTTAAAGCAAATATGGTAAAGTTGCCAAAAGCGCCTCCTGAAAACATGTTCATCAGCCCGAACACCCCTGCTTGACTGGAATCAAAGAGCTGGTTTAATACAGTTCTATTAATTCCGGGTACTGGAATGTTTGATCCCAATCTAAATACCAGAAGCATAAGAAGGGTGAATACCATCTTTTTTCTTATGTCTGGGATTGTCCATGCATGGATTATCGTCCTTATCATGTTCATACTAGATCACCTCTGCCTTTCCTCCGGCAGTTTCGATCTTTTCGATGGCTGTTTTGCTGAATTTGTGCGCTTTGATTGTAACGCTCTTTTCTATTTTTCCTTCTCCAAGGACTTTTATACCGTCAATGACCTGTTTAACTAGGCCAACACCAGCAAGCATCTCTGGAGTAACAACGGTGCCATTCTCAAAAGCGTTAAAATCATCAACGTTTAAGATGGTCCATTCTTTTTTGAATATATTGGTGAATCCTCTTTTGGGGATTCTTCTATATAACGGCATTTGTCCGCCTTCAAAGCCAAGCCTTGTTCCGCCGCCACTTCTTGAATTTTGTCCGTTCATACCTCTGCCAGCATCCTTACCATTTCCTGATCCGGTACCTCTGCCTTTTCTTTTGGGCTTTTTGGTTGAACCTTCTGCTGCTTTTAATTCATGCAGTTTCATTTTCCTAACACCTCCATTCTTAGAGTTCTTGAACTTGTACCAGATGTCTGATTTTAAATATAGCTCCGCGAGTTTGCGGACTGTCAGGGTGTTCAACCGTATGATTGAGTTTTCTTAGTCCTAACGCTTCTACAGTTTTTCTCTGGGTAGGAGAAGCGCCGATCACACTTTTGACCATTGTAATTTTTATTGTCTTAGCTTCTTTATTCGTTGCCACGGCTTATCCCTCCTATCCTAAGATTTCTTCCTTTGTTTTGCCTCTTAACCTTGAAATTTGTTCAACAGTCTTGAGGTTTCTGAGTCCTTCTATTGTAGCGTAAGCCATATTCCCCGAATTGTTGGATCCTATGGACTTAGCCCTAACGTCTGTTACTCCAGCCAGTTCAAGCACCGTACGTACTGAACTTCCTGCGATAACTCCGGTACCTTCTCTTGCAGGCATGATTAAAACCTGTCCTGCGCCAAAGATTCCAAGGGTTCTATGGGGTATTGTCGTTCCAACTTTAGGAACAAATATTAAATTTTTCTTTGCATCTTCTATGGCTTTTCTTACTGCTTCAGGAATTTCCTGAGCTTTGCCAAGTCCAACTCCGACATAGCCTTCACCATTGCCGACGACTACAGAAACACTGAATCTGAAGTTTCTTCCGCCTTTTACGACTTTGGCAACACGTCTGATATTGACGATAGACTCTTTAAGATCAAGCTTTGATGCATCAATCATGTTATGTCGCATTCGTTAACCTCCTCCTGCTAGAATTTCAATCCGGCTTCGCGGGCTCCCGCTGCCAGTTCTTTTATTCTTCCGTGATATAGGAATCCGCCTCTGTCGAAAGCAACCGTATCGATTCCTTTTTCAAGTGCTTTCCTTGCAACCTGTTCGCCTACAAGCTTTGCAGCTTCTTTGTTGCCACCATAAGGCATTTTCCCTTGAACTTCCTTATCCAGTGTGGAAGCAGCTACTAAAGTGTTTCCAGTTGTATCATCAATGATTTGCGCATATATATTTTTAGCACTTCTAAATACACAAAGTCTTGGTCTTTCAGGAGTTCCAAACATATTTTTTCTCACTCTGGCATGTCTTGCCAGACGTTTTTCATTTTTGTTTTCACCTGCCATTTTTTTCACTCCTTCCTATTATTTCTTACCAGTCTTGCCTTCTTTTCTCAGTATGACTTCATCAGAATATTTTACGCCCTTGCCCTTGTAAGGCTCCGGTGGTCTTTGTTTTCTAATGTTTGCAGCATGATTGCCGACCAGCTCTTTGCTGATTCCACGAACGATGATTTCTGTCGGTGAGTTCACCTGAGTCTCGATGCCGGCAGGGTCTGGCATATGGATTGGATGTGAATATCCAAGGTTTAATACCAGTACGTTTTCTCTCTTTTCTGATTTGTAGCCCACGCCAACCAGGTTAAGTTTCTTTTCAAAACCAGTTGTTACGCCAAGCACCATGTTGTTGATCAATGAACGCGAAAGTCCGTGTGCGGATCTGGCATCCTTTGAGTCAGAATCTCTTGTGACGCTAAGCACGTCTTCTTTTATCTCTACTTTTATTAATCTGCCGATCTGCTCCTGCAGTTCCCCTTTTGGTCCTTTAACAGTAACAAGATTGTTGTCACTGACCTTAACCTCGACACCCGCAGGAAGAGACACAGGCATTTTACCAATTCTAGACATTGCTGTACCTCCTAATTCCTTATCTTGTTACCAAACATAACAGATAACTTCTCCGCCAACTCCAAGCTTCCTTGCCTCTTTATCACTGCAAATTCCCTTTGAAGTGGAGACAATTGCGATTCCCAGTCCGCCAAGGACCTTTGGAACCTCACCTCTTTTAGCATAAACTTTTAGTCCTGGCTTTGAAATTCTCTTAATTCCACTAATTACACGTTCTTTATCGGCACCATATTTCATTTGTATTCTGATGATGCCCTGTTTGCCATCTTCTATGACATCGTAGCTTTTTATGTAACCTTCGTCACGTAAGATCTCAGCGATGGATTTCTTCATCTTGGATGCTGGAAGATCAACGGTCGTATGTCCTACAGTATTGGCATTTCTTATTCTCGTAAGCATATCTGCTATAGGATCTGTCATTGTCATGGTACAGTACCTCCTTCCCTTTCTTTAAGTTTACCAGCTTGCTTTTCTAACGCCCGGAATCTCACCCTTGTAAGCTAGCTCTCTGAAACAGATACGGCATATACCGAATTTTCTTAAATATGCATGTGGTCTGCCGCAGAGTCTGCATCTTGTATATGCTCTTGTTGAAAACTTAGGTGTTCTCATTTGTTTTACTTTGAGAGATGTCTTTGCCATGTTACTCCCTCCCTATTTCGCAAACGGCATACCGAGAAGTTCAAGAAGCGCATGGGCTTCTTCATCTGTCTTAGCCGTTGTTGTAAATACAATATCCATACCTCTTATTTTGTCTACCTTGTCGTAGTTGATCTCAGGGAATATGAGCTGTTCTTTAATTCCCATCGAATAGTTTCCTCTGCCGTCAAAGGAATTGTTGCTTACGCCTTTAAAGTCTCTTACTCTAGGAAGATCGATGTTGAAGAACTTGTCAACAAATTCGTACATGCTTCCTCCTCTTAAAGTGACCTTTGCGCCTACAGGCATTCCCTGTCTGACTTTAAAGTTCGCAATGGATTTCTTTGCCTTTGTAATCACTGGCTTTTGGCCGCTGATCAGGGCAAGTTCCTCGACTGCTGTCTCCATAAGTTTTGCGTTGTCCTTAGCGTCACCAAGTCCCATATTTAAGGTTACTTTAGTGAGTTTCGGCACTTCCATGACATTTTTATATTTAAATTTCTCTATTAAAGATTTAAATACGACATCTTTATACATTTCTTTCATTCTGGCTGCCAAGATTATTCCCTCCTTTCAAGCTTGTTAGTCTAAGACTTGACCTGTTTTCTTGGATACTCTTTTCTTTACTCCGTTTTCAAGCGTGTAGCCCACTCTTGTTGGGGCTTTTTCTTTGGTTTCCCAAAGCATAACGTTTGAAACATGTACAGGCCCTTCTTGATGTTTGATTTCACTTGCTACTTTTTTGGTTTGCTTCTTATGCTTTGTCTGAATGTTCAGCCCCTCAACGATGACTTTTTCGTCTTTTGGATACACTTTCAGAATTTTACCTTTTTTGCCTTTGTCTTTACCTGAGATGATAACTACTGTATCGTCTTTCTTAATATGCATTTCAACACCCCCTATAGTACTTCTGGTGCCAATGACACGATTTTCATGAAGCTCTTGTCTCTTAGCTCTCTTGCAACTGGCCCGAAGATACGTGTTCCAACAGGGTTCTTGTCTTCTTTTATTATTACTGCGGCATTCTGGTCGAATTTCACATAACTTCCGTCTGCTCTTCTCATCCCATGCTTCGTTCTAACAACGACCGCTTTAACAACATCGCCTTTTTTAACAACACCGCCTGGTGTCGCATCCTTTACGGCACAAACTATTATATCTCCTATGTTTGCATATTTACGGCTTGTTCCGCCGAGTACGCGTATACATAATATCTCTTTAGCGCCTGAATTATCAGCAACTTTTAATCTGCTTTCTGGCTGAATCATTATTGGTGCCTCCTTTCAGAAACGATTTTTTTATTTCACTTTTTCGATAATATTAACAAGTCTCCATCTTTTATCTTTGCTAAGTGGTCTTGTTTCCATAATTCTGACTTTATCGCCAGTATTGCACTCGTTGTTTTCATCGTGAGCTTTGAACTTATTGGTCTTCTTAACGGCTTTACCATAAAGCGAATGTCTTACGAAGTCTTCAACAGCCACAACTATAGTTTTGTCCATTTTGTCGCTTACGATCATGCCAACTTTTGTTTTCCTTCTGTTTCTGTCTAACATGTTACACCCTCCTTCCGGTTATACCTGAGCCTTTTTAAGCTCTTTTTCTCTGATAATGGTTTTGACGCGCGCGATATCTTTTTTGATATCCCTCATTTTAATAGGGTTTTCCAATTGTCCGGTTACATGCTGAAATCTTAAGTTAAACAATTCGTTCTTCAATTTTTTAAACTCATTATTTAGTTCGAGGACAGTCATGTCTTTCATTTTATCAATTTTCATTACGCTTCACCACCCTCTGCTAATTCACTCTTAACCACAAATTTGGTTTTTACAGGGAGCTTATGCTGCGCTAGTCTCATGGCTTCTCTTGCTGCATCTTCGGAAACACCTTCTAATTCGAACATGACTCTGCCTGGTTTAACAACTGCTACCCAGTACTCTGGCGCTCCTTTACCGGAACCCATTCTGACCTCAGCAGGTTTTTTAGTGACTGACTTATGTGGGAAAATTTTGATAAAAACTTTACCACCTCTTTTAATGGATCTCGTCATCGCTATTCTGGCAGATTCTATCTGATTAGAGGTAATCCAACCACATTCTAGAGCTACCAGTCCATATTCTCCATATGTTACGGTATTTCCCTTGGTTGCTACGCCCTTCATTCTTCCTCTGTGGACTCTACGACGTTTGACTCTTTTTGGCATTAACATCGTTATATTCCTCCTTCCTTGTCTACAATCTGTCGTTTCCCAAATTATTCCTGAGCTTCTGCTTTAGGGGCTTCCGCTTTTGGGGCTTCAGCTTTCATAGCAGGACGAGGCGTTCTGGGAGATACAGCTCTCTTTTCTTCCGGCTTGTTTTCTCCTCTTGGACCTCTGTTATTTCTGTTGTCGTTTCTATTGTCATTTCTTGGTCTGTCTCCCGACGGTCTTCTTGAATCGCCTCTGTCGTTTCTATCGCGGCCGCCTCTGTTGTCAGCAGGCTTCTTGAAAGGTTCGTCAGCAATCATTCCTATTAGACCTTTTGTCAGGATTTCTCCATGATTGACCCAAACTTTGACGCCGATTTTTCCATAAGTCGTGTTGGCTTCTGAAAAACCGTAACCAATGTTGGCACGTAGTGTATGTAGAGGCACATTGCCTTCACTGTACTTTTCGTTTCTCGCAATTTCAGCGCCGCCAAGTCTTCCTGAAACAAGAACCTTGACTCCTTTTGCGCCGGCTTTCATAGTTCTGCCTATAGCCTGCTTCATAGCTCTTCTGAAGGAAATTCTTCTTTCGAGAGCCTGAGCAATGCTTTCAGCTGAAAGCTGAGCGTCCAGTTCCGGTTTTCTGATTTCAAGGATATTGATGACTGCGCTTTTTTTGGTAAGCTTTTCGACTTCTGCTTTAAGCTCGTCAATTCCTGTTCCGGATCTGCCTATGACCATTCCGGGTTTTGCAGTATATACTGATATGCGAACCTGGTTGGCTGCTGCTCTTTCGATTAAAATCTTTGATACTCCTGATGCAAATAATTTTTTCTTGACGAAATCTCTGATGTGTTTATCTTCTACAAGAAAATCCGCAAAATTTCTTTTATCTGCATACCATTTGGAATCCCAGTCTTTTATAACTCCCACTCTTAAACCATGTGGGTTTACTTTCTGACCCATTAAACAAAACCTCCTTCCGCTAAGCTCTTTCTTTAAGTGTAACGCCGATATGGCTGCTTCTTTTCAGAATCGTTGATGCACGTCCCTGAGAACCTGCTCTCCATCTCTTCATTGTAGGACCCTGATTGGCATATACTTCTGCAACATATAATTTGTCAACATGCATCGCATGATTGTTCTCTGCGTTTGCTGCTGCAGACTTAACGACTTTTTCAATCAGTTCCGAACCTTTTCCCGGTGTGAACTTCAATATTGTCAATGCCTCTTTTAAATCTTTGCCTCGTACCAGATCTGTAACTGGACCGAGTTTGATCGGTGACATTCTCACATATTTTGCAACGGCCTTTGCTTCCATTTAAGACCCTCCTTCCACTGATTAGTTATCTCAATTTATTTTTTCTTAACTTTAGATGATTTTTCCTTGTCAGCATGACCTCTGTAAGTTCTAGTAGGCGCAAATTCACCGAGTCTGTGTCCTACCATGTCTTCAGTGATATATACCGGCACATGTCTTTTGCCATCGTGTACTGCTAATGTATGCCCTACCATCTGTGGAAATATAGTTGATGGTCTTGACCATGTTTTCAGCACTTTTTTCTCATTGGCTGCATTCATTTCATCGATACGCCTTAAAAGCTTTTCATTTATGAAAGGGCCTTTTTTTAGTGATCTTCCCATTAATGTTTCCTCCCTTCAACTATTTTTCGTTGCGTTTCTTAACAATATACTTGTTTGACGGTTTGTTTTTCTTTCTTGTCTTATATCCCAGTGCAGGCTTGCCCCAAGGTGTGACAGGACCAACTCTTCCAATTCCGGTCTTTCCTTCACCACCACCGTGTGGGTGATCGTTAGGATTCATGACGGAACCTCTGACTGTAGGCCTGACGCCCATGTGTCTGGTTCTTCCGGCTTTACCGATCTTGATGTTCTCGTGATCGATGTTGCCAACTTCGCCGATGGTGGCTCTGCACTCGATGCGTACTTTTCTAACTTCTCCGGAAGGAAGTCTGACCTGGGCGTAGTCTGCTTCTTTAGCCATGAGCTGCGCGCCGTTTCCTGCCGATCTGACCATCTGTGCGCCTTTGCCTGTTTTAAGCTCGATGCAGTGAATAATGGTACCTACCGGAATGTTTCTGAGTGGTAGGGAGTTTCCTACCTTGATGTCTGATTTTTCTCCTGAAAAGACTGTATCTCCAACTTTTAATTTGTTTGGCGCGATAATGTATCTTTTCTCACCATCTGCATAGGCGATGAGGGCGATATTGGCGCTTCTATTTGGATCATACTCGATGGTAGCCACTTTTCCAGCAATGTCATCTTTCTTTCTCTTGAAGTCGATGACTCTGTATTTTGGTCTATAACCGCCGCCTCTGTGCCTTATTGTAATTCTTCCCTGATTATTTCTCCCAGAGTGTTTTTTAAGTGTTACAACAAGGGATTTTTCGGGATTATTGCCGGTCGTTATTTCTTCAAATGTGGAAACCGTCATACCCCTGAGTCCAGGAGTGGTTGGTTTGTACTTTTTGATACCCATTTATTTTCCCTCCTTATAGACCTTGGAAGAATTCGATTTCCTTACTTTTGACGGTAAGTTTGATAATCGCTTTTTTACTGTTTGCTCTTCTTCCTATGTGCTTTCCAACTTTTTTAAGCTTGCCTTTAACGTTCATGATGTTGACTTTGTCAACTTCTACTCCGAAGATTTCTTCAACGGCTATTTTGACCTGAGTCTTGTTTGCCCCTGTTGCAACCTTAAAAGTATATTTTTTATTTCTTGCGTCATCCATACTTTTTTCTGAGATGACCGGTTTTATAATGACATCATAAGGGGTTGACATTATGCATACACCTCCTCAATCTTGTTGATCGCTTCTTTTGTCACGATGAAGCTGGTGTGGTTGAGTATTTCATATACGTTCATTGTGCTCACCAGGGTGGTTTGAACTCCTGGGATGTTGGCTGCGGATTTGATGATGTTGTCATCCATCTCGCTTAGAACGATGAGTACTTTTTTGGCCGCTTTCAAATTAGAAAGCACCTTGATCATATCTTTTGTCTTGGGTGCGCTCATGGTAAGCGTGTCCAGTACAATGATTTCATTTTCAAGAACCTTTGAAGTCAGCACTGATTTTAATGCAAGTCTTCTAATTTTCTTGGGCACTGTGTATCTGTAGTCTCTCGGTTTTGGTGCGAATACAACGCCGCCACCGATATGGTTTGGAGCAGTAGTGCTTCCCTGTCTTGCACGGCCGGTTCCCTTTTGTCTGAAAGGTTTTCTACCGCCGCCTCTGACTTCGCCTCTGTTCTTCGCAGATTGCGTGCCTTGTCTCTGGTTTGCCAAATAGTTTTTAACTACTGTCTGAACTGCAAATTCATTAATTTCTATTCCAAATATCGCATCATTCAGTTCTATATTTCCGGCCTGTTCTCCAGCCATATTCAGCATATTTACTTTTGCCATTTTACTTTCCTCCCTTCCGCATCGTTTATCTATTTGCCCTGTCCTTTAACTGCGTATTGAATTCTCAATAGTCCGCCTCTAGGTCCAGGCACAGCTCCTTTGATGAGCAGTACGTTTCTCTCAGGAATAACTTTTACCAGGTCAAGGTTCTGAACCGTAACGGTATCTCTACCCATTCTTCCAGGTCCCTTGTTTCCCTTGAATACTCTTGAGGGATAGGTTCCAGCTGCAAGAGCTCCAGGTCTTCTCTTGAACTTTGATCCGTGAGTCATACGGCCTTGTGCGTGTCCATGTCTTACGATGTTTCCCTGGGTTCCTTTACCTTTGGAAACGCCGGTCACGTCAAGCTTCTTGCCAACTTCGAATTCTTCGACTGTGAAAGTCTGGTTCAGCTGATAATCTTCTGGATTATCCACTCTGATTTCAGCCAAATACTTCTTAAAAGGCACCTGTGATTTTAAGAAATGGCCTTTCATTGGCTTGTTCATTCTTTGTTCTTTCATGTCCTGATAGCCAATCTGTATGGCGTTATAGCCATCAGTCTTGTCAGTTTTGATCTGAGTCACGATGATTGGTCCTGCTTCTACAACAGTTACTGGAATCGCTTCCCCTGCTTCAGAAAAAATTTGAGTCATTCCGACTTTTTTTCCTAAAATAGTTTTCATTGTTACACCTCCTAAATTCTTACAGCGGATTACTTTTGGGTAATCATACTAAGGGAGATTTTTCCACACTCGTTAAAAGTACTGCGGACAAATCTATTCAATTGATCTTAGTATTTCCTAAAGTTTGATCTCAATGTCTACGCCAGCCGGCAGGTCGAGTTTCATCAGCGCGTCTACGGTCTTTGGCGTTGGACTGAGGATGTCTATAAGTCTCTTGTGCGTTCTTTGTTCGAACTGCTCTCTAGAGTCCTTATATTTGTGGACGGCTCTTAAAATGGTGATGATTTGTTTTTCCGTTGGCAGCGGAATGGGGCCAGATACTTCGGCGCCGCTTTTTTTAGCCGTTTCAACAATCTTGGCAGCTGACTGATCTAGTGCTTTGTGATCGTAGGCCTTCAGCTTAATTCTGATTTTTTGACTGCTCATCTTTCATTACCTCCTTATTTTTCGTACGTTTTCGCTATGCCTGTACGAGAGGGTCTTCTTATACACTTTGCCGGGTGTATCATTATTTTTTACACAAAGCAAAAAGCATGAGAATCCCTTCGCCCGTTTCCAGAACGGACAATTCTCTGCAGAAATTACCTGATAGCTCAGCAACTTCCTGCGTCATCGCTTTCTTAGCAAGCCTTTGTAGTATATTATAGGTACTTTTGAATTGCAAGTGCTTTTTGAAAGTTTTTTGATTATTTTCAAAAATATTTTCCCTTATATTGCAACAACTTTTGATTAAAAACGAATACACGCAGCGTGGTGTGTCGCAATTGGCAGATATGCTATGTTTGCAACGGTTTTGGCCCAAGATATAGGGGAGAATCTGTTAACTTGTTCGGAAACCAAACGCCACATGGGAAAGGGAGATCAATATTTCCTCGAAAAGCTGACATGACCCACGAAGAGATACAGATTTCCTTCAAAAAGCTAGGGCGACGCGGCATTCGCCGCTGAAATGTCGCCATACTTTTTTCAGAAACATCTGTATCTCTCTAAAGGGCATAGACCTTATCCTAAAAATATTGATCTCCCTTCGATGAGCCTATGGTTTCCTCTCAGAAAAACAGATTCTCTTCGACTTGAGGACACGTTTTTCGTTTATCTTGTTAGCTATTGAAGGAGGCTCGGACCTTTTGCGTGGAAAGTATCGCGTTGCGTTAGCTTTCCGAACAAATGATTCGAGCCCCTATGCTTTGTGTTAGTTTCTTTAGAAATTTCTATTGTCTCTATGGATGTTAGTTCATCATGCCGCCCCAGTTGTCTGGGCTCATCATGTTGTTCCAGCCGCCCTGGGTAGTCTGATCAGCCGGATTTTGTGCTGCTGCATTGTTGTTTAAATAGAAGTTTCCTGAATTTGAATTTGCATATGAATGTCCCATGATACCATTCAGCCCAAGTCCTCCCATCGTTCCAAAACCATTATATCCAGCATTATTCCAGCCGTATCTTCCCATCATGTTTCCCGGGCCATAAAAACCCATCATGTTTCGCGGGCCATAAAACCCCATCATGTTTCCTGGTCCATAAAAACCCATCATGCCGCCTCTGGTAAAGTTAGTCTGGCTTGTATTCACATTGATCGCGTTAATCAGATAATTGTAGCCTAATCTGCTATGAAATGCTGTCAAATTAGCTGATCCATCTCCGCCGAGTCTTATGTCCATTCTATCATGCATTGCCGTGTTGCCGATGGTAGCTTCCATTACAGAATCCCCCAGCTCTTCAATTGCTGCCGGGCTAACCTTTTCAATATTAATTTGATCTATGCTTTGAACGCCTTGTTCCTGCTGGATCTCCGATACAATTGCATCAACACTTTTCAGTTTCATGTCATCGGCATAAACGCCACCAGCCGAAGCGAGTACAAATACGAGTATCATCATTACCGCTAATATTTTTTTCATTTGGAACCTCCTTGGTTCATAAAGGAAATCATTTACCATAAATAACTTCCGAATTGTTTATCTTTCATTCTAATATTAGCGAAAAGATGTGAAGATATTATGAAGATTAAGGAGGTTCCCAGGCGTTTTTCGAAAGGCTAGCGCCAATTATATTTGAATGGACAATAAATCCTCGCTTCTTTCACTAATAAACTTGTAAGAATCCAAGACGCCTTGATTATAAAACTCTGGGGCCAATTCTTCCATAATGAAACCGAGCATCAGATTGGAAGCCAGGTCTCCGATTTCTTCGTCCCGCTCATTGAGATAATAATGCTTGATTGCGGTAATCATATCTTCCTTTTTTTCTTTGGTTAATTTAATGCGATCTTTGTTTTTCATCATACACCTCTTTTAAACACCTATTATATTTGCTCTTTAATTTGTTCTTTCGCGCAATAATAATCTTTTTCTAGAAGACCATATATTGCAGCGTCGCATATCCCTTGATTGTTTTTATCCGCGCAACGCAGTATTCCTTCAAATTTGAATCCGCATTTAACCATAACTTTTCCGGAATTTGGATTTCTCGGGTCGTGTCTTGATTCAATACGCTTAGCTTCAACTTGCTCAATTAAAAATGCTATTATACCTGCCAAAGCCTCTGAGGTAATTCCCTGACGCCACCACTTTCTACCAATGCAATACCCGATATGAATCGTATCAATATCTTCATTCATATGAACTACGCTTATTGTCCCAATAGGTTCGTCGTCCTTTTTCAATGTAATTGCCCACTGATAGAATTTATTATCAGCATAATTCCCAATCCATTCTTCCAAAACCCTTGAAGACACATCGACTGAATCGTGCGGCGGCCACGTTAAGAACTTGGTTACCTCATCATCACTCGCCCAATTTTCGAACATAGCCTTTGCATCTGACAAATCAAGTCGACGTAGAACAAGCCTTTCAGTCTCTATTTTAATTGTTCCTAAATGATTCATAGTCAACCTCCATGATATAAGAATACTTAGCTCAGCTTAATGAAACTGTTTTGTTACGCCTATATTTTATCACATTATCATTGGCAGTAGAAATCTGCAAATCACAGATTTGTGATTTCCTTGCACAAGTTCGCCGACTATTTGCTCTGCAAATTGGGCGAGCTAATGGCAGTAGAAATCTGCAAATCACAGATTTGTGATTTCCTTGCACAAGTTCGCCGACTATTTGCTCTGCAAATTGGGCGAGCTAATGGCAGTCGAAATCTGCAAATCACAGATTTGTGATTTCCTTGCACAAGTTCGCCGACTATTTGCCCTGCAAATTGGGCGAGCTAATGGCAGAACGTACTTTCGGTACGTGAGCACGGATGTGGGCTTTAGTGACAAAGTATTATAGGATTTTTACAAGCAACTGTAATTGCGCAGGTAAAATAGGGTAAGGGGAGAAACAAAGTAAACTGTAAACCATCCGTGCATGGCAGCCATTTCTAAAATATGTGACAATACTCCAAAGAGCTTGAAAAACTTGTAACAGTTTTTCAAGTAATAATACAAGTTGGAGGTCAGCACCATGAACGTTACGGATATCAGAACTCAGATGCATATGAAGGAATGGGGAAAATTAATAGAGGCTCGCCAGGGCAGCGGGATCGGCATCAAACAGTGGTGTCAGCAGAATAATATGCCTGAATCTCGATATTACTATTATCTTCGAAAACTGCGTTTGGCTGCATGCGAAACTCTCCCGGAAGATATGCG
>JANYJS010000065.1 GCA_025361765.1 Bacillota bacterium
GTAAATTTTTATTTTTGTATCTCGATGAAATTCAGCTAATTAGTGGTTGGGAGTTTTTTGTTGATCGACTGCTTCGTCGTAAAAACACGCAGGTTTTTTTAAGCGGATCCTCTGCTAAATTGTTAAGCCAGGACATTGCGACTGAAATGAGAGGGCGTTCAATATCTATTGAAATAACACCATTTTCTTTCAAAGAGTTTCTAAAGGTTAAAGGAGTGAAGTTTGCCCCGTCTGACATAACAACGACTCAGAGGGTGAAAATTGAAAAGGAGTTGGAATCCTATCTTCTGGCTGGAGGATTCCCTGAAACAATTTCGACGTCAAAAGCGACGGCCATTTTAATTATTCAAGAGTATTTGCATTCGATTTTCTTTCGTGATGTTGTCGAAAGACACAATGTTTCAGATCCTGCTCGATTGCTCTTCTTATTAAAATCTTTAATACAGCAGAGTGGGTCTCTTTACACAATAAATCGTGTTACCGATAAAATGAAGTCTTTAGGTTATCATATTGATAAAAGCACTGTCTCCTCCGCTATCCAATGGTTCAATGATGCGTTTTGTTTGTTTTCAGTACCTTGCTATGCTGAGTCTGTTCAGAAGCAACAATCAAACCCCAAAAAAGTCTATTCTATAGATAATGGTTTGATTCAGTCTGTACAGGCGGTAAAAATTGATAAGGGTCATTTGCTTGAAAATTTGGTGTTTCAAGAGTTAAGAAGGCATTATAAACAGCAAATTTTTTATGTGAAGACAAGTAAAGGGTTTGAAACGGATTTCGTTGTTGAGTCTTATTCCGGAGATAAAAAATTAATCCAAGTTTGTTATGATTTATCTGACGAGGAAGTATTCGATAGGGAAGTTCGGGCGATTCGGCAGGCCTCTGAAGAGCTTGGGGTTGAAGATTTGGAGATTGTCTACGTTAAGGCTTCTCGTATCAAAAAAATTGATAAAGCGATAAAGCTTATTCCGGCTTGGCGGTTTTTATTGCAATATAGATGAATTTATTTTATTAAACAAATATTATTTATATGCCTAAATTGGAAATATCATAGGGGCTGTTTGCTAAATGAGTTATCGCTTCACTCTATGATCTGAATAAAATATGATTCATTCGTGATGAAATTTCAAATTTTTTTCAAAGGAAAATTCGATGCGTCCCATTCAGCAATCCCTCTTGGGTCAGCAGGAAACCTTTATGCCTGTGACAGTTTCTTCGAATCACGAGATGATGATACTTGCGAAGAATTTGGATTGGGATCTTATGCAAACCATAGGCGAAGCCCATCGGGACAATATCATCAAATCAAACCGCGGCCTCAAGCCACACTACAGAGCCTTGAATGGAGCCATGGTTGTAAGGACCCTGAAGAACAGCACTTTTCGAGACACAGAAGATCTCATCAGAAATTACAATCCGGCTCGATATCTTTGCGATCTTCAAAATTCCCATTGGACCCCCGACCATGTGGCCATTTGGGAATACGAGGGAATGCTCGGCGAAGCAGGTCTTCAAGAGATGACCGACTATGTTCTTCGAACAGCCTCAGGTCTTGGGTTTGCGGATCCGCGAGGTTTGTGCGCCGACACGACGGCACAGGAGGGAAATATTCCTTATCCCAACGAAGTTGGTCACATGAATTCATTTTTAAAATCAGTTCGCGCGAATCTGGATGCGCTCTTAAAGAATGGAAAAGAGCTTCCCAAAAAAGCAATTGGCAAAATGAAGGAAGTCTTTTCAGAAATGGGAAAAAAGATTCGAAGCCATCGTCTTTTTGCGAAAGGCAAAGAAGCCAAGAGAGAGATTGCGCAGGATTTAGAAAAGATGACACAGGATCTGTTGGGCCGACTTGGCAAGACTCTGGATCAATTGGACGAAAAACAAAACCAAATCAGTGGAATGGGCAGACGAGCATTAAACAATCTTTCAGAAAACTACAACAGTATGTGCCAAATGATGAGTCAAATCTCAACCTGGATAAAAAGTGGCAAAGTGGTTCCTGGGAAAATTGTATCCCTGTTCAATACTCAATTTCGCGCCATCAATCGGGGAAAATTAGGAAAGAAAATCGAATTTGGTTCAAAGTGGGGAATCAATCAGATCAGAGGGGGATATGTTTCAATTTTCATGCATGCTGCGATGATGAGTCACGATGCAAACTATGCAGTGTTGGGCGTTCAGGAACATATTCGAATATTTGGAGAACCGCCGAGAGATTTTGGCTTCGATCGAGCGGCATGGAGCGAAGACCACAAAAAGGCAATCAAGAAACTTGGAGTCAAGAACATGGCAATTGCTCCGAAGGGTCAGTCAGAATGGGAAGTTGGCCCACGCATGAAGGACCGCATGGTTCGCGAGCGAGCCCAGATCGAGGGGAAAATTGGAACGATGAAAAGACGTGGCCTCAACAAATCCGAAGCGAGAATAAATTCCAGAGTGAAGCAATCAGCACTCAGGGCGGCGCTTTCCGTCAATTTGCGTCGATTTGCAAAGGATTTAGCAATAGCAACGGGAATTCAAACAATGGTCGCTGCGTAGAAAACAATTTTGGCTTGAGCAGCCAATTTAGAGTTGAAATTGTGGAAAACCAAAGGTTATCCACAGGGAAAAGTAAAATTTTGGTGGAAAATAAAATTCTCCCCCACATTTATTTAGCAAACAGCCCCTAGCTAGTCTCGTGTCTTTCTCCTCAGTCGGATTTGGATCTGATCGGCCTTGGGATACAAAGCCGCAGGCACATAGTTTCGATCTCAATGATCTCAACGGAAATTATAAACTCGTCGAGAGCTTATATTCGGACACCTGGAAGCAAGATGGTGCTCGCTGCCCGGGAGAGGGTGAACTCGCCGTCGCTGTTCAATATCACTCGAAGGCGGAATTGCGCCAGGATAAGATGTATTATGAGGACTCAGTCGGCTTTTGGACCACAGAGGATAATCCTTCATTGATTTCGTCTATTGAATATATCGACTAAGGAGCTGGTAGGATTTTTAAACGCCATAGGCGAGGTGCCAGAAAACTTTA
>JANYJS010000067.1 GCA_025361765.1 Bacillota bacterium
ATCGTGAACAACGCCAATGATTCCGATTAATTCCCCTTTGCTGTTTTTTAACTGACTGCTGGTTTCAGAGGCCCATCCGGATTTTCCTGTCTGTTCAATGTCATAAGGAAATCTGAAATTCTTGGAAATATCAGAGGTCAGCAGTTTTTCAAGTCCTTCTATGACCCCCGCTTCGGAAAGAAAGGGAAAGAATTCAGTTGGGTGATGGCCGATGACATCCTTTGCCGGGATACCTGTTAAGTTCTCCATATAGGGATTCCAAATCATATAGTTTAGATCAAGACCATATACAACGACCCCCTCTTGAACCGAGTTCAGGATTTCCTTCTGCTGCTGATCAAGCTCGCTCAAAGTTTTCATTTCTTTGGAAATATCGCTAAAACGTGTTATAAAATAGAATTTTTCCGGAGAAGTCACGTTGATCTTGTTCCATCTATTTTGCTGAGCAGAAAAATCTTCTATATCTGCGGCAACCCCATTAAGGGCAACGTCTCCATAAAACTGTATCCAGTCAAAATCCTGGTCTTTTGATTTTGGAAAAATCTCCGAAGCCTTACGCCCGATAATCACTTCGCGGTCAAGACCAGTAAATTTTTCAAAAGCGTTGTTTACTTCAAGGAATTCATAGTCACAAGGTACGCCAAAATCATCGCAAAGAATCCTATGATAAGCATAGCCAATTGGCGATTCTTCCATTAATCTTTTATAAAATCCCTCGTTCATTTTAATTTCCTCCATATGATGTAAAATCCTTAATTTCTATATTTCCCATCTTACCCTTAATTATAAGTTTTCAAGTGCAAATAGATTCAAGAGAATATTAGCCGTCTCTTCGTCAATCTTGGCAGGATCAAATGATTCATACCAATTTGGTATATAGCCAAGGCTATTGGCGTTCACGTTATATCTCCCCATGAAAGCCGGTGCAGATTCAGTCTGGGACTTAATCTGGGTTTGTGCTTGGATGCTAGTGTTTTGTTCTGTCTTAAGGGGATCTGTTACGCCAAGGGCATTAGCCGTTTTAGGCATAAGCTGCATGATTCCCTGAGCACCGCATTTTGATACCGCACTTGGATTAAGGCCTGATTCCGCTTGAGCTACGGCTCTAAGCAACTTTTCTGAAACACCATAGGTTTTAGTGGCTTTCCCGAAAATACCATCAAGGCTGGTCGCTGTCTTCACTTGATCTAAAGTTGTTTTAAAAGCTGGCTATACAGGCCTTATTTTATTCGCACTGTTTGCGATTGAGCTACCTAATAGTTTTGTATTAACAGTATTGATATCCATGAGATCTCCTCGAATTTTTTTGTACATTTTAATACTTATTATAACCGAAATCCAATGGTCTGCAACTTTAATCTTAGATAGTCATCCACATTTTGAATATTTGAATTTCAATGACTTCAGCGAAATATATTCGCCGGTTTTAAAAATGACAGAGATTTTCCTCTGTATATCCTTTTTACCCATTGACATACGGAATTTTTTCAAGTAATGTTGAGAAAATGTCCACATATTAATAGAAAGAAGGGATAAAATGATTGATCAAGTTGTCTACACATTCTCAGCAAAGAACGCGCCCACCGAAACAGTCAGTTCAGGCGCTACAGTTGTTCTAAGAACGATGGACTGTTTCAGCAACCAGATCAAATCCAGCGATCAGCTCGTCACCTCCATTGATTTTGACCATATCAACCCAGCAACCGGACCGGTTTATGTCGAAAGCGCCATGCCTGGAGATGTATTAAAGGTCGAAATTCTCGACGTCACTGTTGATTCCGCAGGTACGACAACCACACTTCCCGACAACGGTCCACTTTTTGAAAACGTAGAAACACGAACAAAAATTATTCGGATTAAAGATAATATAGCCTCATTTAATGACGTGACCTTCCCCATTGACCCTATGATTGGTGTGATCGGCGTGGCGCCCTGTGACAAGGAAGTCCCTTGCGGATATCCCGGAAATCATGGCGGCAACATGGATAACCATCTTATAAAAAAGGGGGCTACTCTTTATTTTCCCGTTCAGGTAGAAGGCGCTTTATTTCAATGTGGAGATATCCATGCTGTCATGGGTGACTGCGAGCTTTGCGGTACAGGTCTCGAAATTGCAGGTATCATAACAGTTAAATTAACCGTCATTAAGGAATTCAAGCTTGGATGGCCACTTCTAGAAACTGCCGACAAATGGTTTTCCATCGCTTCCGCACCAGACTATAACACAGCGCTTAAAAATGTTTCCCTTGAAATGCAGGATCTCATCTGCAGAACCTATGGCTGGGATAAAACGGATGCTTACCTTTATATGTCCATTCAAGGAGATGTAGAAATCTGTCAGGCTTGTCAGCCTTGTCTGGTTGATATGATTCTGCGCCTCGGCATCCCAAAACAAGACGGAAGACCCCTCATACAGTCTTAATTTTAATAATCCATTACAGGTGCAATTTATAAAAACACTTCAGCTGCACTTATGACTAACTAAATACGTAGTATGAAAAAATTTAAAGGAGTTGAATTTTTTGGACAACTTAGAAAAATTCGGTTATGAGCAGAAACTTAAAAGAACGCTGCCTTTTCGCGACGTTCTGATTTACGGCATGATTTTCATGGTTCCAATTGCCCCAATGGGAATTTACGGATTCGTTGCCCCTACAGCCTTCAATATGGTTCCTTTCGTCTATTTCGTTGGAATCTGCGCCATGGTTTTCACTGCGCTGAGTTATTATAGAATGAGTCAGCAATTTCCTATTGCGGGCTCCGTATACGCTTATGTTCAAAGAGCGCTTAACCCCCATATCGGCTTTGTAGCCGGCTGGACTTTATTGATGGACTATATTTTGATTCCCGCCCTGCTTTACGCTATGGCAGGCGTATGGTGTGCCAGTCTAACACCTGGTGTGAGTGCATGGATCTGGGTGCTGGTTTTCCTCGGCATCAATACTTTTATCAATGTCATGGGCATTGAATTCACGGCAAAATCCAACATGGTCATGCTTGTTATCGAATTGGTTGCCCTTGCTATTTTCACCGTTGTTGGATTAAGCTTTGTCTTTAACGGCGGGGGAATGGGCGGTTTATCAACTTTGCCACTTTTCCAGCCAGACAAAATCAATCCGCAGTTTATTGCAATGGCAACGTCTATTGCTGTATTAAGCTTTCTGGGTTTTGATGGAATCAGTACCCTGGCAGAAGAAACAACCAACGCCGATCAGATTATAGGCAAGGCCACTGTTATCGCTTTGTTCTTAATGGGTGGGTTATTCATGTTCCAAACATACATCGCAGCTCTAGTTGCACCAGATATTTCTGCCATGGATCCTAATACCGCTTTCTTTGAAATCGCAGGCATTGCAGGAGGAGAAGGCGTCAAATGGATGCTGACAATCGTCAATATTCTGGCTGTTGGTATTGCTAATACTATGGCGGCTCAGGCAAGTATCTCAAGAATACTGTTCAGTATGTCAAGAGATAAAGTTATTCCCTCTATTTTCTCAAAAGTTCATCCAACACACAAAACCCCTTGGGTTGCAACTATTTTCGTTGCAGGTTTCTCAATCCTTGTGCTTCTTCTAACAGGTCTTAAGATTGATTTGCTTGTAAAATTTGTCAACTTCGGTGCGCTTACATCCTTCATAGTGCTCAATTTTTCAGTATTCTGGTTCTTTTATATCAAAGAGAAGAAAAGAGACTTCAAAGGATTTATCAATTATTTAATTTGCCCATTAGCCGGCATACTGATTATTGGCTTCGTATGGTCGGGCTTCGACATCGTAACCCTGCAGGTAGGCTTTGCCTGGATGGCCGTTGGTATTGTTTGGGGCGCAATTTCTAGCAAAGGCTATAAAGAAGTCCCGGAAGTTTTCAAAAACATCAAACTCTAATTTAAATGAAAACCAGCAATTAGAAACGGGGCCACCCCTAATTGCTGATGCAGCAATTTTTATAGAACAAAAAAGAATAAGGGCTGTGTCTCAAGCTATACACGCTGAGACACAGCCCTCATTGATTTGCTTATACAAGTATTTGGTCAATTCTCAATCATTGATGTCAGAAAACTCCAAATTGATTATTGGATTAATATGAGTCTTGAATTGATCCATATCAAAGCTTTTTTGCGTTCTCACTTTTTTGCCGCATATTGCATTCGGCAGCTTGATGATGAAATTGCTTCCCACTCCCAGCTCACTTTCTACGCCGATCGTGCCGCCGTGCAGTTCAACAAGCGACCTTGTCAAAGCGAGTCCGATTCCGCTGCCGTCTGGTTTGTTCAAAATTCCGGGAGATATTTGTTTATAACGCTCAAATATTAGGCTTTGATGTTCTTTAGCGATTCCAATGCCGTTGTCCTTTATGGAAATTGTTATAAACTCCTTCCCCGCTTTAATAGATATCTTTATATCACAATTTTTCTTACTGAATTTGATGGCATTTGAAATGAGATTCAGGATAATTCTCTCAAGCATATCTGCATCGCATTTAATCTGCTTTTTTTCTACTTCAGATTCAAATATAATTCTGGTTTTTTTCTGATAGGCATATTCTTCGGTTGATAGCACAATTGTTCCAATTAAGTCCACAATATCATAGTCCTTAAAATTCGTTTCCAAAAAACCCGAGTCAAATTTTGAGATATCAATAAGATTATTTGAGATTTTAAGCAATCTTAATCCATTTTGCTTTAATGCTTTCAAATGTTTTATGGCTTTTGCGCTTCCCAGATTTACTTCATTTTTTGCATAAATCTCAAACAGCTGAACTGTACTCAGCATTATTGTAATCGGCGTCTTAAGCTCGTGGGTCATGTTTGTAAAAAACTCCGTTTTAAGATAGTTTTCATTTTCTGCCCTTTCCTTAGCTGCCAGTAGCTCCTTTTCCATCCTGTTTCTTGACAGTGCATCAGAAATGGAATTGGCAATAACCTTTAGTAGATCAATTTGATCCACCTCCCAATTCCGCGAACTGGTTATGGACTCAAATCCCAAAAACCCTGTAATGCTTTGGTTTTCACTAATTTGTATATTCAGTAAGGATTTGACTTTTGACCTCTCAAAGAATTTCCTTTCCGCCATACCTTCTGGGATTTCTTTTAGATCTTTGATGTATAATATCTGTCCCCCATTCAACTGGTCACTCCACCATCTAAATTGCTCAAAGAATGGTTCTCTCATGCGTCTAATCACTTTCGGCATCCCGGGCGCATACCATTCGTGGGTTAAGATCATGCTATTTTCAGCCTCGTCAATTTGATAAAGATAGCATCTGTCGATTGCAAAGAAATCCCCTAAAACTTTGATTGCAATATTTACTTTTTCATCAATATTTACCGTAGTTGCATTGAGAAGATCCGTCGAAATTGTTGAAATGAGTTTTTGAAATGCGTTATTCTTATGGAGTATTTCTTCTGATATTTTTCGTTTTGTGATATCGTTATGAATGCCGCTTATCATGAGCGGTTTTCCATCAATAGTCCAGGAATTTACTTTTCCCTTCCCATTGATCCATATCCAGCTTCCATTTTTATGCTGCATTCTGAATTCGATGTCGTAGTTGTCTATCTTGTTCGAAAAGACCTCTTTCAAATGTTTCTGAATTCTTATCGAGTCTTCAGGATGGCAATTGCTTAGCCAAGTTTGAATATTAACTGGCGTTAATTCGGCCACGCTGTATCCAATCATTTCGGCCCATTTTTCATTGATAATTTGCTCGCCAGTCTGCATATTGAGTTCCCATGTGCCTGAATTTGTCCCTTCAATGATATTTTCCAGCCTTTCAGTTCTGCTCTGAAGTTCTTTCTGCAAAAAGTTGATATGAAGCAGATTATCGATGCGCGAAAGAATTTCATCAGCCTGATAAGGCTTGACAATATAATCGGCGATGCGCAGATTATAGCCTTTTATTTTATCGTCCTCATTTCCAAGGGCTGTTAGAAATGCGACCGGTATTTCCTGGGTTCTTGGGTTAGTTTTGATTCTACGGCAAACTTCATATCCATCAATACCCGGTAGCTTGATATCAAGCAAAATCAAATCAGGCACCTTGACATCCAGCGAAGCCAGTGCAAGTTCTCCTGAATTGGCAAATCGAACATAATGATTCCGAAGATTTAGTATTGATTCAAGAAGGTTCATGTCCTCCGGATTATCATCAATGATCATAATATCTGCATTTTTGATAATGTTGAAAATGGAGTTTTTCATATTATTCAACCGTTCCTTCGACCAATCTCAATATTTTGGTGTAGTTCATTTTTAAGGCTTCTTCCTCCAAGAGACTGGCGACCCTCGCATTATCAAATCCAATATCAGCAATCGCCTGCAAAATCCTGTCAGAATCCAAAAGAATGATTGCATGGTGCAGTCTCACAAGTTTAAGTTGGTCTATACCCGCAACATCAAGTGAAGAGAGCTCTAATCGATACTCTTCATCCGCTGTTTGCTTCATGATATCAGAATATTTGAGGTTAAGGTGTTTTGCCATCATCAAATAGATATCCTTTTCATAAAAGGGCTTCGCTAAAAAATCATCGCACCCTGCAGCAGTGATTGAACCTCTTTCTTCCTCAAATACATGGGCTGATAAGGCCACTACTTTTGTCTTCATTTCCTGATCAAGTTCCTTAATGATTTTGGTCGCTTCCAGCCCATCCATTTTAGGCATTCTGATATCCATCCAAATAAAATCATAATGAAGAATCTTGAATTTCTCGACTGCCTCCTCCCCGTTTTCTGCTGAATCAACATTGAAATTCGAGAGTTTAAGAAGTTTTATTAATAGTTCACGGTTCTCCTGGTTGTCATCTGCAACTAAAATATGCCATCGGCTATTTTGATCCATATGTTCAAAGACAATTTTCGAATGAGCCGCTTCAAATAGGTCAGCTTCCGAAGCTTCCTTTAGGCTGATATTCATACGAAATGTGCTGCCTGCGCTAACCTCACTCACAACATCGATTCTGCCATCCATCAAGTTAGCATACTCCTGGCTTATGGCAAGCCCCATCCCTGTTCCGGTTTGAATGGCTTTGCCGCTTTCTGTCTGTGAAAAGAATTTGAACAATTTAGTCATGTCGTCCTTAGAAATCCCTGCGCCGGTATCTTTAACTTCAACATGAAGCCTGAAATTTCGGTTGACTTTATTTAATGCTTCTAAGCTGATGTTGACTGCGCCCTTATCCGTAAATTTTATCGCATTTTCTACTAAATTAATTAGAATCGCTTTAATCTTCAAAGAATCTCCATATAACCTTCGTGGTATTTTATCAAGGCCCGAGATAGTAAAGGCTATCCCCTTGGCATCTGCCTTCAGCCTGAACATTTCTTCGAGGTGACTCATCAAGTCCCTGAAATCAAAATTGTTAAGATTTAGAATAGATTTTCTTGATTCGATTTTAGTGATCTCCAAAATATCATTTATTAATGACAGCAAATGCTCCCCGCTCGAATTGATTATAGCCAAATTCCTTAAGTTTTCTTTTGAAAGAGCGCTGTCTCTTTGCATCAATTGAGAATAACCCATTATAGAATTAAGCGGTGTTCTAAGTTCATGGCTCATATTTGCGAGAAAAGCACCTTTGGCTTCGCTTGCAACCTTTGCTTTTTTTTCTGCTTCCTTAGCAAGTATATTTGATTGCCTCATGCTTTCAGAAATCATCGCGATCATGAGACAAGTTAAAACAAAAACACCCAGGCTCATCCATTCAGCATTGGTTTGTATAAATGGCACTGCAACTAAAAGCCACCAAAAGTTGATAACTATAATGCAGCTAAGACCTGTAGCAATCACTCCTCCAATTATTCCACTATATAGCGATACAAGAGTAACTGCAGGATAAAATGTCAGCCAGAGGACTTTGCTTTCGAGCATGCCCAATGGCCAAATACGCAGTGCCGCTGCAATCATTATGACCACAAAAGTAAATAAAAGCCTCTTTAAGGTCATCTTTGTGATATAATTCCATTTCATCAAGTCAGCCCCCTAAGGAAAGTTCAGCCTATTAAAAAATTTGATTTTTAAATTCTCTTTAACCCAAGTATTAGCTCCCGGATGATTTTAGTCAAGTAGTTCTTTAAAGAGGAAAACGCCGGCCAAATTTGGCCGGCGTCAAATGCTAATTTGTTTGTGTAGTCCGCTACTATTTTGTTGGGGTTATTCTCATCGAATAGAAAGAGCGGTAAACAAATACCAGCCCAATCACAAAGAATACAGCGCCAACGTATGGGGCAGTACTTCTGAATGATTCTGTGATGGCTATTTCCATTGCCAGAAGTCCAAACAGTGTGGTGAATTTGATGATTGGGTTTAGGGCTACGGAGGAAGTATCCTTGAACGGATCTCCGACGGTATCCCCAACTATAGTGGCGTCGTGAAGGGGAGTACCTTTCTGCTTCAAATCAACTTCAACAACTTTTTTCGCATTGTCCCAGCATCCGCCTGCATTTGCCATGTAAATGGCCTGGAATAAGCCAAATACTGCAATTGAAATCAGATAGGATATAAAGAAAGCTATAGGTCTCTCGCTGTAAACAGGCGCAGAGAAGAATGCAAAAGCTAGGGTGAAGGAGAATACGACTATGAAGATATTCAGCATGCCCTTTTGTGCATATTGGGTGCATATCTTGACAACTTCTTTGGACTTCTCCGTAGAAGCTTTTAAATCTGCATCTTCATCAAGGTTGATATTCAACTTGATATATTCGACCGCCTTGTATGCGCCAGCTGATACCGCCTGCATTGATGCACCCGTAAACCAGAAAATGATGGCGCCGCCGCAGATAAATCCTAAAATCGTATAAGGATTCAGCAGATTCAGCACCATTTCCGGTTTTACTCCGACTACCTTCTCAATAACTAGAATTAATGAGAAAATCATGGTTGTAGCACCGACTACTGCTGTACCAATAAGCACTGGTTTTGCCGTTGCCTTAAAGGTATTTCCCGCTCCGTCATTAGCCTCAAGCAAATGCTTGGCAGTTTCGAAGTTTGGTTTGAATCCATAATCCTTTTCTATTTCCTGCTCAATGCCATCAATACTCTCGATTAAAGAAAGTTCGTAGATGGACTGTGCATTATCAGTAACTGGGCCATAACTGTCAACAGCAATGGTAACAGGTCCCATGCCCAGGAATCCGAAAGCAACTAGTCCAAAAGCGAATATGGATGGATAAATCATGATATCAGCAAGAGCAAAACCGCTGGCGATATAAGAAGCCAACATCAGCACGAAGAATACCATACCCATCCAAAACGCGCTGAAATTACCTGCAACAAGGCCAGCCAGGATATTTAATGAAGGTCCGCCTTCCTTTGAAGCGTTGACAACTTCATTAACATGTTTTGATTTCGGACTAGTAAAGATCTTCGTGAACTCAGGAATCACAGCTCCGCCAATTGTGCCACAGCTTATGATGACAGAAAGAACAATCCATAAGTTTTGCCCTGCGGCAAAGGTGGTCGTTCCCGGCCCAATCATGAAATAGCTGGCACAGAAGGTGACTGCTATGGATAAAATCGACGTAATCCATACCAGGGTTGTCAGAGGCTCTTCAAAGTCCAAATCCGTAACATCTTTGTATTTTGCGTTGGTATAGGCGCTATTAATATAGAACGCCGCCACGGATGTGATGATCATCAGTACACGCATAACGAATATCCAGGTCAATAGCGCTGTCTGAAGTTCCGGAATAACTGCAAGCACAATAAAGGAGATTAGTGCTACGCCTGTAACACCATAAGTTTCAAAGCCGTCTGCTGTTGGCCCAACACTGTCTCCAGCATTGTCTCCAGTGCAGTCAGCAATGACGCCAGGATTTCTTGGATCATCTTCACCGATTTTGAACACGATTTTCATCAGATCGGATCCAATATCAGCAATCTTAGTAAATATGCCGCCGGCAATTCTCAGTGCGGAGGCACCAAGAGATTCTCCAATTGCAAAGCCAATAAAGCTGGCTCCAGCCAATTCTCTTGGAATGAAGATCAGTATGATCAGCATCATGATCAGCTCAACGCAAATCAACAAAACGCCGATGCTGATTCCTGCATCAAGAGGAATATTAAGCAGCTTAAGCGGTTTCGCCTCCAGTGAGGCAAAGGCCATTCGGCTGTTTGCCAGAGTGTTCATTCTGATTCCGTACCAAGCAACGGCATAGGATCCCATGATCCCCATAACAGACCAGAACAAGATAACTGCGACGCCGCCGACTCCCTTGCCCTGAAGTATGCCAAAATAAAACGCAATACATGCGCTGATGAATAAAAATAATACAACCAGAAACTTTCCTTGTTGTATCAAATAGGTTTTGCAGGTTTCATAGATGGTATTAGCCACATCAAGCATAGATTGATGCGCCCTGATCTTTTTCACCTTATTGAACTGATAGAACCCAAACAGCATGCCAAGAAGACAAACACCCATACCAATCATCAACAGGGAATTCTGCGATGAACTTAATGCAGGTATTTTAAGATCAGCTTCACTTGCATAAGATGTGACTGGTAGGCATGCAAGAAACAGTGCAGCAAGGAAACTTTTCCTTTTTTTACGCATAAAATAGTACCTCCTCCGAATCAAAATTTGTTTTTTCCAATATATATAATTAAAGGAAAACTTCCCAACAAAATAAGACAAAAAATTGCGCTGAGTTTTGTAAAAAGGAAGACTTTCCCTATGCAAGTATATCATAGCCGATAAAATATCGTCTACCCTTTATTCACTCAATTTGAGGCAAGTAATTCGAATCAATTTGGGGAAATTTATTAGATTTAGCCAGGCGGCAATGCCAGTTCTGATATATTGTGTACTATAATGACAATCAGCAGCGCTCCTAGTTTGGAGGAATTTTCATCCACTCCTTTTCGGGCCGCCTTATGACAAAATTGTAGCATATTTTCCAACATTGGAAGTGGGCTATACTTTTCGGGAGAATGAAAATATCCTTTTCTTCTACTTGTTTGTTGTCGTCAGTTCAATAATTTCTTCTTTCTTCATAGAGCTCATCAGTGTTCGAATTTTATTATCTTTTTGCGTTGAGTCAAGCACGTCAGGCAGTTTATCAAACAATAATTTCGTAAAATCCTTTTTTGTTCCTTCACCCCATTTGTGCAGGTAGTCCAAAATCAATCGCCTGTAATACAGATCTCTCTGACCTCGGTTTTTAATATACTGTGCCTTTTCGTCAATGATTTCAGCAACCTTCGCCGAAACATAGACATACGGGGCTTTTCCTTCAATTATGCCCAATGACCGCAGTCGTTTGATTTCGCTTTTTTCTAGTGAATGACGTTTCTAAATCTTATCTATCAAGAACACGGTTTCAAGGTCAAATTCGGGATGGTCGAAAAGAACTCTTGAATTCCCATTTGTACCGTGTCTATCATATTGAATTTTGCCATTGTCTCCGCAAAAAGTGAATTTCTATAGTATTTTCCTTCTTCAGCTATGATTGTTTTCTCGCGCATATTACGCTTGAAAAAATACACAGCCTCATCCAGCATTTGGCCGATGGTCCCCTCTATGCGTTTCTTGTCGACTCAGTCAACATGGTTCTAACAGACTCACGCCATATTTGCATATTTTTTTAAAATGCGCAAATTTTTTAAAATATATTGACAAGCAGCAACCATTGATAGTAATATGCATAGAAATACTATAAATATTAAACATGCGTTGATAAAGAGAAGTACCCCAAAAATTCTGTCACAGTGAGCGAGGGACAGTGGAAACCTCGTATAAGAGTTTGGGCGAATAACACTTTGGAGCACCAATCCGAAAGCTGATTTGCAGTTAGTAGGTGAGGCGACTGGCGATACGTTACATCGCACAGGCTTGTCAGAGCCTTTGAAAGAGACTGCTTATGCAGTTAAATAGGTGGCACCGCGGATCCGCAGCTATTCGTCCTATTGTTTTAGGATAACAGTTGCGATATTAAATCTGGAGGTGTTTTTTTATGTGTTCAATTATGGGTTTTAGCAACAAAAGTGTGGCTTATGAGCGTGTCAGGGACTTTTTTGAGGAAACGTTATCTCGCGGACCGGATATGTCGCGCATCGTTGAAACAAAGTCCGGATACTTATGTTTTCATCGTCTTGCCATTATGGATCTTCATCCCGCCGGCATGCAGCCTTTCGTTCTATCAGAAGACTCTGTGGTATGTAATGGCGAGCTCTATAACTTTCGCCCCTTAAAAGCCAAGCTTTCAGAGAAATATGACTTTATCAGTGAATCAGACTGCGAACTTCTGCTTCCCCTCTATAAGGAATATGGACTTTCCATGTTCTCTATGCTTGATGCCGAGTTTGCACTCATCCTATATGATGGGAAGCTGGATTGCCTGATTGCCGCCCGTGATCCAATCGGCATTAGACCACTGTTTTATGGGTATATCGCTGATGGCTCAATGGTCTTTGCCAGCGAAGCAAAAAACCTGATTGGGCTTTGCGACAGGATTATTCCATTTCCTCCTGGTCATTACTGCATTGACGGCAAATTTGTTCAGTATAGCATGCTCAGCAAGGTAGACAGCTATCATAAAGAGCCACTGAATGCCATCTGTGACGGCATACGTACAAGGCTAATATCCGGTATAGAAAAGCGCCTAGACGCAGATGCGCCACTTGGATTTCTTCTCAGTGGCGGTCTTGACAGCAGCCTAGTCTGCTCCGTTTCGGCAAAGCTTCTTAAAGCGCCGATTCGCACCTTTGCCATTGGCATGGACACAGATGCCATTGATCTTCGCTATGCAAGAGAAGTAGCAGATTATATCAATAGCGATCACACAGAAATTGTCATTTCAAAGGACGACGTCATAGCCTCCCTCGAAACCGTCATCAGCATACTTGGTACCTACGATATTACAACGATAAGGGCCAGTATTGGCATGTATCTGATCTGCAAGGCCATACATGAGCGCACCGATATTCGGGTTCTTATGACCGGTGAAATTTCAGATGAACTCTTCGGTTATAAATATACGGATTTTGCCCCAACGGCTGACGAGTTCCAGCGTGAAGCCAAAAAACGCATAGATGAGCTTTATATGTATGACGTGCTCAGAGCAGATCGCTGCATCTCCGTGAACTCTTTGGAGGCAAGGGTTCCCTTTGGCGACCTTAATTTTGTCAAATATGTCATGGCTATTGACCCAAAAGATAAAATGAATACCTATGATTGCGGCAAATACCTGCTGCGCAAGGCTTTTGAAGGCGACTGGCTGCCAAAGTCGATTCTCTACCGTGAAAAGGCGGCGTTTAGTGATGCCATGGGTCATTCCATGGTGGATCATTTGACAGACTACGCAAGCCGTTTTTATTCTGACGCAGAATTTAAAATAGGATGCAAAAGATACGACCATGCAACGCCATTCACAAAGGAAAGCCTGCTTTACCGCGAATTATTTGAAAAGTACTACCCTGGTCAATCAGAAATGATTAAAGATTTCTGGATGCCCAATAAATCTTGGACCGGCTGCAATGTTTCTGATCCATCGGCCAGAGTTCTATCAAACTATGGCAACAGCGGCAAATAGCTGCGAATTGCAATATGACAGGGGTTAAAGCAACACAATTTGCAATGGCAGAAACGGGAAGTTGCTGCTGTTGCTGTGCGCAGTGGCACATATCTGTAGCAAAAGTCAGTGGGCGGAAAGTTTGTACCTGGTAAAGCCGATTGTGCTTGCCTAGACCGTTATGACGTATTTGGGATCTATGTAGATCATGAGCGGCAGGAGTTTCTCACGAATCTCTTCCCGTTGTTCATGACTGATTTCCCATTGTATGTGGAAATCATCAAGCCCATGGGGGGCAGTACCAATTTTCAGATAGAGGGTTGTCCGAAATGGCGTTTCGCTTTCATCTGCTATCCAGCAAGGAAAGCAATTTTCCATGCTGGTGTCCTCAGCTAATGCGATATGATGGGCTCTTATCCCGGCAAAACCTTCTTCTGCCTTCACGGCTTTGTCTGTTTGTAGTTGGATGCCCCAATCTGGGATTTCAATGAGATGCTCAGATAATTTAATAGATTTTGATAGGTTCTTGCACCCAGTAATTTTGGCGGTTTCCAGCGTCATTGGATTTTGAAACAGGGAACGTTTTGTATCGAAGGCCTCCACGCTGCCAGCATTGAGTATGGCAATACGGCTACATAAGCGATAAGCTTCTTCGATGCTATGGGTGACATAAAGCGTAGTTCCTTGAAATTCTTTCAGCGACTCTGACATTTCCCTGATCATATGGTTTCTAAGATGGTCGTCGAGTGCAGAAAAAGGCTCATCGAGAAGCAGAATCTCTGGCTCGACAACCAGCGCCCTTGCCAGTGCAACACGCTGCTGCTGACCCCCTGAAAGTTGCCTGGGATATTTTCGATCCATGTCTTTCAAATGAAAGTTTTCCATCAAATCTTTCACACGCTTATTTTTGTCAATTTTCTTCAATCCATCAAGGCCAAATGCAATATTCTCGCTGATCGTCATGTGGGGAAATAAGGCATAGTTTTGAAATAAGTAGCCGATTCTTCTATCCTTTGGTGGTAAATTGATTCCTTTGTCAGAATCAAATACCGTTCTCCCATTGATGACGACTTTGCCCTGGTCCGGTTTAATCAACCCCGAAATACAGTTTAGCAGCATACTTTTCCCTGAGCCAGAGGCGCCAAATATCCCAATGATTTCTTTTTGTGAAGACAGTTCAACATTCAGCGCAAATCCAGGAAGAGTCTTTTTAATTTTGATTTGAAATTCCATCTTATTTCCTCCCGGCGCCTGACATCATTTTGCTTTGGTAGCTGTTCCAATAATTCATGAAGGAAATGACTGTCAAAGAAATGGCAAAAATAATCGATACCCATATGAGCGCAACCCGCATATCTCCGCTCTGGGTAGCAAAGTAGATGGCAATCGGTATCGTTTGTGTTTTGCCTGGAATGCTTCCAGCAACCATAAGAGTAGCCCCGAACTCTCCCAGCGATCTGGCAAAGGCGAGAGCCGTGGCTGCTGCTATCCCCGGCCAGGCTAGTGGGACGGATATTCGCCAAAAAACCTTCCATTCTGAAGCACCTAAAGTTCTTGCCGCATTCAGTATGTTCGGATCAATTTGTTCAAAGGCCCCTCTAGACGTTTTATACATGAGCGGGAAGGCAACTACTGTCGCTGCGATGACCGCCGCATACCAGGAAAAAATGATATTAACCCCAAAAAGTGAAAGGAAGTTTCCAATGGGACCATTCTTTCCAATGAGCAAAAGAATACCAAATCCCGCCACAGTTGGCGGCAGGACAAGGGGCAGCGTCAGGACAGCGTCCAAAAGCTCCTGCCATCTGCCTCTATAATTCGTCATCCACCACGCCGTAAAAAGCCCCAAGAAAAAAATAATCACTGTTGCAGTCAAGGTTATTTTAATTGAAATTAAGGCTGGAGACAGGTCAAAATTCATTTTATTACTCATGCTTTCTATAAAATGCTGAAGCTATTAAACACGCATGCTTTCTGCATACTAAATCCTTTATTACTCATACTTTCTATAAAATGCTGAAGCCATACTTTTCAAATACTGCTTTTGCTCCCTCGCCTCTTAGGAAGTTCAGAAAATCCTTAGCACCCTCTGGGTTTTTCGTAGCTTTAATGACAGCTACCGGGTATACAATTGCTTTGTGGGAAGCTTCTGATGCTGTCGCTATAACTGTCACTTTCGTTGATGCTTTAGCATCCGTCGCATAAACGACCCCCGCATCTACATTCCCGGTTTCAACCCAAGTCAGAACTTCTTTAACATCCTTGCCGTAAACTGCCTTTTCCTTGACCCCGTTAAGAAGATTAAGGTAGGTAAAGACCTGCTCCGCATACTGGCCTGCTGGAACGGTAGTCGGTTCTCCCAAAGCAATTTTTTTAATGGAAGAATCTAACACACTGTCAAAACTACTTATCAAAATTTCGGATTCCTTAGGAACGACTAGAACGACTTTATTGCCAAGCAGGTTTTTTATACTGTTGTTATCCAAAAGTCCTTTATCTTTTAAAGCCGTCATATTTCCAGCGGATGCTGAGATAAAAAGATCTACAGCGGCGCCCTGCTCAATTTGTTGCTCGAGTGAACCGGACGAGCCCAAATTTATGGTTAATGCTGTATTGGGTTTTTCTTTTAGATAGAGCGCCTTGACCTCGGTTATAGCATCCTTTAAACTGGCTGCAGCTGATATAGTCAACTCCACTTTACTAACTTTACTATCTTTGCTTTGCTGATTTAACATCGAACATGCTGACAATAGGGTTATAAAAAGGCAGACTGCCAATATTGCCATTAGGAAGAATCCTCTATTATTTTCTTTCATCCTTCTCTCTTTCTCTATTCTAAATAATTTTCTTTTGTCTATGAATTGATAGAATTGGGTAATGGTCTTTGGCGCCTTCTTTTTTGATCCGGTTAAGCTCTTTAGACAAGGCACTGCGATTCACACATAAATATTGTGCGAATTCCTCCTGATTCATCCTAAAATTGAAAGGTTGATGACCTTTTTTTCATAGATGATGCTTAAATGGGCCATAATTCTTTCTCTCAATCCTTTAATCGAAAGCACATCCAATTTATACATCAATCGGATATGATCATCTGCAAGCAAGCTGATGATATTGTTTAAAATAATCTTTTGTGCATCATCGCCTAAGGCTTCCTGATCCGATAGCTTTAGCCAGAGCAAGCTGCCTTCCTCTTGTCCAATAACAGCCACTGGGTTCGTTCTTGATCGAGATACAGCCCCCTCAAGTCCCAAGGTGTCTCCAGGATGGAATACTTTAAGAATATGAGCATTACCATCATAATGATATTTGGTGCTGGCAGCTTTTCACAAACACTCGCGAAATCAACAGTTTTAAACCCTCTCAACAATTCCGATTTCATAACAATAGTCAGATCATCGGTATCAAACATTGTCACATGATCTCCTTCTCCTTGTTTAATTAGGGCTGACAATCAGCCTTTATTTATTTTGGCTTAAATAAAATAATAACTATGCCATTGTACTGGTTGAGCCACCTTGTTTTACAACCTATTATTATATGACTTCTTTAACGAGATTATACGCTGTTAGTCGCTCAGGTTCTATAAGTATTTTTAAAAGCGTTTCATAGTCAATATCGAATCCCTGAATGCCTGCCACATAGGGCAGTATCTCATACTGCTGAAAATAGATCACTATTCCATTATCCGATAGGTAGAAGCTTTGGTCCTCGCTTATTTTAGTAAAAGGCTCAAATAAACCAGATGTCAAGTCTCTTTCTTTCAGCTGTAAAGCCACGCTTTGACTAATTAAACTGACATAGCCGGACTGATCAATGAAGAGGTCTCTCAAACTATATGCTTTTCCAGTTTTCAAGTCGTAAGTCAAAGACGTCTGAACCGTCGACCCATGTGCCCCTCCTGCGTACTGGTAATCAAGAAAAACGACACTTAAGAGATTGTTTCTGTTGAAGTTGATGCGATAATCAAAAATCGTCTGACACTGCCCCGGCATATCTGGATACTGAATCAATACTGGCGCTAAATCGGCAGCGTTTTTAACACCCTGCTGCTCCGCTTGATCCGCGAGCTTCTTGAAAGCAGCATTAATCTGATCCTGAATAGCCTTGTTTTCAAGATCCGAGATAACCGGATACTGTATTTCTTTCTTTAGTGCTTTTGTTTCAGAAGATACGGTCATAGTATTGACTGAAATAGCATTCTCAAAGATGACGTTCAGTTTAACAGTATTATTCAATTGATCCCACTGCGTATGAATACTGTAATTTTGTGCATAGAATTCAGGTGGCAGAAAAATCCTGTTATTAATCATAACCGGACCTTCTCCAATATAGTATTCATGCTCTCCGTTCTTAACCCTCCAGGTATTGAAGTTCAAAGATATGGTCTGATCACCGGCTGAAATGCTTGCCGTCTGGTTTGCCTGAGTCCAACTGACCTGATAATCTAAAGATTCACTAATAGCGCGAAATGGAAGGTAAATAATTCCATCCTGAATTACTGCCTCTGATGCAATTGGTTCTCCATTTAAGCTTATTGAAGGACTATCAGCTGTAGTTGCGAAAGCATAGGGGCTTCCTGATGCCATTAATAAAATAACGACGATAAAAAAACAGAACTTTTTTTTCATAAAGATCACTCCCTTCAAAACGGTTGAGATAATAAAAATTTATACTTTAAATTACTTTCCTTGCTGCACACCAAAATATTTTTCTTGTACCCTCAGAATTACAAAACCGGCAAAAGATAAGAGGGTATCATAAACGCCAAATAATGGATGGATTACCAGGATCCGCCGCCACCCCCGCCTGAGCCGCCGCCCCCGCCTGAGCCGCCGCCAAAAGAGCCGCCACTGCAATGGATTCGAATTTTTCAATCCACTTGTCCGAAACGCCGAGCACATAAGTGTAAGGCAATATGTTATAAAAATAAGAAGGATCCTGCAAATCTTGACTGGTAGTTTAGTTTTCCCAAAGACCATACCGAACAAGACGGAAAAGCCGATACCTGGAAAAAGCAAGGCGAAAGGCAGCGTAAATGCTCCGCCATAGGAAACTAAAGGCTTAACGTTAATTAAAACATAAATAATAACAATCATTAGGATGATCAACAGCCCTTGCTCATAGAATTCTTTTCAAAGATCTTTTCCATATTTTCTTTTCTATTCAAACTTTTAATGATTTTGGAAAGTGTTATATAAAAATTGTTGCTGGCGCCTTTAAAATAACCTTCCCATCAACTTGATAATGCCCCTGTTTGCGGAGGTTGTGCCATCAAGTCTTACCACTTTATTCTGAAGGGGAATAGTCCTATAGATCCCGTGCTTTGGGATATTGAAGCAGGCGCCTATTTTTTCCGTAATGTCAAGAGTGTTTAAGTAAATTTAGAGATATTATATCATGTTTGTATAAGTCCAGTGCCATTATTGAGGAAACAGTTTTATATGTTCTATACCTTAAGTGTCATAACCTTAGGTGTCATAACCTTAAGTGTCATAACCTTAAGTGTCATAACCTTAAGTGTCATAACCTTAGGTGTTATAATCTTATTGCCACAATACGTGCTATAATAAAATCAAAAGGAAGTGACTTGTGAAACTTAAAAAAGTCAAAAATAACAGGTCCATTATATTTGCTATTTTCGCTGGATCCATTCTGCTCATTGGATTTGGCGCTACTTTCGCGATCGCTATAGCTAGTATGGGAAAAAGTCCAAACAATACTCCCGAAAAATTTATAGCGTCTCCCGGCAAAAGCCTTGTGGTTTGCATTGGGGACAGCATCACTCAAGGAACAGTCAGCGCCAATTATGTCGATGTTTTGTCTAGCGATGCTTCATTGGCAGATTTTACCTTTGTCAATGCGGGTATTAATGGAGATTTAGCCTACAATGCTTTAATGCGTAAGGACAGCGTAATTAGTTTAAACCCGGATTATATCATCATATTGTTAGGAACGAATGATGCAAATGCTACACTGAGCAAGGAAAATGAGCGCATGTATATAAAAGATAAAAGCCTGCCCGAAAAACCTACAAAAGAGTGGTTTGAGAAAAATCTTTCAGACTTGATTATTAGTATGAAGACCGAAACGAAAGCGAAAATCGCCATCCTCTCAATCCCTGTTATTGGGGAAAAATTAGATTCAATTGAGATTCGAAAAGCCAAAGAGTATAGTGCCATTATTAAGGAATTGGCGAAGAATCAGGATATAGATTATCTTCCCCTAAATGAAAAGCAGCTAGACTTTCTTGAAGCGAGAAACCATGAGCCAGGAACGCTCTATAGCCCCAAAGAATCAACAGAATTGATGGTAAAGAATGCCTACTTACATTTTATACTTCATGAGGATTGGGATGCTATATCCCAATCAAGGGGCCTTCTGCTGACTACTGATACCATTCATCAAAATAACGTTTCAAGCTTTATGATGAGTTCATTAATCAGCGATTTTTTGCGAAACAGTCAGAAATCTGATATGATAAATTAAACTGAAGTGTTGTATTTAAATCCTGCCGGCGTTATCAATTGAACGAAAGGGATGGTCAGCATGAAGCGTCAGAAGATTGACTTCAGAAAGAAAATATATAAAAGTACATTCAGTCGCAGCTTCATATTTATAGTATTACTGTTGCTTCAAGTTATTTTTCTAGCAGCAAGCTTCTTTATGCTGACGCAGTATATCCATTATATTTATATCATCAATTTACTGATTAGCTTCGTCCTGGCTGTTTACATCGTTAATAAAAAAGGAAGCCCGGAATTTAAAATTGCCTGGCTGACATTTATGTGTTTACTGCCGATTTTTGGCATTCTTTATTATCTTTATATCCAGCTAAACCCAAAGCAAAAAAGCAATGCCCTAAAAGTACAAAAGCTGATTAAGGATACGGGTTATTTGCTGAGCAAAAACGAGGAGGCACTGAATACAGCGAAAATTGAGATTCCTAAACATATAGGGTTGCTGAACTTTCTTCAGAATACAGGCCCTTATCCTGTCTATGATCAAACCGATATCGTTTATTACAATGATGGTGAAAAAGGCTTCGAAGCCATCAAGATCGCATTACGAAAAGCAAAGTCCTATATTTTTATGGAGTATTTTGACGTATTGCCTGGAAAACTTCTAGATGAATTGATTGGCATCCTAAAGGAAAGGGCCGATTCCGGTGTAGAAATTCGTTTTATGTATGATGGTTTTTGTCACGCTAAATCTTTGCCTGATAATTTTCCGATTACATTGAGAAAACTTGGTATACTCGTCAATATTTTCGAGCCCCTAAGCCCCTTCTTATCAACGGATCAAAACAACAGGGATCATCGCAAGATCACTGTCGTTGATGGCGAGATTGCTTTCACGGGTGGATTCAACCTGGCAGATGAGTATGTTAATTATACCCACCCTTTCGGTCGCTGGAAAGATGCCGTTGTATCATTGAGCGGAGATGCCGTCAGAACCTTTGTAGTGCTTTTTCTTCAGAATTGGCATCTAAAGGGTGACAAGGAAAATGACGTGTGGGAAAACTATATTGCTCCTGATGCCGATCTCCAAAAGAACATTTCAAGTGCAGGCGAAAAGGGATTTGTTGTCCCCTACGCAGATTCTCCCAATATTTTTAAAGCAATCGGCGAAACAGTTTATATCGATATATTAAATCAAGCAACAGATTATGTTTGGATCACATCGCCCTATTTGATTCTAGGAAGTTCTGTTTTAAAGGCCATGACTTATGCCTCCGAAAGAGGCGTGGATGTTAGGCTTATAATCCCTCACATTCCAGACAAGAAAATCCCCTTCTTGATCGCTAAAAGCTTTTATCCAGAACTCATTCATGCTGGTATAAAAGTATATGAGTACACCCCTGGCTTCATTCATGCCAAGATTTTCGTTTCAGATCATAAGGTAGCTGCTGTTGGCTCCTATAATATGGATTTTCGGAGTTTCTTTTTAAATTATGAAGTAGGAACATGGTTTGCCCATTGCCCTGCTGTAAAAGATATTTCAAAAGACTATGAGATGACGCTCAAAGAGTGCCATCTCATATCATTAGCAGATTATAAATCATTATCCTTCAAAAGCCGCGTCATTGGAAAGATCCTTCGCCTGTTTGGTCCTTTAATGTAATTGGAACTCTACTGCTACAGCCCTTACCGGGGATCCATCGCAGCCAATCATGCGAAGGGGTAAAAATATGGCGGCATAATACTGGCTATTGATAAATATTCAGGCCAGATACGCGAAAGTTGGATGCACATGCTTTTGAGCTTCCATCAAACCGATTAAATTTTGAAGGCAGTCGCTATCCCTAGAAAATAACAGCTGATTACCTTTTTTATACTTTAATTCAATTGAAGACCTAATTGTTGTGCTCGTTTTTCCTTCGCCACTGCTCATTATTTGCGGCAGGTGCATAAATCCCAGCTTCAATAATCAAATCGAGACTTTCCTGACTGATCTGTTCTTCTCTGTAACTTCTGATGCTTCTTCTGCTTTTTATCACTTTTAATACTTCATTCATTACGATACCCCTTTCAGAGTTTAAAGATAGCTTGTTAATCCCATTCTTCATTTACAATTATACACCAACGCCAATTATTGTTCAGCGTCTTAAGCCAAACTCCCATATTTGCTTTTTTGATCTTACTTTGATAATATATCCATTATATCAATCATAGAAAGGCGGCGAAAGAATGGATCAAAAGGAGCCAAAACATGAGCGGCGTGTTCGCTATAAAGGCACTCACCCTAAAACCTTCAAAGACAAATATAAAGAATTGCAGCCAGAGAAATATTCTGATGCTGTTATAAAGGCTATTGAGCGTGGCAGCACCCCCGCCGGTATGCATATTCCCATTTGCGTAAAAGAGATCTTAGGCTTCTTTCAAATCTCTCCGGGGCAAACTGGATTTGATGCTACTATGGGTTATGGCGGTCATACTTTAGAAATGCTCAAATGTTTAGACTCAAAAGGGCATATCCATGCAACCGATGTAGACCCCCTTGAATTGCTGCGCACCCAAAAGCGTTTAGAAGACTTAGGGTATGGCTCTGATATTTTAACAATCCATCAAATGAACTTTTGCGAAATCGATAAAATTGCTTCTGAATCAGGGCCATTCAACTTTATATTAGCTGATCTTGGTGTCTCTTCAATGCAAATCGACAATCCCGAAAGAGGGTTTTCATATAAGCGGGAAGGTCCCTTGGACTTAAGACTTAATCCCAAAAAAGGACGGTCTGCAGCAGATCGCTTAAGAACAGTTTCGCAAAACGAACTAGAAGGAATGCTTATAGAAAACTCTGATGAACCACATGCAGTGGTCATCGCTCGCGCCATTATTTCGGAAAGAGCCCGCGGAAGCGCAATCTCAACAACGACTCAGCTCAAGCTAATAATAAAGAATGCGCTGAAATCTTTGCCAGAAGCAAACAGGGATGAAGAGATCAAAAAATCCTGTCAGCGATGCTTTCAAGCGCTCAGGATTGATGTCAATAAGGAATTCGAAGTGTTATATGAATTTTTAGAAAAACTTCCTGACGCGCTCGCCCCCGGGGGGCGCGTTGCAATACTGTCCTTTCATTCAGGAGAAGACCGCCTTGTCAAAAAGTCATTTAAACGCTTTTTTAATGATGGTGTCTATCAGGAAATAGCAGATGGCCCAATTCGGCCGTCGTCTGAAGAATGTCATGCCAATAGTCGTGCACATTCGGCTAAAATGCGCTGGGCTATAAAATCCTGATTTTAAAACGCCATAATTCACAAACCTTTATAAAAATTTTCCTTTCTTGACCTAGATTGCTACAAACCCATCCACTCTTTTTCTATGATAAGATCCTTACAGCAAATAATAAGCTCCGACATCCTTCATGTATTAGTTAATTTTCTAAGGATTCGAAGTTTGGGTGAGATAAAAAATATTTTTGCCCGCACCAAAAAATGACTTGTATCGCTATGATTTTCTAGCAAAAGAAAACAGCCTGAGTTCCTTTAATTGCAAAGGTTCCCGGCTGTTTTTCGCTTCATTTGCTGCAGAAATCAAGATATTATGCAGCAATGGTCTTAAAATATTTCAACTGGACATGGCAAGGCTATTCAAAGCATTTTTCATATCACTTTTCCTTGCTGCATACCAAATAGGTTTTTTCGGTAAACGAACACTTCTCTAGCATGCACCTTATAATTGTTTGAAGCGATATTGGTATATTTGGATATCATTGCATTGCCCTTTTGGGGAGAATTTGCCGTATTTCCCCATCTCAAATAGGGCGTAACATCGTATAGTTCATGGGAGAATACACCGGGTATTCCAGCTGCATAATTAAAGGTTCCCATATTGATCGGATCATTGGTTTCGCTCAACAAAACCCCCCTTTTATTGTAGACAGCTTCGCAAAATCCACTATAGGATACGAATTTAAGATTAAACATACCGTCTGGTCCCTGCATATGGTATTCAGAATTGATAGGGCTCAATAATACCCAGCGTTTGCTGACTGGGAGGGTTTTATTTAATGCAATCATTTTCGCCAGGCTCCCGGGAGCACGATTGAGCTTATTTCTAAAATAATGGGTCTGCATATCCACATAACCGATTTGGCTCACGACAAAACTGACAAGTCGATAAAACCTCAGAACATCAGGAGAATTTCTTGCGTCAAGATCGGATCCATTTTTTTCAACATCCTTCATGATTTCTGACAATGCGCTTTTATAACCTATCTGTGAAGATATACTTTGGATCTTCAAAATATACGCCGAACTGCCTAGGGCTAGGTGCGGATTTGTTGCGTTCG
>JANYJS010000084.1 GCA_025361765.1 Bacillota bacterium
CAAACAACGAACTAAGGAAAGTCTTGATACTTGCCCAGGTCCAGCGTTTTATTGCGTTGGATGCCTCAGAATCGATTCCCGCAAACGAGTCAGCATCAACAATAGTCGACTTAGCACCGGCGACGGCAATGTTTGATGCGGTATCCGCAGCGTTTCCGGCATCACCTTTATCGCCTTTGTCACCTTTGTCACCTTTGTCACCTTTGATCAATGACCACACGTAATCCCCTGGGATTGTAGATTTGGTGGCACTTGTCTTATTGACCGCCACACCGATGTAAGTACATTCGATTGGGGAGTCACTGATACCGGCTCCCGATCCGTCTGTGGCATATTTTATCCAGACATAGAGTGAGGCTCCATCATTGCCATTTGTACCATCTATGCCGTCAGTTCCTGAATCACCTTTGATTAGTGTCCAGCTGTAGTCAGCATAATTCGTAGATTTTACAGCACTCGCTTTGTTGACAGCAATTCCCAGGTATAATTTCCCAATAGGGGAATCATTCATCCCCGTAGTGGGGCTGTCTGCAAATTTGATCCAAGTGTAAAGAGATGGCCCATCGGATCCTGTATTTCCAGTATTTCCCTGATCACCCTTATCGCCCTTATCTCCCTTATCTCCCTTAATGAGCAACCATGCATAATCAGCATAATCTGTTGACTTTGTTGCAGTCATTTTGTTGACTGCAATGCCAAGATATTGTTTGCCTGTTGGGCTGTCGCTCATGCCGGTTGTGGGAGAATCAGCATATTTGAGCCAGGTATAATAGGTGTTACCGTCAGCACCTTTCTCCCCCTGAGCTGCGATGCTGGTGTAGCCAGATTCAGACCATCGATATACGGATCCAGTATCAATCGCTTTGTAAATCTTATTTGTTAGACCGGTTTCCGGGAAAGCAGCACCATTGGCATATTCAAGAATTGCATCAATATAAACTGATTCAAGAATCTCCGCTTTCTCAGTTGCAATATCCGCCTGTTCAGCGGCGATGACTGCCTGAGCCAGAGCATTTGTAGCCGATGTTGCGGCATTAGTCTCTGATAGAGCAGCAGCATTCTTTGAGGATAACGCCTCTGAAGCTTTCGTGCTGGCCGTGGAAGCGGATGATTCAGCAGCATTCTTTGAGGATAAAGCGGCGGCAGCACTGGCAGAGGCTTCTCCTGCTTTTGTGACGGCAGTGTCTTCAGCAGCTTCAGCAGCCACTTTAGCGGTTTGGGCTGTTGTAGCCGAAGCTGCAGCATTAGTTTCCGAAGTACCAGCAGAGTTTTTGGAAGATAAGGCCTCCGAAGCCTTTGTGCTAGCCGTTGTTGCCGATGTTGCTGCATTGGATTCTGAAGTTGCGGCGGCATTTTTGGAGGATAGCGCTTCACCGGCCTTTGTACTTGCCGTTGTAGCAGAGGTCTCAGCTGCATTCTTTGATGCCAGAGCAGATGATGCACTAGAAGCGGCATTTGTCTCTGAGGCGGCAGCGGCATTCTTTGAAGACAACGCTTCACTAGCTTTCGTACTGGCTGTGGAAGCTGAGGATTCGGCAGCATTTTTAGCGGCAATAGCAGTTGCTGCGGCATCCGTCGCCGGTGCTCTTAACCACTCAACGAATTCAACAGCTGACTTACCCGCATTGCCTGCTTGCGCTAACCAGGTTTGATAGGCGCTATCACCTGCCTGTCCTTTGAGTAGCAGTGAGGCAATTTTTTTGCTCCTGTTTGAGCTATCCACCCCAAGAACATTGAACCCTTCCAGTTCTGTCGCTGTAGGCAATTCGCTTACATTTACTTTTCTAATTGCCATCTATTAAAATGTTAGTTGTTCCATGTTAATAAAAAAGTCATCTTCAGTGCTGATAAAGACCCCATCTTCAGTACATAACAAAACCAAATCAGGAGTTAAGTCGAAATTGGTGAGTGTGATAGTTATTGAGAAATCGCACCAAATTTTTTTTCCGGATGGACTAAATTCTGAAACTCTCGCACTCTTATAGTAAAACAGGTATTCCTCTTCAGTCAGTTCAGAGTATATGCTGTTTTCTCCCACCTTAGTTAAATCATAAAGAAGGGCTTTGTAATTTTTCCAGAACTCTTCAAGAGATGCGGCCATCATACTCAGGTTTATATTCACATCCTTCGCCTGAAATGTTACCGCCTCAGGATCATAGGATACTCCAGCTACGCTGTTGTTATTTATCAAAAGGTTTTGCTTGACAGAAGGAGCTTTTCTCATTTCTGACTCAGTACCTTGTAAAATCCAGGCTCCGTAATCTGATAATCTTTTGTCGCCAATAGCGTAGCCAAGTTGCGATATTGGGAAGGAGGCCTCAGGAGCGGCATAGGTGTAATCAGCAAG
>JANYJS010000094.1 GCA_025361765.1 Bacillota bacterium
CAAAAGCTAATTTTTAAAAATTGAAGTTTAATAAGTAGTTTAATAAGTAGTTTAATAAGTAGGTTTAATAATTAGGTTTAATAATTAGGTTTAATAATTAGGTTTAATAATTAGGTTTAATAATTAAGGTTTAATAATTAAAGGCAAAAACAGCTGCAGGGGTCTCGTTTTATTTGTGCATTTAGTGTATACTAGACAAAAATGCCCTATAAATGATCTTCTGGAGAATATAATCATGAAAGTAATCTTTCGACGAATTGGCTTTTCAATCGGTGCCATAATTGTAGTCTTTGCCTTATCTCTAGGCATTATGGCTTATTTAGACCAAGCCACAGCAAATCAAGCCCATATATACCCCAATTATCCAAAAGAAGAATTGAACGTGCTCCTAAGTAACGCTTTCAATGAAAAAGGAGAAATCAGGCTCACGCCAGAGGACTACAAAAGCCTGCTTTATCAGACTGGCCTTGGTAAACCAGCGATTGATGATATTCTAGGCGCGAATGGTGCAGTGACTCCTGAAGTTTTAGATCAATTAAAACAGTTTCAGACGGATTTTTTTGCACCGGTTAAAGTGCTCTGCTCTAAGATCGGCATAATAACTTTTGAAGAAAAAATAATCAATGATAAGCAAGAAGAAATTAACGGTTTTAATTTTGTTAAACTTAGAAAAGGCGATATATTGATCAACAAATCTAGCCATTCCACTGGCTGGAGACATGGGCACAGCGCCATTGTTATTGATGCAGATAACCAAAAAACCATGGAAGCCATTTTGCTTGGCTACAACTCTACCGCGCAAAACATGGAAAAGTGGAGGAGCTATCCAAGCTTCATACTGCTGAGACTTCGCGAGGATGCTGCGCAGGAAAATGGGACGAGCTCTGAGGAGGCAGCAGCCAAAGCGGCCGATTTTGCAATTAAGTACCTGGATGATATTCCTTATGGTTTAATGGCTGGCTTCATCAATAAAGCGGTGGCTCCAGAAAAGCTTAAGGAGACCCAGTGTGCGCATTTGGTGTGGTATGCTTATTTTAATGTAGGATTTGATATCGATTCTGATGGCGGATGGCTTGTGACGCCAAATGATATTGCCAATAGTAAACTTCTCGAAGTTGTTCAGATCTATGGCGTAGACCCAGCACAAATCTGGCCTTGAGCCAAATTAAATCTGGCCTTCTTTCTAGTGTTAATTGAACTCCAACAAAAATCGGCTGTAATTGAACTCAACAAAAATCGGTTCTCTTGACAAAGGTTATTAGATGTCTATAATGAAGGTATAACTAGAATAAAGAAAATGCATTGATGAGAAAAGTAAGTTTGGATTTTGTCTACAGAGAATGAATGCCTTGGTTGGGAGTATTCTGATTAAGCCAAACTGAAGACCATCTCGGAGCAGCTGCTGCACTTGGCTGATGATTTCAGTCGATAAGGCTCGCCGGTACGTATTCAAATCGTGTCGTTATAGCAATGAAGAAAAATACTGGGTGGAACCGTAAGCATAGCTTGCCCCTATTAGGAGGCCGGCTTTATTTTTTGCTCTATGAATTAAAGAATGAGAGGAAATATCATGATTAACGAAAAATCAACTGAAGAATTGAACGAATTGCAGATGCTAAGGCATTCCGCATCGCATTTACTGGCTCACGCCGTTAAAAACCTTTTTCCAGCGGCTAAGCTCGGAATTGGGCCTGCAATTGAAAATGGATTTTACTACGACTTTGATTACGCGGACAGATTTTCGGAAGACGATCTGATCGCTATTGAAAAGGAAATGGAAAAGCTGAAAAGTGAGCGTTTGGATATTGAAAGAATGGAGCTTTCTAGGGGCGAAGCATTGAAACTGATGCAAGAGCGGGGAGAGACCTATAAAGTTGAACTGATTAATGATCTGCCGACGGATGCAATAATTTCATTTTATAAACAAGGAGATTTCGTTGACCTGTGTGCTGGCCCTCATCTTGACAATGTGCGTAAAATTAAAGCTTTTAAATTAATGAGCCTAACAGGTGCCTATTGGAAAGGCAGCGAAAAGAACAAAATGCTGCAAAGGATTTATGGCACTGCCTTCGCAAATGGTAACGAACTCACTGACTATATCAAAATGCTTGAGGAAGCAAAGCTAAGGGATCATAATAAACTTGGAAGAGAGCTTGAGCTTTTCACGTCTGTTGATGTCATCGGTCAGGGGCTGCCTCTTTTAATGCCTAAAGGCGCCAAGATTGTCCAGTTACTCCAGCGTTTCGTTGAAGATGAAGAAGAAAGAAGAGGGTATCTTCTTACAAAAACGCCATTAATGGCAAAGAAGGAGCTTTACGAGATCTCGGGGCATTGGCAGCATTACAAGGAAGGCATGTTTGTCCTTGGGGATGAGGAAAAAGACGATGAAGTTCTCGCTTTAAGGCCTATGACTTGCCCTTTTCAGTATTATATTTATAAATCTAAAATACGCAGCTATAGAGATTTGCCTCTGCGTTATGGAGAAACATCTACTTTATTCAGAAATGAAGCCTCGGGTGAAATGCATGGCCTGATTCGCGTTAGACAGTTTACAATTTCTGAAGGCCATTTGATTTGTAGACCAGATCAGCTTTCTGAGGAGTTTAAAGGTGTCGTCGACTTGGTAAAGTTTATGCTTAGGACCCTTGGCATTGAAGAGGATGTCACTTACAGATTCTCGAAATGGGATCCAGATCATAGAGAAAAATATGTTGGCGGCGAAGAGTCCTGGGAAGCATCCCAGACACAGATGAGACAGATTCTGGATGAACTTGGCCTCAATTATAAGGAAGCAGAGGGCGAAGCTGCTTTCTATGGACCGAAGCTAGACGTCCAAATGCGCAATGTTTTCGGCAAAGAAGATACTATGATCACGGTTCAAATTGACCTTGCATTGGCTGAAAACTTTGATATGAGCTATGTGGATAAAGATGGTCTCAAAAAGAGACCCTATATCATTCATAGAACTTCTATCGGCTGCTATGAAAGGACTTTGGCTATGCTTATTGAAAAATATGCGGGTGCATTTCCGCTTTGGCTATCACCGACTCAGATTAAGGTGCTTACTGTTACAGAAAAATTCAACGATTATGCCCAGAGCGTTGTCGATCAGCTTAAGGCAGCTGGCCTTCGCGTTGAACTGGATAGCCGAAACGAAAAAATCGGCTATAAAATTCGCGAAGCCAGAAATGAGCGTATGCCTTATTTGATTGTCATCGGCGAAAAAGAAGTTGAGGCAAACGTCATTTCAGTTCGTTCGAGGTACGAGGGCGAACTCGGCCAGCTGCCTGTTTCCAGCTTTATTTCAAAGCTATTGGTCGAAGTCGAAACAAGAAGCCTTAATGCCGCTTTGAAGCCCGTCCAATCATAACCGATTTAAGGGGGTTAAGACAATGTTTGGAAAATCAAAGCAGGAAAATGTGTTTTACGACCTTTTTATCGAGTCAATTGGTAAGATTAATGAAGCAGCAGCTTATTTTAATGAACTGGTCAATGATTTCACGGATGTTAAACAGAAGGTTACTCGATTAAAAGAAATGGAACTTTCCTGCGATGTTCAGACACATAAGGTTTTAGCAACCCTTAATGCGGCTTTCATCACGCCATTTGACAGAGAAGATATTTATCAGATTGTAAAAGAGCTGGATAATATCGTAGACAAAATTGAGGAAGCAGGAAACAGGCTTGCGATTTTTCGGATTGCAGAGATCAAACCGGAGGCCATCATGATGGCCGGAGTCATTTTATCCTGTACAAAGGAGCTGGAACTCCTCTTCAAAGGCCTTGATACCCTAGGTAAGAGTGATTTTCTCCATACAAAAGTCGTTGAGATTAATAGGCTTGAAAATGGAGGGGATGTTATACACAGAAGGGCGCTTGAACAACTCTTCGCAACAGAAACAGACCCTGTCGAAATTATAAAATGGAAAAACATTTATGAAATATTAGAGGAAGCCATCGACGTATGTGAGGGTGTTGCAAACCTCATTGAAGGCTTGATTTCAAAACAATCCTCCTGAAGAACGAGGCTAAGGCCGAAAGAGGCTAAGCGGCATGAACGGAATTTTCGCAGCGATCACCATCTTGGCTGGGTTTGGCTACGCTTTCATCAATGGCTACCATGATGGTGGAAATGTTATCGCAACAATTATTGTCTCAAGGTCCATTAAAGTTAAACAGGCCTTTGTGCTTGGATGTTTGGCTGAATTTTTTGGTGCCATTTTATTAGGCACTGCGGTAGCAAGGACTATTGGAACAGGCATCGTTGATCAGTCGATCATCCTAGATGGCGGCGAGCTGGTTGGAACGCTTTTTATTGTGTGTGCCATCGTTGGTAGCATAGTGTGCAATTTAATGACTGCAATTTTTGGCCTGCCTTCTAGTTCTTCCCATGCACTCATGGGCGGACTTCTTGGGGCAGGCATCATTGCTTTTGGCTTTAATGCCATAAACTGGACTAATTTCTTGCTTAAGATCGTCCTTGTTATGTTTACGTCTCCTATTCTTGGACTGATTATCGGGTTTATAATGATGAGAATAGCCTTAAAGATCTTAATAAATTATACCAAAAAAATTGAAAAACATATTAAGAGAGCCCAGTTTTTAAGCATGGCAGGCTTAGCCCTCAGCCACGGAAGCAGTGACTCCCAAAAGGCTATGGGCCTCATTTCATTGGAGCTTATGGTGCTTCATGTTAACGCGGAATTTATCGTTCCTTGGTGGACCATATTCGGATGCGCAGCCATGATTGCCCTTGGCATGTCTGTTGGCGGCTGGAAAATCATGCACACAGTGGGGCGAAAACTTTATACCGTTGAGCCAGTTCACTCTTTGGCTTCGCAAATTGCTGCAGCTTCAATTATAGCAACAGCAACGATTACAGGTTTTCCAGTCAGCACGACTCAGATTGTCACATCTTCCGTTATGGGCGTTGGAGCGGCTGAAAGCTTTAAAAAAGTTAAATGGATCGTCGTAAAAAGAATAGTAGCATCCTGGTTTATCACAATACCTGCTGGCGCCGTTGTTTCGGGAGTTTTGACAAAAATAATGCTCATAATAACCGGATGACTATTATTTAGCAAGATACTTAGTTAGCTTTATGACTATTATTTGGCAAAATACTTTTGTTAGCTTTATTTTCACAAATAGATTTTAATTTGAGCAATAAATGACTTTAAGGTATATAATTTAATAAATGAAATCGCTGGAATGATCAGTTGTAAGTTTGGAACTGCATTATTGATCAGTTATAAATATTGAACTACAGGAATAATGAGTTACGAGGAGGTTCGCAGGTGGAAGGGAAAAAAATCGGTGAATTGAAAAAAAACAAAAAAAAGATTGCTGGCGTTGTTCTAGTGATTGCCATTGGGATCATCCTATGGTCTACATTTGGACAGAATATTTTTAAAGGAAACGCCATTACGGCTACAGGAACAATTGAAGCAACCACAGTTAAGGTTACTGCAAGAGTGCCGGGCGCCATAGAAAGCATTAATTTCAAAGAAGGCGATATCGTCAAATCAAACGATGTGATAGCGAAAATGAAAAGAGAAGACATTGCTTCCCTTGTGGCTATGAATGAAGCCGCCCTAACAAAAGCAAAATATGGCTTAGAACAAGTATCATCCAGCGCAGAGCTTCAACAAATGCAATCCGCTCAGGCTCTGGCAGGAGCAGCCAATGCAACCTATACAAAAGCAGAACAAGACTATAATAGGATAAAGGCGTTATATAATCAGGGCGCCACTTCACTCACGGAACTTGAGCGCTATCAGACTGCCTATAAAGTCAGCCAGGATAACTATACCAGCGCACAGGCCCAGGTGAATGCACTTAAATCAAAAGGCGGAGTCAGCGCTCAGGTCGGTTCGGCCCAGGCAGACGTGGAAAGGGCCCAGGCCTCTCTTGACGGCGCAAAATCACAATTAAGTGATTTGACACTTACCGCATCCATAGACGGCGTTCTCACTTCGAGAAATTTTGAACCTGGAGAATATGTGGGGGCAGGCCTTGCAATTGCAACCATAACGGATTTGGAAAACCTTTGGATTAAAGTTTATGTAACGACTACCGAATTGCCAAGAATTAAACTAGGACAGACTGTCCATTTCACTGTCAGCGGCTATCAAGACCAATTTGAAGGAAAAATTACTTTTATCTCTGATAAGGGAGAATATACGCCTAAGACAGTTTTGACCGTAAATGAACGTGCCAATGTGGTTTTTGCTGTCAAAATCCAGACGGGAAGTAACGGCGGTGTACTTAAACCTGGGATTCCTGCTGATGTGGTATTCTAAATGAGGTTAAATTCATGATCGCAGTAGACAATATTTCCAAAAACTTCAAAGATGTCATGGCGCTTTCTGCAGTAAGTTTTAATGTTGCAAAAGGAGAACTGTTTGGTCTAGTTGGACCGGACGGTGCTGGCAAAACTACCCTTATGAGGACAGTTAATGGTTTGATCACGCCTGATAGCGGAAAGATTACCCTTCCTAAAGGACTTTTAGAATCTGGACAACTGGGTTATATGCCCCAAAAGTTCAGTCTTTATGGGGATTTGACGATTGGTGAAAATATTCACCTCTTTGGCAGTCTTTTCGGCATAGAAAAAACCTTGATCGAAGAGAGAGCTGATCGGATTTTAGCATTAACAGGGATGAGTTCCTTCAAAGAAAGGATCTCAGATCAACTATCAGGCGGCATGAAGCAAAAGCTTGCCATAACTGTTGCTCTCATAACACAGCCTGAGCTCCTTATTTTGGACGAACCTACATATGGTATTGATCCTATTTCAAGGCATGAAATATGGGAGCTGCTTAAGGAGCTTAACCGTGGGGGGATGACGATCCTTGTTACTACGCCATATATGAATGAGGCTGAAATGTGCCAAAGACTTGGCTATATCGAGAACGGAACTCTGGAATTTCTGGGCACGCCTGAAGCGTTTAAAAAAGATTTTCCGGATATGTTCTATAAAGCGCCGGAAAACACGAGCAACTATCAAACCAAGAATTTGGAGAAAGAAGCTTATGCTATAACTACGACGAGGCTCAGCAAAAGTTTCGGTGATTTCGCAGCGGTTGATGCCGTGGATATTAAAGTGCCAAAAGGCAAAATTTATGGATTTCTGGGGCCAAATGGCGCTGGAAAAACCACATTGATTAAAATGCTCTGCGGTCTTCTTAAACCCAGCAGTGGCAGTGCAGAAATCCTTGGAAGCAATCTGTCTTCCGGGAGCGAACAGATTAAACAAAAGATCGGTTACATGTCACAAAAGTACAGCCTTTATGATGACTTGACAGCCGAGGAGAATCTACAGTTTTTTTCTGGAATTTATGGCATCCCAAAAGGAGAAATTAGGGACAGAAGAGTAGCGGAAGTCCTAGAAATGGCCAATTTAGTAGGTAAGGAAAAGACTCTTGCAGAAGCTTTAAGCCCTGGATTAAAACAGAGACTCGCCCTAGGGTCTGCCATACTCTCAAAACCGGATCTTTTATTTCTGGATGAGCCTACAAGCGGCGTTAGCCCTATAACGCGCAGAGATTTCTTCACTGTCATTAATCAACTGGCAAATGAAGGGGTCACTGTGATCCTGACAACTCATTTTATGGATGAAGCAGAACGTTGCGATGTTTTAATGTTTCTTCTTGATGGTAAACTCATCGCTGAAGATACGCCATTTGCATTAAAAAAACTTTTGCTTCAAAAGGAGCAGGCAAGCGGGAATAACATAGAAAACGTTACGTTAGACGATGTTTTTGTTTATTTGGCGAAACAACAATAAAAGGGGCAATCTATGGATAGAATACTTTCGATTATAAAAAAAGAATTTCTACAGATGAAAAGAGACCGGTTGACTCTGCTGATTGCTTTTATGATTCCAGTGGTTCAACTGATCATATTTGGTTATGCCATTCAAACCGAGGTCAAAAATATATCAACAATTGTCTTTGACCAGTCCCTCACCACGGAGAGCAGGGAAATGCTCGATTCTTTTACCGCCTCTGGTTATTTTAAAGTAAAATATACAGCGAATAGCTTTGCAGACATTAACCAGGCTATAGACAGCGGAAAAGCAAAAGTAGGCATTATATTTCCACCGGATTATGCTAGGAGTATTTACCGGGGAGAATCTGCACAAATTCAAATTATCATAGACGCCAGCGATAACATGACTTCTGGTCAAGCAAGGGCGATTGCAAGTACCATCCCAACACTGAAGAGCCAGGCGGTCATTCTTTCCCGCATACCCGGAGAGGTGAACATGCCCTACGATGTTAGGATTCGGGCCTGGTACAATCCAGACGGCATAACAGCCTTTTATATCGTACCTGGCATCGTGGCTGTTCTCGTTACTATGACCATGGTGCTGCTGACCTCAGTGGGAATTGTCAGAGAACGCGAGCGGGGAACATTGGAACAACTCATGGTAACACCTCTAAAGCCTCTTGAGCTGATGATTGGTAAAATAACGCCCTATGTACTACTGGGCTATATTCAGGTGACAGTGGCACTCATAGTCGCTGTAGTGCTCTTCGGAGTCCCAATAAGAGGCAGTATTTTCGAATTGTATGTTTTGACGCTCTTCTTTATTACAGCCTCCCTTGGCCTTGGCATAACGATTTCCAATCTGGCCAAAACTCAGCTTCAGGCTATGATGATGTCATTTGTGGTTCTGCTGCCCAGCATTTTGCTTTCTGGATTTATGTTTCCTAGAGAAGCTATGCCGGACATCATTTACTGGATCGGATACATCATACCCGCCACTTACTATTTGGAAATTATTAGAGGCATTATGCTCAAGGGAATTGGCATCGCCTATCTTTGGCCTCAAGTCGGAATGCTACTGATTATTTCTGTTGTTTTTCTTGGTATCAGTGTTAAAAAATTCAAAAAAACCATTGGTTGATGTGACTTTGCAATCTTAGGGAAATAAACTATTACCATAAAATTATAAAATGGCCTTAGCTCAATTTATGACTGGGCTAAGGCCGATAAGTCTTTTCAGTTGTTTTTCTTGAAATCTTACCCAAGCATTGGACAAAGAACAATAATTCTCTGCTATAAGGCCAGCTCTAAAGCAATCTGCATCATATTGGTAAATGTTTTTTCTCTCTCTTCTGAGGTCGTTATGGCATCGGTGATCAAACTATCGCTCATGGTTAAAATGGTCAGAGCCTTAGCGCCAAGTCTTGCAGCATTCATGTATAGAGCCGCTGCTTCCATTTCAACTGCCAATACGCCCATCTTGGCCCATTTCTTCCAGGATTCAGGATTGTCATCATAAAATACATCGCTGGACAGTATATTGCCTGCATGGACAGGTATGCCCAATCGATCGGCGGCTGAATGGGCTTTTAAGAGGAGACTGAAGTCGGCACAAGCCGAATAGCTTCCCGGGAGACCAAAAGTATGCGCATAATTCGAATTTGTTGAAGCTGCAACGCCTAATACGATATCCCTTAGCTTGACATGCTCCTGGAGAGATCCAGCGGAGCCAACGCGAATCAGGTTCTTAACACCATATTGGGTAATCAGCTCATGAGAGTAGATGCCAATAGAAGGCATGCCCATACCGGTACCCTGAACGGAGACTGACGCCCCCTTGTAAGTGCCGGTATACCCAAGCATGCCGCGTACTTGATTGTAGCATTTCGGATTGTCCAGAAAGTTTTCGGCAATAAATTTAGCTCTCAGCGGATCGCCGGGGAGAAGTATGGTTTCTGCGATATCGCCCTTATTTGCGGAAATATGAGGTGTAGACATGAAAATCACTCCTTGCATTTAAATATAACTGTATTATAACATATGTGGAATGCTGGTGACACCTTAAATTCCAAGGGAATTCTATATGTGAAATGGCCTTTACTAAAAATATTTTTTAAGGTACAATTATTTTACATACAACGGCTTTAGGGCATGCATCAACCTAAATGATGCTGATTTGTCGCAATGAAATTTGAAGGAGATTAAAGATGGACAAAGAACTCGCAAAGAATTATCACGAAGTCCGAGAAATAGGGGACTTTAAAACGATGTTGAATTCCAGTGCGGAACTATTTGCTGATCGACCTGCTTATCTCGTAAAAAAAGAGAAAGGCGGAGTATATACCGAGATTAAATATAGCCAAGTGAAATCTGATGTGGACGCCATGGGCACTAAGCTCATGCATATGGGGCTTGCAAATGAAAAAATTGCAATAATTGGAGAAAACTGCTATGAATGGGTAATCGCTTACTTTGGTATTGCCAATGGGACTGGGATCGTTGTTCCCTTGGACAAAGAATTGACCAAAGACGAGATTCACAATCTTCTTAAAACCGCAGAATGCAAGGCTATTTTCTATACAAATGATTATCTTGACTATATTTCGGATTTTCCTATCGACTATAAAATCAATATGGGGACTTTCGGAAAACTGGTTTCCCCTCTTGCCATAAATGAGCTTTCTTGGTCTGATTTGTTGGATGATGGAAATAGACTGCTAAAAAGCGGTGATAGATCATTTTTAGACGCAAAGGTTGATCCTGACGAAATGCGGATCATACTTTTCACCTCCGGCACTACAGATTCTGCAAAGGGCGTCATGCTCAGCCAAAAAAATATTATGAGCGACATCATGGATACCTGCAGAATTGCCAATATAACGTCTGAGGACAGAAGTTTGTCAATCTTGCCGATTCATCATACGTTTGAGTCTTCTCTCGGCATTATTCTGATGCTTTATCGGGGGGCCTCCGTGGCCTTTTGCGAAGGTCTTAAATACATTGCGAAGAATATGGTTGAAGCTAAGATAACCATGCTAATCGGCGTTCCGCTTATTTTTGAATCAATCTATGAAAAAATCTGGAAAAATGCCGAAAAACAAGGAAAAAGCAAACTGCTAAAAAACGCAATAAAAATAAATAGAACACTAAAAGCGATTGGCCTTGATATGAGCAAAAAACTCTTTAAGGACATTCATGAAAAATTTGGAGGCAAGTTCAGACTAATCGTTACTGGTGCAGCAGCGATTGATCCGAATGTATGCCGCGGTTTTGAAGATTTTGGCTTTAAAGTGGTTCAAGGTTATGGACTCACAGAATGCTCGCCACTTGTAGCTGGCTGCCCGGACTTTGCTAACACTTATAAAAAAGCTGGCTCAGTAGGGCCATCCATTTCAACTGGCGAAATAAAGATTGTGGACAAAGACGAAGACGGCATTGGAGAAATCATCTTTAAAGGACCGAATGTGATGCTCGGTTACTATAATATGCCTGAAAAAACTGCAGAGATTCTGAAGGATGGCTGGTTTTATACAGGAGACCTTGGATTCCTTGACCACGAAGGCTGGCTTTACATTACCGGAAGAAAAAAGAACGTCATCGTCACTAAAACCGGAAAAAATATCTATCCTGAAGAAGTTGAGTTTTATATCAACCGAAATAAATATATTGAAGAGAGCTTGGTTCATGGTCTTGAAGAAGATGATCATGATGATGTGACCGTAGCAGCCCAAATTAGGCCAGCATACGATGTGATCTATGAAGAATTCGGTAAGGATTTTGACGATGCGTCAGTATATTCACTCATGAAAAAACTGATCGGCGATATCAATGAAAAGCTTCCGATTTATAAGAGAATCAGGAATTTTTCTGTCAGAAAAGAAGATTTCGAGAAGACAACGACTAAAAAAATCAAGAGGCATAAAAATAAATAATGCGAGGGGAAAGACCATGTCTACGGAGCAATGGGTTTTAGAAAAAAGGCGTAGCTTTCATCAGAATCCCGAGTTGGGAAATCTGGAATATCAAACCACTGAAATAATTGAAAACGAACTGAAATCCATGGGAATCGAAACGAAACGACTTTTGGAGACCGGGATTTTAGGTATTCTTCGAGGAACCAAGTTTGGTGGGCATGAAACCGGAGAAGCTTCTTTGACAAGGGTCATTGCATTAAGGGCGGATATGGATGCTTTGGAGATTAACGAGGACACGGGGCTTGCCTATTCGTCCCAAAATCCAGGATTAATGCACGCTTGTGGTCATGATGCGCATATGGCAATTCTATTGGGAGCAGCAAAAGAATTGAGCGAGAGAAAAGACACGTTTTCGGATGTAGTAAAATTTATTTTTCAGCCCGCAGAAGAAAGCACGGGCGGCGCTGAGCGGATGATTGCTGAAGGGTGCATGAATGATCCGGAAGTCGACTATATTTTTGGGCTTCATGTCATGCCGGATCTCATCTCTGGCGCGATCGGCATTAAATATGGCAGAATGTATGCGGCGTCAGACATGATCACTATAACAGTTCATGGTATATCTGGTCATGGCGCATTTCCAGACAAATCTATAGATGCGGTTGTTGTCGCATCAACCATCATCACAAGCATTCAAAGCATTGTCAGCAGAAACATTTCTGCCACGAGCCCCTGTATAATCACTTTTGGTAGCATTCATGGCGGGACTACCAATAATGTCATAGCCAATAAAGTGGAGATTAAGGGGACAATAAGGACCCTTGATCCTGAAAGCAGAGTTTTCGTTCAGAAGAGAATAAGTGAGATGGTGTCCGGTATCGCTTCGGCCATGGGTGCTACAGCGGATATTGTCTATTTGAGAGGGTATAATGCCTTGATTAATAATCAGGAGGCAGTAGATCTGGTTTATTCTGCTGCTAGTATTGTTGTGGGCACGGATAAAATAGTCCATACGCCGGATGCCTATATGGGAGGAGAAGACTTTTCCTTCTATTTGGATCATGCTAAAGGGGCATTTTTCGGCTTGGGCTGCGGCTATCCTGACAAAAAAAACTCAGGCCTGCACTCAACGACTTTTAACCTTGATGAGCGTTGTTTGCCAATCGGCGTAAAAATGCTGTGTAGTTTGGTCAAATAAAAAAAGAGAGGAGACACTTCTCTCTTTTTCTTTTATTATGTTTTGTACATTTAACTTATGCACAGAGTGGGACGGGTGAGTATTAGTTCGCTTTGTTGAATCGTTTCGTCAGTCTTGAAACTTTTCTTGAAGCAGCATTCTTATGAATTGTATTCTTAGATGCAGCTTTTTTCAGTTTCTTTTCTGCTAAGATCAATTTTTCTTTTGCAACTTCAAGATTGCCTTGAGCTAAAGCTTTTTCAAAATTTTTGACTACGGCTTTAAGATGCTCTTTAATTCTTCTGTTTGTTGCTGTTTTCTTAGCAATAACGCCGATTCTTTTCTTTGCTGATTTAATATTTGCCATTATTTTCACCCCACTTTCAGAAAATGTAGCAAGTCAAATTATAATGGAGAATCTGCCAAATAGCAAGGGTTAAAAATAAAATTTAAAAAAAATAGATTGCAGATAGATTGCAGAATAGATTCCCACAATAAACTGAAGACGGCAATTTGAGGTCCGCCCCTTATTAAGAAAATCAGAAAAATAAAAAAGTAAGCCCAGTCCAAAAGCTAGGTGAATGCGGTTTTGCTACCTTGTAAAAAACAGGCGAAAATGATATAATTGACATTCAGTACAAATAATTTGAAGGACTATGAAAAGAGGATTTATGGAATCTAATCAAAAATATATGAGAAATTTTTCGATTATCGCACATATAGATCACGGAAAATCAACTCTTGCAGACCGAATTATAGAGACTACCGGTCTGGTTTCCCACAGGGAGATGAAGGAACAATACCTGGATAATATGGATCTCGAAAGAGAACGCGGAATCACAATTAAATTACAGACGACGAGATTGAGCTACAAAGCGAAGGATGGTCATGACTATACCTTTAACCTCATTGATACGCCTGGTCATGTAGACTTCACCTATGAAGTATCTAGGAGCCTAGCAGCCTGTGAAGGGGCGTTGCTTATTGTCGACGCAACTCAGGGGGTCGAAGCACAGACTTTGGCCAATGTCTACCTTGCCCTGGATGAAAATCTGGAAATCATTCCAGTGATCAATAAAATTGACTTGGGCAGTGCAAGACCAGAAGAGGTCAAGCAGGAAATTGAAGAGATTATTGGCATTGATGCTTCAGAAGCACCACTGATATCAGCCAAAGAGGGATTGAATATTGAAGCAGTACTTGAGGCTATCGTGGAGAAGATCCCTGCGCCTAAGGGGGATATTAACGGAAAACTTAAAGCGCTTATTTTTGATGCTTATTACGACAACTATCGAGGAGTTGTTATTTATACGCGTATTTTCAATGGACATGTTGCCAAAGGCGATATCGTTCTTATGATGAACACCAAGAAAAAATATGAAGTGACTGAGGTGGGGGTTTATTCCCCAGGCCCAATTCCTGTGGATATGCTGATGGCAGGAGATGTTGGCTATATTTGTGCCAGCATAAAACAAGTCGCTGATGCCAGAGTGGGTGACACCATCACTATGGCGGCAAATCCTACGGAGCACGCTTTGCCTGGGTATAAGAAAGTTCAGCCCATGGTCTACTGCGGCATCTACCCTTCAGAAGGTGAAAAATATGAGAACGTCAAAGATGCCCTGGAAAAACTTCAGGTCAATGATGCAGCCTTTCATTTTGAACCGGAAACTTCAACGGCCCTTGGCTTTGGCTACAGATGCGGCTTTCTTGGGCTTCTTCACATGGAGATTATTGTAGAGAGACTTGAACGAGAATTTGATTTGGGCATCATCACCACATCCCCTAGCGTAATCTATAAAGTGGTGCTTAATGATGGCAGCATACAAATGATCCAAAACCCCAGCAATCTTCCGCCATTAACAGAAATTGATCATATTGAAGAACCGATTGTCAAAGCTAATATCATGATCCCAAACGACTATGTTGGCAGTATCATGGAAATCTGTCAGGAGCGGCGTGGCGTCATGAAACATATGGAATATATTACGAGTACGAGAGTAGTGCTGCATTATGAAATGCCGCTGAACGAGGTCATTTATGACTTTTTTGACGCCCTTAAATCCAAGACGCGCGGGTATGGCTCTTTGGATTATGAGTTTTTACATTATGAAAAGTCGAATCTGGTCAAACTAGATATTCTCTTAAATAGAGACCTGGTTGACGCCTTCTCAATGATCGTGCATGAGTCCAAGGCGTATTCGAGGGGACGGTTTGTTTGCGAGAAATTGAAGGATATCATTCCGATGCATCAGTTTGAAGTCCCTATTCAGGCATCCGTCGGGGCAAAAGTCATTGCGAGAGAGACGGTCAGAGCCCTTAGAAAAGATGTTTTAGCCAAGTGTTATGGCGGAGATATCACACGTAAGAAAAAGCTTTTGGAGAAACAAAAAAAAGGCAAGAAGCGTATGAGGCAATTCGGTTCAGTTGAAGTGCCTCAGGAGGCGTTTACAGCCGTCCTCAAATATGATGACAACAAATAGAAAGCTTGGACTTTATATCCATATACCCTTTTGCCTATCCAAATGCCTTTACTGTGATTTCCTGTCTTTTTCCGGGTTCTCAGATGAGGATCAGAGTCGTTACGTTCAAAGCCTGCTTATGGAGCTTGACTGGTATCGGGATGGCCGAGAAAAAGCAGGGGGAATAACGATCGATATTTTAGATTATGAAGTCGACTCCATTTTCATCGGTGGTGGTACGCCTTCTTTGATTTCAGCTGAATTGATAGAAAAGTTGCTGAATAAAATCCATGAGAATTTTTCCGTAGACCAGGATTGCGAAATTACCATTGAAGCAAACCCGAAGACAATAGATCGTCATAAACTTAAGGCCTACAGGGAAGTAGGAATTAATAGACTGAGCATAGGGGCCCAGTCTCTAAATCCAGGGTTGCTTGACTTTATAGGCAGAGTTCATACCCCGGAGGAATTCTTAAAAAACTATGAAGAGGCAAGAGCTGCTGGTTTTGAAAATATTAATGTGGATATTATGTTTGGAATTCCGGGTCAGTCTCTAGAGATCTGGTCCGATACATTCCAAAGGGTACTCGATCTTGCGCCGCAGCATATATCTTTCTATGGTCTTAAGATTGAGGAGGGAACGCCTTTTCAACTTATGAAACAGAACAATGAGCTTGTAGAACTCAGCGATGACCTGGACCGAAAGATGTATGCCTTAGCCCTGAGCAAGCTAAGAGAACCAAAATTGAATGGGCAATGTTCAAATTATGACCACTATGAACTGTCGAATGCCGCTGAAACAAAATTTCATTGCCGCCACAATCTTAAGTACTGGTCAATGGACGAGTATCTTGGCATTGGCCTGGGCGCTCATTCCTATATTAATCAGGAAAGATTCAGCGTTACTCGGGATATAGCAAGGTATCAGAAAAATAATGCCAGTCATATAGACTGGAGACATACCAACAGCAAAGAAGATGAAATCTCGGAGTTCATTTTTACGGGTATGCGGAAAATAGAGGGAATATCATTTCAAAACTATGAGGCAAGATTTGGAGAGCCTATTTCCCGGCGTTATAAGAATCAGGTTTCAAAACTCCTTCGTGGCGGGTTGATCGAATTAACGGGGACCGGGATGAAGCTTACGTTATTGGGTATCGATCTATCCAATTATGTATTATCTGAATTTGTTTAATTTAGAGTCTGTCACTTTTGGAAAAAGTTGCGTCAAAATTTTTCGATTGGTCCAAAAGCAATGTCAAAACATTTTTAGTTGGTCCAAAAGCAATGTCAAAACTTATCTTAACTTTTGAACAAATATTTATAAAAACATATTGACAACTTAAGACGTGGATGTTAAATTTAGACTATAGTTAGCACTCAACAACATAGAGTGCTAACAAGAGGTGAGAAAAGATGGGATTATCAGAAAGAAAATTAAAAATCCTACAGGCGATCATAAGTGATTTTATTAACTCTGCAGAACCAATCGGGTCAAGAACTCTGTCTAAGAAGCTCGAGATGGGAATCAGTTCGGCCACAATCAGAAATGAAATGTCGGATCTTGAAGAAATGGGCTATCTCACCCATCCCCATACCTCAGCAGGAAGAGTGCCTTCAGATAAAGCCTATAGATTATATGTCAATTCTTTGATGGAGAAGTATGTACTGCCGGAGAATGAAAAACAAAAAATATCTCAGAAGCTTCTATCAAAATTCGATGAATTGGACAAAGTCATAGCCAATGCCGCCGGCATACTATCTGAGCTTACAAACCTGACCTCTTTTGCCATAACGCCGAGAATAAACGAGAACAGCCTGAAGTATGTCAATTTACTGCCTGTGGACGATCGTACCGTAATTCTTATGTTGGTGACAGAAGCGGGGAAAATATCGAACACAACCCTCAATCTAAAGGCCCCTTATGCGAAAGACAAACTTGAATTCCTGTCAAAAGTGATGACTATGAATTATAAAGGGAAGAGCTTAAGTAATATTCTTACGCTAGATATCATTAAAAACTTCGAAACAGATATTGAGGCTATGGGCAAACTGGCAGAAAACATTATGCCAAACTTTCTTCACACTTTGGAAAATATGCTGAACGTTGAACTTTATATGGATGGATTGACTAATATATTTTCAATTCCTGAATACAGCGATATTGGCCGCGCAAAATTGTTCCTTGAAATGATTAATAAGAAAAAGGAATTTACGGATATCCTCATTAATAGAGATAGTGGTGTGATTATAACGATTGGCAATGAAAATACGGATGAAGTCATGCGTGACTGTAGCCTCATCACTGCGACATATTGTGTGGATGGCAAATGCGTGGGCAAATTGGGGGTTATTGGACCAACCAGAATGAACTACGGAGAAGTAACTTCTATTATAGAATACATGACAGACAACCTAAGCCAATCCTTTAGGTTAACGGAAGGAGAAAAAGATGAGCAATAAAAAAGTAGACGAGAGAGAAGAACTTAAAAAAAGGAACGCAAAAAAGGATATCGAGGAAGACGGTCAAAGGGAAGAAGCAGATTTTAAGGATTCACAAAGCCTGGAACAGAGTGCTGATAAAAAAAAACCACCCATGAGTGAACCCGAAGAAGACTTAAAGGTTCAATATTTAAGGCTGATGGCTGATTATCAGAATTTCAAAAAAAGGACTGAAAAGGAAAAGTCGGACATTTATGCCTTTGCCAACGAAAAGATTGTTCGGGAGCTTCTAGATGTCATAGATAATTTTGACAGAGCTATGGACCATACCGCAGATAGCAGCGATAAAACCCTGGTAGATGGCATGTCTGCAATTTACAAGCAATTGAAGGGCGTTCTCGAAAAAAATGGCATTGTAGAACTTCCTGCAAATGGACAGGAGTTTGACCCAAGCTACCATCATGCTGTATCAACTGAAAGCACAGAAGATTTTAAAAGCGGCCACGTGGTGGAAACCTTACAAAAGGGGTATACACTCAAGGGCAAGGTCATAAGACCTGCTTTGGTCAAAGTGGCAGATTGAAGTCAAGGCTATAAAATAAATGCGATGAGACAGATTGAAATCGAAGTAACAGATTGAAGTTCATTAAATAGTTAAATCATTAATAATATAAATAATAAACACTGTAAAGGAGATAAGAAAATGGGAAAAGTTATAGGAATAGACTTAGGAACTACAAATTCATGCGTAGCTGTTCTTGAAGGCGGCGAACCAGTTGTAATAGCAAATGCAGAAGGTAATAGAACAACGCCCTCCGTTGTTGCTTTTGCAAAGAATGGAGAAAGACTGGTTGGAGAAACAGCCAAAAGACAAGCGATTACCAATTCAGACAGAACGATTTCCTCAATAAAAAGAGAAATGGGTACCGATCACAAAAAAGTCATCGACGGTAAGGAATACACCCCTCAGGATATTTCAGCCATGATTCTTGGGAAACTGAAAGCTGATGCAGAGGCATATTTAGGAGAAAAAGTAACTGAGGCCGTTATTACGGTACCGGCTTATTTCACAGACAGCCAGAAGCAGGCCACAAAAGACGCAGGTAAAATCGCAGGTCTTGATGTCAAAAGAATCATCAATGAACCAACGGCAGCTGCACTTGCTTATGGCCTTGACAAAGAAGAAACCCATCACAAGATCCTGGTTTATGACCTTGGCGGCGGAACTTTCGACGTATCTGTCCTTGAACTCGGGGACGGCGTTTTCGAAGTTCTTGCTACAAGCGGAAACAACAAACTTGGGGGGGACGACTTCGACGAGATTGTTATGAATTATATGGCAGACAGCTTTGCCAAAGAATTCGGCGTAGATCTTCGAAAAGATAAAATGGCCCATCAGAGGCTAAAAGAAGCCGCTGAAAAAGCTAAAAAAGAGCTTTCTGCTTCTCAATCAACTAATGTAAACTTACCGTTCATATCCGTTAATGCTGATGGTCCCTTGCATTTAAACATGGATATCACCAGAGCGAAATTTGACCAGCTTACAGGAAACCTTGTAACTGCAACAATAGAGCCGATGAAAAAAGCTATGGCAGATGCAGGCGTAACTAGTAGTGATCTTGCTAGAGTCATTCTAGTCGGTGGATCTACAAGAATTCCAGCAGTTCAGGATACGGTAAAGAAGGTAACTGGAAAAGAACCATTTAAGGGCGTTAATCCGGATGAATGCGTTGCAATTGGTGCTGCCATTCAGGCTGGCGTTCTGACTGGAGAAGTTACTGATGTTCTGCTCCTTGATGTCACGCCGCTATCTCTCAGCATTGAAACCCTTGGCGGAGTTGCAACCAGACTGATTGAAAGAAACACAACAATTCCAACAAAAAAAAGCCAGATCTTCTCAACTGCTGCAGACAATCAGACTGCTGTTGATATTCATGTCCTGCAGGGTGAAAGAGAAATGGCTTCAGGAAATATTACCTTAGGGAGATTCCAGCTTTCAGGTATTCCCCCTGCCCAAAGAGGAATTCCTCAAATAGAAGTCAGCTTTGATATTGATGCCAATGGGATTGTTAATGTCAGCGCAAAAGATATGGGCACAGGCAAAGAGCAAAGAATCACCATTACATCTTCAACGAAACTTTCGGAAGCTGAAATCAAACAGAAGATTAAAGAAGCTGAACAGTTTGCCGAAGAAGATCGAAAGAAAAAAGAAGAAGTTGAAATTAGAAATGCGGCAGAAACCTTAATTTATGAAACGGAAAAATCTCTAAAAGAGATTGACGATAGTTTGAGTCCAGAAGAAAAGACTAAAATTAACGATGCTAAAGAAGCACTCTCAAATGCGCTTAACGGAAACGATCTGGATGATATTAAAGCGAAAACCGAGACGTTGACAAGTGAATTCCATGTGATATCGTCTAAATTGTATGAAAGGGCTCAGAAGACTCAAGAAGGCTCTCCTTCGGAGCCGGAAGCACCAGCCGAGGAAGCTCAGCCAGGTCCAGGCGGTGAGAATGTGGTCGATGCGGATTATGAAGTCGTAGATGAAAAAGAAGACAAAAAATAGCAAATAATTTAAAACCTGGGCTGCAGAAATGCAGTTCGGGTTTTAGGATTTATTGAGCATAATTGATGGGAGTTTGAAATGGCACAAGAAAAAAGGGACTATTATGAGGTCCTTGGTATTAAGAAGGGTGCGACAGAAGCCGAAATAAAAAAAGCATTTCGAAAGAAGGCAATGGAGCATCATCCTGACAAAAATCAGGGCAATAAAGCTTCAGAGGATAAATTCAAAGAAGTGAATGAAGCCTATGAAGTTCTTTCGGACGCTCAAAAAAAGGATAAATATGATCGTTTTGGTCACGCAGGCGTTGACCCGAATGCAGGATTTGGTGGCTTTGGCTCTTCTGGAGGAGGCTTTAGTGGCGGATCCGGAGGTGGATTCGAAGATATCTTTGGCGATTTATTTGGTGGCATATTTGGTGGCGGAGGTCAGCCGACCAGCCGAAGAAACGGGCCCAAAAAAGGAAGAGACATTCAGCAGAGACTGACGATCAGCTTTATGGAAGCAGCCTTTGGCGCAAAAAAGGAAATACAGGTCACAAAAAATACGGACTGCGAGCAATGTTCAGGTACCGGAGCAGAAAAAGGCACAGCTAAAAAAGCTTGCCCGAAGTGCAACGGAAGTGGAGAAATCAGGACAGCCCAGAGGACTCCTTTTGGTCAATTTATGAATGTACAACCTTGTGACTCTTGCCAAGGGACGGGTGAAATCAACGAGCATCCTTGTCACACTTGCCGCGGAGCAGGAAGGGTGCGTAAGACGTTTAAGATCTCAGTCGATTTTCCTGCGGGCGTTGATAATGATTCGGTCATTTCTCTCAGGGGTCAAGGCGAACCAGGTTCCTCTGGCGGACCGAATGGCGACTTGTATGTTATTCTATCAGTTTTGCCGCACAAAATGTTTAAAAGGCAAGGGGTTGATCTTATCCTTGAAATGCCTATCACTTATACTCAGGCAGCTCTTGGTGACGATATTACCGTACCCACTTTAAAAGAGAAGGTGCATTATAAGATTCCGGCCGGTACACAATCTGACACAGTGTTTAGACTTAAGGGCAAAGGGATTAAGAACCTGCATACGACAAAAGTTGGTGACCTTTATGTGAAAGTGATTGTAGAAATACCGACTAAGGTCACAAAAGACCAGAGGAAACTGATAGAACAGCTTGGCACGACCTTCGACGAGGAAGGCTATCAAAAGCGAAAAGGTTTCGCTGAAAATTTGAAAAACCTATTTAAGTAATCAAGGTGGAGGTGCTTATGAATTATCTGGAAGTGAAAATCTTTACAACAACCTACGGAATCGAAGGGGTAAGCGATGCTCTTTCAAACCTCGGCATAGATACTTTTATTGTTGAAGACGCCCACGACTTCGAGACATTTTTAAGCACAAAAAGAGAATACGATTGGGACTATGTGGATGAAAAGCTCATTGAACTGATGGAAATCGAAACCTGCATCATTACATATCTGGATTCAACTAAAGAGGGCGAGGAAGCCTTCGATAAAATCAAAGAGAAGATGGCTCAGATCAAAAGCGATGATGCTGATGGCGTCATGGGCAGGCTTCTTGTTGAGAATATTCTTGTGTCCGATGAGGAATGGAAGGATAATTGGAAGGAACACTTCAAACCAATTAGAATTTCAGATAGGATCATAATAAAGCCGACTTGGGAGTCTTATGTTAAATTAAAGGAAACGGATATCATCATAAATATAGATCCTGGTATGGCTTTTGGAACTGGAACTCATGAAACGACAGCCATGTGTATTAAATTGCTCGAAAAAAACCTTAAACCTGGAGATGATGTACTTGACGTGGGATGCGGGTCCGGCATTTTAGCCATTTCCGCCTCTTTGCTTGAAGCCAAAACCAGCACCGGCATCGATATTGATCCCATTTCAGTAGAAGTAGCCTTGGCGAACATCGCACTAAATGGTCTTTCGGATAAAATTTCTATTATACAGGGGGATCTAACTAAAGGCATCGATATCAAAGCAGATATTGTTGTCGCGAACCTGGTTGCTGAGCTGGTAATAACCTTATCAGATACCATTCGGCATCACTTAAAAGGGGAAAAAATATTTATTGCCTCAGGCATCCTCATCGAAAAACAAGAAATGGTTGCGGAAGCCATGAGGGAGAATGATTTTGAGATTTTGGAAATTCTAAACGAAGGCGATTGGGCAGCAATCTGTGCCAAACACTACGGAAATGCATAGATTTTTCGTTGATAAGCTTGATATTGGTGATGAAAAAATCAGCATTAAAGATCGGGATGATATAAAACACATTACAAAAGTGTTAAGGCTAATGCCTGGTTCGATTGTTGAAATATCTGACTCAGCAAAATTCGAGTATAAAGCTGAGATTTTAACCCTTTTGCCTGACGAGATAGATCTTCTCATTTTAGATAAGCAAGGCTTTGCCAGAGAACCAAACCTTAAAGTCGATCTTTTCCAAGGCGTTCCTAAACAAGGCAGGATGGAAGTGATTATTCAGAAATCTGTAGAACTTGGCATCAATAGTATTGTGCCCTTGTTCACCAAACGTACGGTGGTCACAGACAATGGCGACTTTGACAAAAAAATAATACGCTGGCAAAAGATTTCTGATGAAGCAGTTAAGCAATGCAAGCGTGGCCTTATTCCTAAAGTAACTGGTCCTGTGACATTCGGGAAGATGATGAAGCTTTTGTCTGAATACGACCTTGTCCTTTTTTTGTATGAGAATGAAGATCAGCAGACAATTAAACAGGTTCTGCGTGCTTTGACTAAGACGCCTGAAACTGTCGCAATCATTATTGGTCCTGAGGGTGGATTTTCGGATGAAGAAGCATGCCAGCTCAAGGCTTCAGGGGCATCGGTTGCCACTTTAGGGAAAACCATTTTGAGGACTGAAACTGCAGGTGCGGCAGCCATTGCTGTGATTATGTACGAATTTGAGCTGGATTAATACATGGAAATTTGTTCGGAATTTGCATTGCAAATTTGCTGAATAAAAAATAAAAGGAATTATAATGAAAATAGCATTTCACACCCTTGGCTGCAAGGTCAATCAATATGAAACTCAGGCTATGCGAGAACTATTTGCCGCTAGAGGATATGAACTCGTTGATGAGGACGAATTTTCAGATGTTTATGTCATTAACACCTGCACTGTTACGGGGCTCTCTGATAAAAAGTCCAGGCAATATATCAGGCGTGTCAAACGTTTAAATCCAGAATCCATAACTGCTGTCATTGGTTGCTACGTGCAGGTTAGCCCACAGGAAGCCGCTAAAATTGAAGGTGTTGACATTGTTGCGGGAACTAATGAGAGAGCGAACCTGCCATTATACATCGATGAATTTCTCCTTAATCGACAAAAAATCAGCAGGGTCAAATCCTTTGATGCTCTGACGGAGTATGAAGAGACGGGTAGCATTACCTCAATGGAGGGAAGAACCAGAGCTTTTATAAAAATTCAAGAAGGGTGCAATCAGTTTTGTGCGTATTGCATAATACCTTATGCACGGGGTCCGGTTCGTAGCAGGGCTATGGCCGATATTATATCAGAGGCTAAAAACCTAGTTTCTAAGGGCTTCAAGGAACTGGTACTTACAGGAATTAACACAGCCCTTTATGGCGCAGAAAACGGAGAATCTGACCTCGAAGAAGTCATCGCTGGTCTAAATACCATTCCTGGAGAGTTTAGGATCAGGTTGGGGTCTTTGGAACCAACTGTAATTGATGCTACTTACGCTGGACGATTATTGGCCTATGATAAACTTTGCCACCACATGCATCTTTCGGTGCAAAGTGGAAGTGACCGAATTCTCGGACTAATGAACAGAAACTATACGATGGTGGACTATCGGAAGATCCTTGAATTATTAAAGCAAAACGATGCCGGGTATAGCATTACAACAGATATTATAGTAGGATTCCCAGGAGAAACAGAGGAGGACTTCAAAGATACGGTTAGACTAGTTGAGATGTTTAATTTTTGCAAGGTTCATGTCTTTAAGTACTCAAAACGTAGTGGCACAAAGGCAGCAGGTATGCCGGATCACGTGTCCCCGGAAACTAAAGCCACCAGAAGTGCGAAACTGATAAATGCCGCCGCTGAATCCACTCAGAGGTTTTTAGTTGCAAATATTGGGACGATCAGAGCTGCTATAATTGAAGGATATGATGAGAAAAACCATCTTTACCATGGGCTGACTGATAACTACATCAAAGTTTATCTTGAAAATAAATCGGATCAGTTGATCATTGGCCAAGCTTTTGAAATAAGGCTTGAAAGCGTTTTTCTAGATGGATTATGGGCTGTGTTTTTATAGTATGGGTCGACTTGAATTTATAAGCCGAAAAGCTTTTCCTTGTATGAAATGGAGGATAAACCATGTCAGAGTGCATTTTTTGTAAAATTGCAGCAAAAGAGATTCCAGCGCAAATTCTGTATGAGGATGATGTCATGATGGCTTTTCATGATGTTGCGCCACAAGCACCAGTCCATATTTTAATGATTTCGAAAAAGCATATTATTTCTCTTGATGATTGCAAGAAAGAGGATGAAGAACTTTTGGGCAAAATGCTGAATAAGGTTAAAGAGATCGCCAAAAGCGCTGGCATGGAAAATGGGTACAGGCTGGTAATCAATTGTGGAGAAGATGGCATGCAAACCGTTCAGCATTTGCATTTTCATCTCCTTGGGAAAAGGAAGATGACATGGCCTCCGGGTTGAAACAGGTCGAAAAAAGGTCCGAAAAAGAAATATATAAGGCCCGAAAAAGAAATATATATTTTTCTTGATTATTTCTCAATAAAACGATATAATGACTTTTGTTATAGACTTAAACCGTTTGGAAAAGCATCTAAGTGATTTCAGAATACGGAGGGAGGGAAAAGAATAAATGGCACAGGTAGTTGTAAGAGAAAATGAGAGCCTGGAAAGTGCTCTAAAAAGGTTTAAACGTTCTTGCGCAAAGGATGGAGTAATGTCAGAACTGAGAAAAAGAGAGCATTACGAGAAACCCAGCGTAAAAAGAAAGAAAAAGTCAGAAGCCGCTAGAAAAAAGGCTAAAAAATTCTAAATCTAAAATGAGGTGTGGTTCATGTCTTTAAAAGACAGGCTGGCAAATGATTTCAAAGATGCTCTTAGAAGCAGGGATGAGATTAAAAAAAATACGGTTAATTTAGCTAGGGCGGCTATTAAACAGTATGAGGTAGACTTTAGAAAAGAGCTCGATGAGAACGGGATTGTCGACATATTGACAAAACAGGTAAAAATGAGAAAAGATGCCCTCTCTGATTTTGAAAAAGCTGGAAGAACGGATTTGCTTGAAGACTATAACAAAGAAATTGAAATTTTGATGACTTATTTACCGGAGCAATTAACTGAAGCTGAGATTACCGAGATTGTTAAAGCCACTGCGGCTGAACTGGGTATCGAGAGCGGAAAAGCCAATATGGGTAAGCTCATAGGTGCTGTGATGCCAAAGGTTAAAGGAAAAGCAGACGGTGTAACAGTTAAAAAAATAGTAGAATCCATACTCTAATAATGAGATAACCCGATAGTATTCGGGTTATTTTTATGAGATTAGCATTTTACAAAGCGGTCTTTAGACGGTATAATAGCCATAACACTTTTAATAAATTGCTTCTTTAGACTCTACAGTGATCATACCGCATTAAATAAATTTGCATGCGATTTCGACTATTTGCGCATATTTCGGAGGACTTAGTTTTGGAAAACCTTTTTAACGAGGAACAAAAAATTAAAATAAACAACGAACAGACCACAAATGAGCTATTTGGCAATTTGGATGTCAATTTGACCATTATTAAAGATAACTACAATGTTGAGATTCTTCTGAGAAATGATGAAATCATCGTATTAGGTAAGGAAGCAGTCGAAGCCAATGAAGTCATTTTCGAACTGATGGAAATTCTAAAATCCGGTGAAAAACTCGATGCACAGAAGGTGAATTACGTCATTAGCCTTAAAAAGAAAGGCATTTCATATAAGGACAGCACTCCTAATAAGGACATTATTTGTTTCACACACAAGGGAAAGCCAATCAGACCTAAAACCGTTGGTCAGTCTACCTATATACAAATAATCAAAAATCACGACATATCATTTGGCGTGGGCCCAGCGGGAACGGGTAAAACATATATAGCAGTGGCAATGGCAGTAAGCGCATTCAAAGCCAAGGAAGTCGAAAAAATCATATTAGCAAGGCCAGCCGTTGAAGCGGGTGAGAGACTGGGTTTTCTGCCAGGAGACCTGCAGGAGAAAGTCGATCCCTATTTAAGACCCCTATATGATGCTCTTTATGATATACTTGGTCGTGACAGCACGCTGAAGCTTAAAGAAAAGGAATTGATTGAAGTTGTTCCTTTAGCTTACATGAGAGGCAGAACACTGGACAATGCCTTTATCATACTGGACGAAGCACAAAACAGCACCCAAGAGCAAATGAAGATGTTTCTGACCAGATTGGGCTTTGGTTCTAAAGCAGTCATAACAGGTGATATCACGCAGATCGATTTACCGAGAGGAAAGAAATCAGGGCTAAAAGAGGCTATTAAGATACTGGATGGCGTCAAAGGCATAGCGTTTTGTTTTCTCAAAGAGTCGGATGTAGTCAGACATCCGTTAGTAAGACGAATTGTCAATGCCTATGCGCGCTATGAGCAAATGCAGGAAACGCTGCAAAAAAATGAAGCTTTAGGGCTGTCGAAGCCGGGATTGATTGATGAGATACATGAGGTGGGACAATGAATATTATTTTCAGTGAAGAAAGACTTCCGGGAGAGAAGGTCATAGCCCATATGACAAAGGCAGCAGAACTTTGTGTACTTCAGGAGGGGATAGACCCCTCACGGGTTGAAATCAGTGTTACTTTTGTTGGCTCTGAGGAAATAAGAGAACTCAATAAATTATTTCGAAACAAAGATAGCGTAACAGACGTTTTGTCATTCCCACAATATGAAGATATATCTCAAATTGCAGATGAAGCAATCATATGCCTTGGAGATGTGGTGATTTGTTCAGAAGTGGCCTTGATTCAAGCCGATGAATATGGTCATTCAGCAGAACGGGAGCTGGTATACCTACTGGTACATAGTATTTTTCACCTTTTTGGGTATGATCATCTTGAAGAGGGTGAAAAACTGGATATGAGAGAACAAGAAGAATCCATTATGGCCAAAATTGATTTAGGGAGATGAGGGTGAAAAATGACGGACCTAGAATTATTTAAAGCCGCAAAAAAAGCCATGCATTTTGCTTACGCACCATACTCAAATTTTAGAGTTGGAGCAGCCTTACTGACAAAAGATGGCAAGGTTTATACCGGTGCCAATGTTGAGAACTCTTCATTTGGTGCCACGGTATGTGCAGAAAGGACAGCTTTTGTCAAAGCAATATCAGAAGGGCATTGTGAGTTTGATACCATTGCTGTTGCCGCATCAAGTGGCGAGGCATTTCCTTGTGGGATATGCAGACAGTTCATTTTTGAATTCGGAGATCACATTAGAGTCGTGGTTGGAAGTGACGAAGAAAGCATTAAATCCTATAAAATTGATGAGTTGTTGCCTCACGGCTTCAGACTTTAAAGCAATATGCCTATTATAAAGGAGACTACATGAAATCAGGATTTATAGGGATTGTCGGAAGACCTAATGTTGGAAAATCAACTTTGCTGAATGCTATTCTCGGTGAGAAAATAGCAATCATTTCCGATAAGCCTCAGACAACGCGAAACAGCATCAGAGGAATTTATACGGATCTCGAGCACCAACTGATCTTCATTGACACACCGGGCATACATAAGCCTAAAAACAAGCTCGGCAGTTATATGACTGAAATGGCAACTCGCACATTTAATGAAGTGGAAGTGATCGTTTTTATCGTTGATGACAGCTTGACGGCAGGACCAGGTGACAGATACATCCTCGAGATGCTCAAAGATATTAAGACACCCAAAATATTAGCCATTAATAAAATTGACAAAATGAGCCCTGAAAAGTTTAAAAAAACTTACGAAGAGTATGATGAAACAGGAGTTTTCGTAGATATATTTGGCATTTCAGCTTTGGAAGACAAAAACGTCAGTATTTTACTTGATAGAATTAAAAAAATGATGCCAGAAGGGCCCATGTATTTTCCAGCTGATATGATTACAGATCACCCTGAAAGATTCATCATTACTGAGATTATTCGGGAAAAACTGCTCCATTATCTGGATGAAGAAGTCCCGCATGGCGTTGCTGTTGAGATTGAAAGCTATGTTGAAGGTTCTAAATTAACTAAAATCGGTGCCATCATTCATTGCGAGAAAAAATCTCACAAGGGTATTATAATTGGCAAAGAAGGTAAAAAACTTAAAGGCATAGGCAAAAGTTCGAGGCTTGAAATCGAAGCGTTACTTGGAACGAAGGTTTTCCTAGAGCTTTGGGTCAAAGTTAAGGAAAACTGGCGGGATAGTGATTTCGCATTAAACGGATTTGGGTATAAAAAATAGATGTATATTGATACAGAAGGCGTCATTCTTAAACAGGTTCGTACTTTAAACAACAGGCGTATGGTGCTACTGTTTTCCAAAAAATATGGCAAAATTTGTGCGGGAAGCAACTTATCCGAAAAAGGAAAGGGAAAACAGTCCCTTGCAATGAAACCATTTACTTATGGCAGATATGAGCTTTTTAAAGGCAGAGAGATTTATAATATCAATGCCGCGGAAGTCGTCAAAAGCTTTTATAAAATTGGTGAAGATGTTGATAAATACATGTCCTGCTCCTATATACTTGAGTTTACCGAGAAGCTGCTTCCGGAAAACCAGCCTGCACCGGCTCTATTTGATTTGCTTATTGACTTTTTAGAGGTCATAGAAAGACGTAATAAGAAGTATGCTTCACTGGTTGCTGCATATCAGTTCAAGGCATTGCAACATAGCGGCAATGCGCCTCAAATCAAAATCTGCGCCAATTGCGGTGATATGAAGGGTGGAGTTCATTTTAGCATCAAAGATGGCGGGATATTATGCGGATCCTGTTTTGAAACTAGAAATATGGCTCCAAAAGATAAGGATACATTGATTTATGATGTTGACTTTGGTATAGTAAAGGTAATCAGTTATATTTTGGACAATCCAATCACCTGCTTTGAAAAACTGGCGCTGGATGATGTCAGTCTTACAAAGATACAGCAAATCCTCAAAAGTTACATCCTCTACCATTTTGATATTGAAGCGCTTAAAAGCGAAGCGTTTCTACTAGATTAAAGGTCAAAACAATAGTTAATGTTTAAATTGAAAAGGTGGTGTATTTGAATGGAAATTACATTAGAAAAAATCGAATTAGTTAAGGACAGAACAGGCGTAAGCTACAAAGAGGCAAAAGAAGCGTTAGAGGCTACTTCCGGTAATGTTGTCGATGCTATTATCAGCATAGAAGATTCCATAGACATCAAGAGCAAGAGCAAAATTACTGAGCAGAGCGCACAGGTTGTCGAGAAACTGAAAGAAATTGTCAAAAAAGGCAATGTGTCTAAAATTTCAATTAAAAGAAATGGAGAAGTTATTCTCAATTTATCGGTAAATATAGGTATTATTGGAACCGTAATAGCACCTTGGGCCGCTATCGCTGGTACCATTGCTGCTCTAGGAACCAAATGTCAGATTGAAGTCATTAAAGAGAATGGGGATATTATTGACGTTACAGAGATGGCTTATGGCACTTTCGATGACGTTAGGGAAAAAGGTTCTGCTTTTGCTGACGATTTAAAAAACAAAGGCGAAGAGGTTTATAACAGCGTTAAAGATAAAGCCACAGATGCCATGCATAAAGCAACCAAAAAAGAGAGTTGCAGCGAAGAGGATGAGCAGCCGGCAGAAGAACCTGTAAAGGAAAAACCCATTAAAGAATAATATCAAATCGTTAAGGAGCAAAAAAGCATGAGCAAAGAATTTTCTATGGACAAAATTACAGCGCTGGCAAAATCCAGAGGCTTTGTATTTTCGGGTTCAGAAATTTATGGTGGACTGGCGAATACTTGGGATTACGGACCGGTCGGGGTTGAATTAAAAAACAACGTGAAAAAGGCATGGTGGAAAAAATTCATACAAGAGTCAAAATATAATGTTGGCCTTGATACGGCTATCTTAATGAATCCAAAAACCTGGGTAGCTTCTGGTCATGTTGGCGGATTCGCTGACCCCCTCATTGATTGCAAAGGCTGCCAATCCAGGTTTAGAGCAGACAAACTGATTGAAGATTACATTTTGTCTAAAGAAAAGTCGGAAATCACGGTTGACGGTTGGTCAAAAGACAAACTGGAAGCTTTTATTAAGGACGAAGCCATCAAATGCCCTGAGTGCGGTAAAAGTGACTTTACGGCTATTAGGCAGTTTAATCTGATGTTCAAAACCTTTCAAGGTGTTACTGAAGATTCAAAAGCAGAAATATTTTTAAGGCCTGAAACGGCTCAGGGCATATTTGTCAACTTCAAAAATGTGGCAAGGACTACGAGAAAAAAGATACCTTTTGGAGTTGGACAAATAGGCAAATCCTTCAGAAATGAAATAACGCCAGGTAACTTTACATTTAGAACACGAGAGTTTGAACAGATGGAGCTGGAATTTTTCTGTAAGCCCGGAACGGATCTTGAGTGGTTTAATTACTGGAAAGAGTATTGTGCTAGCTGGCTTTCATCCCTAGGTATGGCAAAAGAAAACTTTAAACTTCGTGATCATGAAAAAGAAGAATTGTCGCATTACAGCAACGCAACAACAGATATTGAATATCGATTTCCTTTTGGTTGGGGTGAACTTTGGGGGATTGCTGACAGAACAGATTTCGATTTAAAACAGCATATGGAGCACTCGGGAGTGGATTTATCTTATCTAGACCCTGAGACCAACGAAAAATTCGTTCCGTATTGCATTGAACCTTCTCTTGGCGCTGATCGGGTGACGTTAGCTTTTCTCATTGAAGCCTATGATGAAGAAGTTTTAACCGATAGCACAGGAAAGGAAGATATCAGAACCGTTTTAAGATTTCACCCCGCATTAGCACCGTTTAAGGCAGCGGTTTTGCCGCTGACTAAAAAACAAAGCGCAGAAGCTGAGGCGATTCATGAAGAGCTTGCCAAATATTTTATGGTCGACTATGATGTCCCAGGCAGCATTGGCAAACGCTATAGAAGACAGGACGAAATTGGGACGCCATACTGCATAACTGTAGATTTTGATACATCAGAGGATCATAGCGTAACCATTAGGGATCGTGATACTATGACGCAAATTAGAATTCCAATCGCTGATGTCAAAAGCTATATAGAAGACAAATTATTATTTTAGAAAAAAAGGGCCGTTCCAGACGAAAGACGAGAGCGGTTCTAAATTTATAAAAGGAGTGGTTATAGATGGGAAAGTTTGTTTATTCGTTTAACGAAGGATCTAAAGAAATGAAAAGCCTCCTAGGGGGCAAAGGCGCAAATCTTGCTGAGATGACTAAAATTGGTCTTCCGGTACCTTTTGGATTTACTGTCACTACTGAAGCCTGCAATCGATATTACAGTGAGAATCAGGAAATCGGGCAGGATATCATAGAGGAAATGTTTGTCAAAATGAAGGAGCTTGAGGCGGTCAGCGGCAAGAAATTTGGTGATGCTGCTAATCCGCTTCTGGTCTCGGTTCGATCCGGATCTGTTTTTTCTATGCCTGGCATGATGGACACGATACTGAACCTTGGGCTAAATGATGAAACTATTGCCGGCATGATTAAACTCACAGAAAACGATAGATTTGCCTATGATAGCTATAGAAGATTCATTCAAATGTATTCTGATGTTGTTTTAGACTTGGCAAAATCCAGATTTGAAGTGATTCTTGAGGCTAAAAAGCATGAAAAGGGCAAGCATTTTGATGTGGAACTGACTGCTCAGGACTGGATTGAAGTCATTGCTGATTATAAAGCTTTTGTCAAAAAAGAAACAGGAAAAGATTTTCCGCAGGATCCAACAATTCAATTATTGGGAGCGGTTAAAGCTGTATTCAAATCATGGAACAACGACAGAGCTATTTTATACAGACAACTCAACAATATTGCATCCACACTTGGAACAGCGGTCAGCGTTCAAGAAATGGTCTTTGGTAACATGGGAGAGACTTCTGGAACAGGCGTTGCTTTTACAAGAAGCCCAGTAAATGGGGATGCTAAAATATTTGGAGAATTTTTAGTCAACGCCCAGGGAGAAGATGTTGTTGCTGGAATAAGAACACCGCAGCCCATAACAGAAATGGCAACAGCTTTCCCTGAAGTATACAAGGAATTCATGAGAATTGCAGAACTTCTTGAGAAACATTATAAAGATATGCAGGATATGGAGTTTACTGTTGAGAGAAACAAACTCTACATGCTCCAGACGAGAAACGGAAAGAGAACCGCCGATGCTGCCGTAAAAGTAGCAGTAGATATGGAAAAAGAAGGCTTGATTGATAAAAGAACTGCCATCACTAGGCTGGATCCGGCTCAAATTGATCAGCTTCTTCATCCTATGTTTGATGGCGAGAAGTTAAAGAAGGCTGAGCGTCTTGCTCAAGGGCTTCCGGCATCTCCAGGAGCCGCTACTGGGAAAATTTATTTCCATGCTGGCGAAGCAGTGGATGCGGTTGAAAAGGGAGAACATGTCATTTTGGTAAGGCAGGAAACCTCACCTGAAGATTTAGCTGGGATGGTCGTGGCAGAAGGAATACTGACTGCTAGGGGCGGGATGACGTCGCATGCTGCGGTAGTAGCTAGAGGCATGGGAAAGTGCTGCATCGCAGGTTGTTCAGAAATCAAAGTAGACGAACATAATAGAACCCTGACTGTTGCTGGCCAAGTGTTTAAAGAAGGGGACTTTATCTCGCTTGATGGCACCGCTGGGATCGTCTATAAAGGCAAAATTGATACAGTTGAACCAGAACTATCAGGAGATTTTGGCATTATCATGAAGTGGGCTGACGAAATTAGAACCATGAAAGTCAGAACTAATGCTGATAATCCAAGAGACGCAGAAGTGGCAGTGAAGTTTGGTGCTGAGGGCATTGGCCTTTGCAGAACTGAGCATATGTTCTTTGAAGAAGATAGAATACCAGCCGTTAGAAGAATGATTGTGGCTGATACCGTTGAGGAAAGACTTGTGGCATTAAAATATTTGCTTCCATTCCAAAAAGAAGATTTCAAAGGAATATTCGAGGTCATGGGCGATAGACCGGTCACAATCAGACTGCTTGATCCACCTCTACATGAATTTCTTCCTCATACACCTGAAGAGATTCAGTTGCTGTCAGAGCAGATTAATATCCCTTATGATAAGCTTTTTGCAAAAGTTGAAGAGTTACACGAGTTCAACCCGATGCTGGGACATAGGGGGTGCCGTCTTGCGGTTACTTATCCTGAGATTGCCGAGATGCAGGCTGAGGCAATTATCCTTGCAGCTATTGAAGTCAAGCGAGAAACTGGCAGAGCAATCGTACCTGAAATCATGATTCCTCTTGTAGGCCTCGAAAAAGAGCTGGCGTACGTTAAAAAAGTAGTCGAAGATAAAGTGCTTGCGACCATTAAAAAAGAGGGCGTCGACGTTGATTATAAAATTGGCACGATGATTGAAGTGCCAAGAGCAGCCTTGACTGCAGATGAAATCGCACGCGAAGCAGAATTCTTCTCATTTGGAACCAACGATTTGACTCAAATGACTTTTGGCTTCTCAAGGGATGATGCGGGGAAATTCATTAAAGCTTATAGGGATAAAAATATTTTCGAAGAAGATCCGTTCCAGACCCTTGACCAGGTCGGAGTTGGCAAGTTGGTCGAGATGGCCTGCGTTCTAGGTAGAAAAACGAGACCTGGAATCAAACTTGGCATTTGTGGAGAACATGGCGGAGATCCAAAAACCGTCGAGTACTGTTATAATATTGGGCTTGACTATGTTTCCTGCTCACCATTTAGAGTACCAATTGCAAGGCTCGCAGCGGCTCAAGCTGTTGTAAAAGCGGGTAAATAGCTTGATCTTAATTGATATAATATCATCAAAGAAAGTCTAGAAATTTAATAACCTTATAAAGAGGCAGGTTTAGACCTGCTTCTTTGTTTCTTAATAATTAGAGTAGTACAAAAGCCTAATGTTGTATGATGTATGTTGAATGAAAAAGTAACTACCATGTTGTAGTGTATACTGTGTTATGGTATATAAAAGCTGGACATTGGTGCATAAGTTTATTATAATTAATTTACATTTGAACAAGGTAGCCTGTCAAACCATTGAAAAATTAGGTAATTTTCAAACTTCTTATTATGACCTCATTATACAACACTTATAAAACTCAAATTTATGAATCTATTAGGAGAGTATTTGTATGACAAGATACATTATCAAGAGAACAATTATCGTTTTTCTTACGATCATACTGATTTCCACCATTACTTTTTTTCTCATGAATACCGTTCCAGGGGGCCCATTTCTAAGCGAAAAATCACCTTCCAAGGCAGTACTGGCAATGCTTGAAGAAAAATATGGCCTTGATAAACCCCTTTTAGTCCAATACAAGAACTATATGGTAGCATTGGCGCACGGGGATCTTGGTGTCTCACTGAAGAAGAAAGGTCAGCCAATAGTAGCGATTATTGTTGATAAATTCCCGGTTTCAGCCAGGCTTGGTAGCGTGGCTGTAGCTATTGCTGTCATTTTTGGCATACCGATTGGATGCATAGCTGCACTGAATCGTGGGAAGTGGCTGGACAATCTATTAATGTTCATAGCCACGGTGGGTATCGCCGTTCCGGGCTTTGTAGTGGCCACATCTCTAATGATTATTTTTGGTGTTAAACTAGGCCTTTTGCCCACATTTGGTCTTAATTCGCCTTTGCACTATATTTTGCCGGCGTTTACACTGGCTTTCTACCCCATGTCTTATATGGCAAGACTAATGAGGTCCAGCATGCTTGAAGTACTAAGCCTGGATTATATTAGAACAGCTAAAGCCAAAGGCGTTTCCCAATTTAAGATGATATTCAAGCACGCTTTACGAAATAGTCTAATACCGGTTATAACCTATTTGGGACCACTAATGGCCTATGTATTAACTGGTAGTTTTGTCGTTGAAAAAATATTCACTATTCCTGGCCTTGGCGGCGAATTTATTAATTCAATTACAAACCGTGATTATCCAATGATTATGGGTACCACTATATTTCTCGCTACAATCCTGATATTCATGAATTTCTTTGTAGATCTTCTTTATAAGGTTGTGGATCCGAGAGTCACTTTGGATAAGGAGTAATGGAGGCTATGATGGAAGAAAAATTTATCACTAAAAATCCCCTGTCTCTTCAACTTAAGGCTGAGGATTTTTTGCCGGCCAATGAAAGTGAAAAGCAGGAAATGATTATTATGCGTGAAAGCGTAACGTATTGGAAAGATGCTTTTGGCAGATTCAGAAAAAACAAACTGGCTATGGCATCGCTAATAGTGATCATTGCAGTGTTTATCTTTGCCTTTGCACTACCCAGTATTTATCCCTACTCATATGAACAGCAGGTTAGAGGCAGCGAGAACTTGGCACCAATGGAATATTCTCAAACGGAACTAGCGCTCAAAGCCGATGGCGTTCAAGTATTCCCCCACATACTGGGCACTGATAATCTAGGAAGGGATCTTATGATTCGCGTCATGATGGGGAGCAGAATCTCTCTTCTGGTAGGCGTCATTGCAAGTGCCATCATCTTAGTTATTGGGTCTTTATATGGGGCTATTTCCGGATATTTTGGCGGAAACTTAGATATGGCAATGATGCGATTAGTAGACGTCATCTATACGGTCCCAGATATTCTCGTCATAATACTTCTCTCGGTGGTTTTAAAGGCCCCTTTGAATGCCTTTTTCGAGCATGAATCGTTTTTGAGTGGCATGAGCTCAATTGGACCTGGTTTGATTAGCATATTTATCACATTCAGTTTGTTATATTGGGTGGGCATGGCTAGAATAGTTAGAGGTCAGGTGCTCATCATTAAAGAGCAGGAATATATTACAGCGGCTATCGCTCTTGGCGCTAAACATGCGAGAATTATTAGAAAGCATTTACTGCCAAATTGCATTGGCACTATTGTTGTCACAACGACTTTACTGATTCCATCGGCCATCTTTACCGAGTCTTTTCTCAGTTTTCTGGGACTTGGTGTAGCTGCGCCTATGCCGAGTTTAGGTTCACTTGCTGCCCAGGCAATTGGCGGCATAAATTCTTATGCTTATAGACTGATAGCGCCATCAGTTGCAATCAGTATCATCATATTATCATTTAATCTATTTGGCGATGGCCTTAGAGATGCTTTAGATCCAAAGCTTAAAAGATAGGGGAGATAGAAATGACAGATCAATTGTTACTTGACGTACAAAAATTAGGCGTATCATTTTTTATTTCCGCTGGTGAAGTAAAAGCTGTAGACGGGTTATCGTTCACTCTAAAGCATGGCGAAGTTCTGGGAATAGTCGGGGAATCAGGCAGTGGCAAAAGTGTATCTGCATATTCCATAATGGGACTCCTTCAGGATCCAGGCAAAATAGTTGATGGGAGCATTGTGTTTAATGGCATGCATCTTGAGAATCTTGATGAAAAAAGCTACAGAAAAATTCGGGGAAATGATATCAGTATTATCTTTCAAGACCCTATGACGTCTTTGAACCCAGTATTTACAATAGGAAACCAAATCATGGAGGTCATTTTACTTCATACAACCATGAATAAAAAGCAAGCCTTTGCTCGTGCTGCAGAATTACTTAAGCTGGTTGGCGTGAACGAACCAGAAAAGCGCTTAAGACAATACCCTCATGAATTTTCTGGAGGGATGAGACAAAGGGTTATGATTGCTATGGCATTAGCCTGCGAGCCAAAACTGCTGATTGCTGATGAACCCACGACGGCTCTTGATGTGACCATACAGGCCCAAATTTTAGAAATCATCAGTGACCTTAAGACTAAAATCAATATGAGCATCATTCTGATTACCCATGATCTTGGCGTTGTTTCAGATGTCTGCGACCGAATTATTGTCATGTATGCTGGACAGATTGTCGAAAGCGGCAGGATAGATGATATTTTTTATAATCCCCAGCATCCTTATACGATAGGTCTTTTGAATTCATTGCCTAAGTTGAATTCTGAAAAGCATGAAAAACTGATTCCCATAGAAGGGACTCCAGTTGATTTATTGAATCCACCGCCTGGTTGCCCCTTTGCACCAAGATGCACGAAATGTATGAAAATTTGCCTCAGTACAAAACCTGCCTTCAGAGAACACGCTTCTGGGCATCTCAGCGCTTGTTGGCTTTATGACAAAGGAGAATTTGAAAATGGGGGAGGCAATTAATCATGGGTGAAAAGTTACTGGAAATAAAAGGACTTACCAAGTATTTCCCTGTCAAAGGGTCCTATATCCATAAAAGCTTTGTTCAAGCGGTAGACGATGTCTCATTTCATATCAATCGGGGTGAAACATTAGGTCTTGTTGGTGAGAGCGGCTGCGGAAAAACAACCATTGGTCGAACGATTCTTAGGCTGCATGAGCCAACGAGTGGCAGCATTTTTTATGACGGAGTAGACATCACAAAGGTAAATATGACTCCTTATCGAAAGAAAATGCAGATAGTTTTTCAAGATCCCTATGCTTCATTGAATCCAAGAATGACAGTTGCAGATATTGTCGGAGAGGCAATTGATATTCACAAACTTGCAGCATCTTCAAAAGATCGAAAAGATATGATCGTTTCTTTACTTGAGCGGGTCGGTCTAAACAGTGAGCATGCAACCAGGTATCCTCATGAGTTTTCTGGTGGTCAAAGGCAGCGTATTGGTATTGCCAGATCTCTTGCCGTTTCTCCCGAATTTATCGTTTGTGATGAACCTATTTCTGCTCTGGATGTTTCCATCCAGGCGCAAATCATTAATATGTTTGAAGATTTACAGGATAAGCTTGGCCTCACCTATTTATTTATTGCACATGATTTATCGGTAGTCAAGCATATCAGTGACCGAATCGGCGTTATGTATTTGGGTAAGTTAGTTGAAGTCACAGACAGCAAAGAACTCTACAAACATCCGCTTCACCCCTATACCCAGTCGCTATTGTCGGCAATACCGATTCCAGATCCCAAACTGAGCCGAGGCAGAAAGCGCATTATTCTAGAAGGAGACGTACCAAGCCCTGTTAATCCACCTTCAGGATGCCGATTTAGAACAAGGTGCCAATATGCGATGGAAGTGTGTTCGGCCGAAGTGCCAATGATGATTGAACATGAGCCAGGGCATTTTGCAGCCTGCCATTTGCTTAATAAATAGAGCGATTTGGAGAAGTTTTATATTGAATAACTTAAAGTTGTATTGTATATTGTATGTGGATGATATGTCAGACTGCAGCCTTTGCAGTTTGAAATATAATGAAATGGAGGAGTAAAATATGACCAAAAAAATACTTGTTCTGATGCTCGCCCTCATGATGGTGTTTTCACTAGGGGCATGCGGCGGTGGCGGTGGCGCAGCAGCTACGCCAACGGTTCTTTCTGTAAATATTGGACCTGAGCCCGACAGTATTGACCCTGCAAACAACGAATCTGTTGATGGCGCTTCGCTTTTAGTTCATGGATTCGAAGGACTAATGAAACTGGATTCTGCAGGCGTGCCTGTACCGGGTATGGCTTCGGCATACAAAGTAAGCGATGATTTACTTACTTATACCTTCACTCTTCGTGATGGTATCAAATGGAATGATGGACAGCCTATCACAGCTGGACAGTTTATCTATTCATGGCAAAGAGCCGTATCTCCAGATACCGCAGCTCCTTATGGCTACATGTTTGATGTAGTCAAAGGTTATGAAGCGGCAGCTGGTGGAGACCTTACAGCTCTTGCTGCTAAAGCCATTGATGACAAGACTATTGAAGTAACCCTCAATGCGCCTACACCATATTTCCTTGAGTTATGTGCATTCCCGACCTATTCTCCAGTTAGAGAAGATGTCGTTAAAGACAATCCGGCTTGGGCAACAGATCCTGCCACATATATCTCAAACGGTCCTTATAAATTAGTTACCTGGGAGCACAATTCCTACATGCTCTACGAAAAGAACCAATATTATTATGATTTAAAATCCCTAGTTCCAGATCAGATTAAATTTGTTTTAATGGAAGATGATGTGGCCATTCTATCAGCTTTCCAGAATGGTGAGATTTCATTTGCAGACACTATGCCAAATGATGAAATTGATGCCTACAAAAACAAACCGGAATTTAATAAAGCTGGACAGTTAGGCACTTATTTCATTTGCTTTCAGACTCAAAAAGCCCCATTTGACAATGCTGACGTCAGAAAAGCATTATCCCTTGTTATCGATAGAAACTTCATCTGCGAACAAATAGGCAAAGCTGGGCAGATCCCTGCAGCAGCATTTGTTCCAATTGGTCTTACGGATATTGATCCTGCTCAGCAGTTTAGGACTGTTGGTGGAGACTATTATTCTGTAGATCCCGCAGACTATGAAGCCAATGTCAAAGAAGCTCAGGCTCTTCTTGCTAAGGCAGGATATCCGGGCGGAAAAGGTTTCCCGAAATTCGAATATATACTTAATGAAAGCACAGGACATCTTCAGATTGCAGAAGCTTTACAGAGTATGTGGAAAGAAAAATTGGGCATAGAAGCTACTATCGCTCAGCAGGAGTGGAGCGTATTCCTGAATACTCGTCAGAACGGCGAATATCAGGTTGCACGTCATGGCTGGTTAGGCGATTACAATGATCCGATTTCATTCATAGACATGTGGAGAACCGGCGGCGGAAATAATGATGCCAAATGGTCTAACCCAGAATATGACAAGTTGGTAGCCGATATTAAAGCTACGGGAGACAAAACAGTTAGATACACCAAAATGCATACAGCTGAATCCATTCTTATGGATGAAATGCCGATTGCCCCAATTTACTACTATGTTGATATTTTCCTAAAAGATCCAACCATGACCGGTTTTTACAGCTCACCACTGGGCTATAAATACTTCATGTTTGCAGCAGTTCCTGCTAAATAGGCGATTTAAGGTTTAGCAAAGGACAACAAACCCTGAACTACAAGAGAACGTTATGAAACATCGGTTTCATAACGTTCTCTTTACGCTTAATGATGTCAATAAATCTAAATCTTTACACTTAACTTACAGAGATCAATAACTCTAAACTTACTATCATAGCGTTCACAAATCTGACTGTACTTCCTCGATCATTGATGTCTAATTTCTGATCTTAAACTCGCAATGCACAACGGCAGTTATTTCCTTTTCAAGCGAGTAGGTGTCGTTCATGCCATAATCTGAAACTTCATTTGAGTATAAAGGCGTGATTTGAATAACGCCCATATCCGCATATTTTAATCCGCCAAGGCTGCTTCCGGCATTTTCTGCAATCATTTCAGCACGCTTTTTTGCGTCTTTGGTTGCCTCGGCAAGCATAGTCACTTTGAGATCGGCAATCTTTGTGTAGAGATATTGAGGTGAATTAGATTGGAACTGGACTCCGTCATTAATCAGTTCTGTAGCATTTCTAGAAATCTCAGTAATCTTGTCTATTTCCGTTGAACTTATGGTAACAGTTTGATTGAGATCATAATAATCGATCTGGCTCGTATACTGTCCATTAGGTAAAACGATATAATTTATCATGGTATTGATTGAAGAAAATACTATTTTATCTTGAGTTACGCCTTTTTTGATTAAATAGTCATTCACCTTCACTTTACTGGCCTCCAGCTGTTTATAAGCGTCAACCAAAGTTGCGGCCTTAGCATTAAAACTGCCAGTCCAAACGATGAGATCTGAAGTGATTTGCTGCTTCGCTGAACCCGTAACAATGATGCTGTTATTTCCACCTTTTACAGAGACGATACTGCTTCCAACTATAAGAGCGGAAACAATCACACCAATCACTATAATGGTAGCAAGAACACTGTTTGCAATAACTTTGTTTCTAAACTCATTCATAATCATTACTCCTATTCTTCTGAATGTGCAGATCCTATTTTAAATTTTCCGGATTCAAACAATCCAGTTCAGGCAAAACAAACAGACCATCCTTTCTAATAAGGATATCATCAAACCAGATTTCTCCTCCACCGTATTCTGGACGCTGAATTAGAACTAAATCCCAGTGTACTGCGGAATGGTTACCGTTAGAAGCATCTTCATAAGAAGAGCCCGGTGTCAGATGAATACTGCCGGCTATTTTTTCGTCAAATAGGGTATCTTTCATAGGATCAAGGATATAGGGATTAACACCTATAGCAAACTCGCCAAAATATCTGGCACCTTCATCGGTATCAAGAAGGGTATTGATTCGATCGTTGTTATTAGAAGTTGCTTTGACGATTTTACCATTTTCAATTTCGAAAACAATATTTTCGTAGGTAAAGCCTTCTTCAACGGAAGGGGTATTATAGGATATGATACCGTTCATGGACTCTCTGACAGGGGCTGTATAAACCTCGCCGTCTGGAATATTGCACTCTCCATCACATTTGATGACGCCGATATCTTTGATCGAGAAGCTCAAATCTGTCCCGGGTGCAGTAATACGGACTTTATCCGTTCTCTCCATTAGAGCCTTTAAAGGATCCATAGCTTTTGACATTCTACCATAATCCAGGTTACAGACATCATAATAAAAATCTTCGAAATGCTCAAGGCTAGTATTGGCCAGCTGAGCCATGGAATCATTTGGGTATCTTAGTATGACCCATTTTGTCTTGTCAACCCGATATTGAAGTACAGGACGAAGGGTTTTGCTATAAAGCGTCATATTGGCAGGAGAAACATCAGCTTGTTCTGAAATATTGTCAGCTGCACGAACTGCAATAAAAGCATCCATACCTTTCATTTGCATGAGTTCAAAATCTCTTTGGAATTCCAACTGGGACTCTTCGCAATGAAGAATCAGTTCGCGTGTCAATGAGCTATCTTTAATTTCAAGATAAGGGAAGGCACCAGTGGCATAAATTTCCTTAATGATTTCTTTGATCAAAGGTTTTGCGGAAGCTCCGTTCATAGAGACCAGCACTTTCTCGCCCTTTTGTATTCTGCAGGAATAGTGCACGAGACCATCTGCTAATTTTTTAATTCTTGGATCCATTATCATACCTCATTTCTTTTTGTGGATTGAAACAATATTGCTATATTGCAGTATATCAAGAATATAGCCTAAGTGTAAATAGATGTATGCATATTGCATAAAGATTACTTTAGGATTGCAATACATATGTGACACAGGCCCCAAAAGGAAAGCATAATTACTCAAATTGAGTAAAGTTTATTTACCTAAGATTTAATCTGTGTTAATATGATGAGGTATCTTATCTTAGGGAGAAAAAATGAAGCATGTTTTTGTCATTAATCCAGTAGCGGGAAAATCTCTAGCTGAGAAAGAGCTCGTACCTAAAATCAATAAAATTCAGGAAACGCTTGATGTGGAAATTGAAACTTATATCACAAAGGGCTTTTTGGATGCGGAAAAATTTGTCAGGTTAAGATCACAGACAGGGGAGGCCATACGTTTTTATGCCTGTGGTGGGGATGGGACGTTAAATGAGGTCATAAATGGGGCTTATGGCTATGATAACGCCGAAGTTGGCGTTATCCCAATAGGAACTGGTAATGATTTTATCAAAACATTTACAAATCAGGGTTATTTCAGTGATTTGGAAAGACAGATCAAAGCTGAATCTATGGTCGTGGATTTGATGGATTATAATGGCCGTCTTTGCGCTAATGTCTGCAATATCGGATTTGATAGCGAGGTGGCAGACAAAATTGCAACATTGAAGACCTATCCACTGATTGGCGGGCATATGGCTTACGGGATTGGCATTTTACAACAATTCTTTAATAAAATGGGAGAAATCTTCCGTATCGAGTTAGAAGATGGCGAGGTAATTGAGAAGACCATGCTCCTTGTCGCTATTGGTAATGGATCTTTTTATGGAGGAGGATTCATGGCGCTTCCCCTTGCATCTAGAGTTTCAGAAATGCTGGATATATGCATAGTCAACAAAATAAGCAGACTTCAGTTTATCAGCCTGATTAAGGATTATAAAAAGGGAAAGCATACCGAAAATCCGAAATTCAAGGACTGTGTCATCTATAGAAAAAGCAGGTTTGCCCATATCTATGGCACTAAAGAATTCAAGCTATGTGTGGATGGAGAAATAACCCTTACTCGCGATGTAAAGCTTCAGGTAGTGCCAAAGGCGTTGAAATTTGCAGTGCCTCTGGGTTGTAAAATCATAGAGTCTACTATATTGTCATAAAATATCAATTTGGAGGGTTGTCCGAGAGGTCAATGGTGTAGCACTCGAAATGCTATGTTCTCAAAAGGAACCCAGGGTTCGAATCCCTGACCCTCCGCCAAATGCTTACTAAACCCCATAGGACTTTGTTGCTTCGGATGTCAATTGTGCGTTGTGAATGTCTATATACACGCCTCTCAATGCCACCCTAGCGCCGCGTCTTATGGGGCATTTTTATTTCACGATAAAGATGACCTGCACGAGGAGCATATAGCAAACGGTGCCAACGAGAATACTGATCAAATTATTGCGCTTCCATACATGCAGCAGAACTACGAAAAAAATGGAAATCAATGCAGGTAGTCCAAAAGGATATTTGAAAGGTGTCTCAAAGCGTATACTATAAATGAGGAGCATAGCCATTATGGCAGGTGGTAGAATATTGCCTATATAAAGAACGTATTTGGAGGGCTGCTTATCCCCTGAGAAAAAAAGGAAGGGTAGAGTCCGAGTGAAAATTGTTACTAATGATACAACCGTTATGATTAGTAGTAAATTTGCTATAGTTGTTGTTTGCATTGCCTTATTTCCTCAGCTTCAAGCGTTGCTATTTTTGTTTCCAGAATTGGCTTTAACGCAGTTAAAATTAGAATTATGGCAAACATCGCAGGAACGAGCATATTTGTAGCACCAAAAATACTGAGTGAGAACACTGCGCAGATTAGTCCGATTAGCGCCGGAATGCGCGTAGGAAAAGACAACCACTGCTCTGTGCAGATGACCGCGAATAGGGCAGTCATTGTAAATTCTATGCCTGTCGTATCAAGACTGAGCATTGATCCAAACAAGGCGCCTATTAGTGTACCTGAAATCCAATAGATTTGATTCAAAAGAGCGATGCAAAAGAAAAAAGTACCAGCGTCTACTCCGGCTGGAACTTTAGTGGAGCATAATAAGGCATAAGTCTCGTCGGTCAATGCAAATATCATATAAGGTTTCTTAGAGCCCATATTTTTGAACCGGTTAATAAAGGTCAAGCCATAAAACATATGACGCATATTGACAATGAATGTGACCAAAGCAATTTCCAAAAGGCCATTGGCGCCAGATAAAAAATTGATCATGACAAACTGCATTGAACCTGCATAGACAGTTAAACTAATTAAACCAGCCCACAAAAAATTCAACCCGGTATTTTGCACGAGCAATCCGAAGGCCATGCCTACCACTATATAGCCAATCATAATGGGCACTGTCACTGGAAAAGCTAATTTAAGAGCGTTTTTAATGAGCTTAATCCTCTACTTTCTATTTTGTTGCACATATATAAGCCGAAGAAAAAGCAAATTGAAGATTATAACCACCGGTATCGCCGTCAATATTGAGAACCTCTCCGGCGAAGAACAGACCAGGATATTTTTCAGACTCTAATGTCTTAGGATTGATACCACTAAGAGATACACCACCGGCGGTGACCATAGCAAGATTATAGCCACCCAAACCGCTAATCCTATAGGAATCAGCAGTAAGCAGATTGATAATCGCCTTAAGATGGCGGTCTGAAACTTGAGAGATTTTTTGGGTGGAATCGACTTTGGCTCTTTGGCAAATGATCTCAAGAAATCTTTTGGGAAGGCCCAAGTATTCATATAAAAAAGTCAGCAATTGCTGTTGATTGCCTGGCATGCGATTTTTAAAACCGGTCAATATGGTTTTGGCATCCTTGCTTGTATAATAGTTGATTTGCAGTTGATTGCCTACAGCTGCATATCTAGAAATATTAATGATCGCTGGCCCAGAAAAATTCCTGTGAGTAAGCAAAATATCACCTTGAATTTCTGCGGTGATGATCTTTTCAAATTTACGTTCTGTTCCGGCTATCTTTTCTAAAGAATAGATAGAAATTTTAGCGTCTGGAAAGGATATGCCCGCTAAAGTTTCATAGGGATAATTATGAACATGAATAGGAACGAGGGCGGGTTTTGGTGGTATGATTTCAATATTAAGATTTTTAAGCACATTAAAAATACTGCCATCAGAACCAGTGGCTGGGTAGGAGCATCCTCCGCAGGCTATAATCAGCTTGCGGGTTTTATAAGTTCCGTTAGGACAAGTGACAGTGTAAGTTTTATAAGCCCTGGAATTCTCATCATCATTATAACTGATGACATCTACAGGGGAATTGTAGACAAACTGAAAACCGTTGTCATGACACTTGTGTGCAAGAGCATTGACAACATCCTTCGACTTAAGCGAAGCTGGAAAAACTTTGCCATCTTCACGTTCGATCAGCTTGACGCCAAGCTGTTCGAAATAATCCTGCAAAGACTTATTATTGAATTTATATAACACATAGCGAATTTTCCTGCCATTTTCGCCGTAATGCGAAATAAACTCTTTGATGCTGCCGCCATAAGTCAAATTACATTGACCAGCGCCAGAAAGCAGAAGCTTATTGCCCAGAGTTTTGGTTTTTTCTAAAATTAATCCTTTAACCGCAGAGGAGTAACTTGCACCCGCGAATAATCCTGCTGCTCCTGCTCCGACGATGATTACATCATAAATCATAGTGATCCTTACTTTTATATCTCATTTTCTATATGCGATGGCCAATAAAACACAAACGAACTTTTTTAATTTATGTCTTATTATATCATAGATTTCAACGTATAGTTAGAATATTTGCATCATTAAATGTTATATTATCAAGAATTTATTACTATAGATGAACAGACTTCTGAAATAAAGTATAGACAGTTTAAGATAAATAGATGACAATGAAATCAGAAGAAGAATAATAATTGGGAGGTTAGTACCATGACGGAAAACACTAATTCTGAATTTGAACTGCAGAACAAAGATATGCCCCAACAAAAAAAGACATTAGGCATAAAGTCAAAAAAAAATATTATGGTTTGGGTGGCTATCATTATAATCATCATAGTAGCAGCCTTATTTATTAAATGGACATCAAATTATTTTGGCAATTGGTTTTACGGCAACGATCAATATGTCAGTACTAGTCCGAACATAGCCGTGCTCTATGTCGAAGGCACCATAATGAGTACCAGCGTTGACAGTTTTCAAATGCCAGTCGGCTACCAACATCAGTGGACGCTGAATCAAATCGATGATTTGATAAATGACTCCTATAATAAGGCAATAATGCTTGTGATCAACTCTCCTGGCGGAGGCGTTTATGAAAGTGATGAACTTTATCTTAAACTGAAAGAGTATCGGGATCAAACGGGAAGACCCATCTATGCGACTATGGGTTCCATGGCGGCGTCGGGCGGCTACTATATTGCGACCGCTTCAGATAAAATCTATGCCAATAGGAATACTTGGACGGGCTCTATTGGTGTAACCATTGGCACTTTCTATGATATCTCGGAGTTCCTTGCCAAAAATGGCGTTAAAACAAAGACGATAACCTCCGGTAACAATAAGGCTATGGGCAGCATGACTGACCCCATGACCGCGGAGCAGCTTGCAATATTTCAATCTTTAGTCAACGAAGCTTATGAACAATTCACGGGAATAGTGGCAAAGGAAAGAAAGATGGATCTGTCGGTGGTTAAAAAATTAGCTGATGGTAGAATTTATACAGCCAAGCAGGCTCTTTCTAATGGTCTTGTGGACGCTATAGGGACAAGGCAGGAAGCCATGTCGGATTTGATCGCAACCTATAAGTTGTCGGATTGTGAAATCGTAGATTTGATTTATACAGACAATTCGTTTTTGGGCAAATTGTTATCATCCAAGCTGCCAAGCTTGCCTATGAGTGATACTTCTGCCATTCTTCAAATGGTAAATAGCAGCAGACACACACCGATCTCCTATACCTTCGAGTGGTAGTTGGATTCCTGAAACGTTTTAGAATAATGGCAATAGCACTAGCATAGGTGTATTGACCTTTTCATTTAGGTTTTCGGTTTAAGTTTTTTCGAAGGGCCAACAATTGTCAAGCTGATCAGCTTGACATTGTTGGCCCTTCGTGCTATTGTAAAAAAAGGATGGTTTCAGAGAAGGGGTATGAATGTTTGAAAAAATAATCGCAATGAGTTTGCTTTATGATTTTTATGGACAATTATTGACGATCAAACAGCAGGAAATACTCGAAATGTATTACAATGACAACTATACATTGGCAGAGATTGCCAAAGAACTTGGCGTTAGCAGGCAAGCCGTTTATGATTCAATTAAGAAAGCTGAAAAAATCTTGTTCGACTACGAAGATAAGCTCGGATTGACGACTAAATTTCAGGAGACAAATGAAGCTATTGGCAAAATTAACAAATTTATTGAACAAGCATTGTCTGAACCAGCTACGGATACCAGCCTTCGCAAAGAGTTGATGGAAATTAAAGCTATTATTGATAAACTAAATGACTAAATATGAAATGGAGACAGCATTATGGCATTTGAGGGTCTTTCAGAAAAGCTTCAAAATGTATTTAAAAAACTTAAAGGTAAAGGCATCTTAACTGAAACGGATATCAACGAGGCTATGCGTGAGGTTAAACTTGCTTTACTTGAGGCTGATGTCAATTTTAAAGTGGTAAAAGAATTTGTTGAAAAAGTTAAGGAAAAGTCGCTGGGACAAGACGTTCTATCGAGCCTGACTCCGGGACAACAGGTCATAAAAATCGTCAATGAAGAACTCATAACGCTAATGGGCGGGACGAATAGCAAGCTGACTTTTTCGCCAAGAGGATTTACCGTAATCCTAATGGTTGGTCTTCAGGGCACGGGTAAAACAACCACCTGTGGAAAACTGGCGGTTTATCTAAAGAAGAATGGCAAAAAACCTATGATGGCCGCTTGCGACGTTTATAGGCCAGCTGCCATCGACCAGCTTGAAATAATCGGCAGCAAGATTGGCGTTCCTGTATTCACTCTGAGGGAGTCAAACCAGCCCGAATTCATTGCAGAACAGGCGGTCAAAGAGGCTGAGTTAAAAGGATATGATGTTCTGATTATTGACACATCAGGAAGGCTTCACATTGATGATGAATTGATGGATGAGCTGGTCAGAATCAAGACAAGAACAAAGCCCCATGAAATATTGCTGGTTGTCGATGCTATGACAGGACAAGATGCAGTTAATGCTGCAGAAGGCTTCAATGCTAAGCTTGGCATCGATGGCATTATTATGACAAAACTAGATGGAGACTCAAGAGGCGGCGCAGCTTTGTCGGTTAAAGCTGTGACAGGAAAACCCATAAAATTCGTGGGTGTCGGAGAAAAATCCGACGCATTAGAACAATTTCACCCAGAAAGAATGGCTTCTAGAATTCTTGGTATGGGCGATATGATGAGCTTAATCGAAAAAGCGCAGGATCATTTTGACGAGAAAAATGCTGCTGAACTTGAAAGAAAAATGAAGAAAAATGAGTTTACGCTTCAGGACTTTCTCGATCAAATCGGTCAGATCAAAAAAATGGGTGGTCTTACGAAAATGATGGATATGTTGCCAGGCATGAACAATAAAGCACTCCAGGAAGCTAATGTTGATGAGAAGGAATTTATCCATATGGAGGCGATTATTCAGTCGATGAGTAAACAGGAGCGTAAAGACCCTTCGTTGCTTAACGGAAGCAGAAGAAAAAGGATAGCAGCAGGAGCTGGCGTCCCTGTCAGCAAGGTCAACGGACTGATCAAAAAATATGAAGATGCTAAGAAAATGATGAAACAGTTTGTTAATGGACCAAAGCATAAGAGAAACAGTATGTTTCGCGGCTTTCAATAAAATAATAGTTGATTAAATTCAGCATGCTGAGTTTAACATAGATAGGTGGGAGCGGCATTGCCCTTGCACCTTAAACAAAGATTAATTAGGAGGTGAAAAAAATGGCAGTAAAAATCAGATTAAAAAGAATGGGCGCTAACAAGAAACCTTTTTATAGAGTTATTGTAGCTGATTCCCGTTCGCCAAGAGATGGAAAGTTTATTGAAGAAATCGGTTATTATAATCCCCTGACAAATCCAGCGGATGTTAAGATTGATGGAGATAAGGCAAAACAGTGGATATCTAACGGAGCACAGCCTACTGAAACAGTTAAAAGTCTGTTGAAGAAAGCAGGAATTATCTAATTAAGGAGCGATGATCCTATGAAAGAATTAGTAGAAGCAATTGCAAAAGCACTTGTTGATTTTCCTGACGAAGTTGTTGTCACTGAAGTTATTAGTGAACAAACTATAATCCTTGAGCTTAAAGTCTCTCCCGACGATATGGGAAAAGTAATCGGCAAGCAAGGCAGGATAGCAAAGGCGCTAAGAACAGTTGTCAAGGCAGCGGCCACTAAAGATAACAAAAGAGTCCTAGTCGAGATTATTCAATAGAACACAGATGTAGGGACGTTCAATTTAATGATGAAAATGATTAAATTGAAGGTCCCTATTTACCAAAAGGAATAAAGTTATGGAACAGCTTAAACTTGGACAGATTGTGAGTGTGGTTGGGTTAAAGGGCGAACTTAAAGTTTACCCCTTCACAGATTACCGAGAAAGATTCGAAGAACTAAAAGAACTTAACATCGCTGAGAAGGTTTTTAGAATTGAGAAGGTGCGTTATGGCAATAATAATGTGGTCATTCTTAAGATCGAAGGTATTAATGACCGAACCTCAGCTGAAAAGTTAAGAGGAAGCTTCCTCATGATTGACAAAAATAATGCGCGAAAGCTTCCTGAAGATGCCTACTTCATAGGGGACTTAATCGGGCTTAGAGTAATTAAGAGTGATGGGACAATAGTTGGAAGGCTAACCGATGTGATACAAAACAAAGCCCAGGATCTTTACGAAATCGAAACTGAAGATAAAATCAAGTTTTTAATACCGGCGGTAGAAGAGTTTGTTTTAAATATTGACGTTGAAAATGGCATTATGAAGGTCCATTTGATTGAAGGTTTGATATAAAATGATGCATATAAAGGTGTTAACCCTTTTTCCAGAAATGCTGGCACCGGTAGTATCAGAAAGCATAATTGGAAGAGCTCAGCAAAACGGACTTCTAAGCATAGATCTGATTAACATCAGGGATTTTACTGTTGACAAGCATAATAAGGCTGACGACTACCCCTTTGGGGGAGGTGCTGGCATGATTATGTCGGCAGATCCGATCTTTCGGACCTTAAACAGCCTATCTGTGAAAGATCAGAAAATTATCTACATGTCTCCAAGAGGCAAAGTCTTAAACCAAGAGATGATTGAGAACCTTTCGTCAGAGCGAGAAATAACCATTCTTTGTGGGCACTACGAAGGCATTGATCAACGCGTGCTGGATTATTGGCAAATCGAAGAAGTGTCTATAGGGGATTACATATTAACTGGAGGCGAAATTCCGGCGCTGGTTGTCATTGACTCTGTGGCGCGTATGCTTCCTGAGGTACTTGGCAGCAGTGACGCCCATAATGAAGAATCCATATATTCCGGTCTCCTGGAATATCCTCAATATACTAAACCCAGAGAATACATGAATATGGTTGTCCCTGAGGTGCTGATTTCAGGCAATCATAAGTTAATACACTTATGGCAGTTTGAAGAATCTCTAAGAATTACTAAAAAAAGAAGACTTGATTTATTTCATCAATTTTGTCAAAATCCAGGGGTTTTAACGAAAGAAGAGCGAAAAATACTGGAGAAATTAAAAGATGAATTACAAAATGAAGACTAGAAAACTAAAGAAGTATTCAAATAAAGCTATGATTCTGATATACGGAACTTTAGTAATGATGCTTTTTATATGGATCTATATATTGCCGAATGTTTCGGAGGCTTTCAAGAAAACCGATATTATAGATTATGGTGGAATCCAGGTTAAGGATGAAATCACCTGCTATTTTGTCAGAAGTGAAATCGTATATTATGCAAATAATTCTGGGCAAATCCAATATTTTGCTACTGAAGGCGACCAACTTAGAAAAGCAAGTAAAGTATTAGATATTTCTTCTGAAGCATCATCATATCTTGTAGATCAAAGAGGCATGCTCAGTTATTATATAGACGGGCAGGAATCCTATTTTAAACCTGAAACTATGAGGGATCTTAAAAAAGATGCTGTTAACAATCTCAAAATTGAGGTTAAAAATACCATCAGGGATAATGCAGTGATCGGTGAACCAATTTACAAAATCGTTAATAGTGATAGCTGGTATGCTATAACCTGGATTAAGAAAGAGTCGATTATTAAATATCAGAAGGGGAAAGCCATAACCTTAAAGCTTAATAAAGGATCTATTATTGGATCAATAGAAGATATTATAAAAAGTGATGGCGATTTTATGGTGATTTTAAAATTCAACCACTATAACTCCGAGATGGCACAAATCAGAAAAATCAAAACAGAAATTATTACTGCAGATTATAAGGGCCTAATTATTTCAAACAAAAGCATTAGAACTATTGGAGATAAAACTGGTGTTTATATCAAAGATGTGAGTGGCAACTTTGTATTCAAACCTATTAGGATCATTACCTCTGATGGGGTCTACTCATTGGTCGAAAGTGCCTTCTATTATGAGACTTCCGGAGACATAAGCCAAAGAGTTGAGACTGTGGATATTTACGATGAAGTATTGAAAAATGGAAAGCCAAATTAGGCACATATTGTGCAGGAGGAGAACCATGAATCATATTGAAGAAAACATAGCTTTATTGAAGCAAAGAATAAAAAATGTATCCATGCAGCATCGCCCTAATGGTAGCGATGTTCTATTGGTCGCCGTAACAAAGACAAGGTCTTCGGAGGAAATAAATTTAGCAATTGATGCTGGCATAACGGATATCGGAGAAAACAAGGTCCAGGAAATAATAGACAAATACGACCGGGTCAAGTCCGTTCGCTGGCATATGATTGGACATCTTCAGACAAATAAGGTAAAATACATCATAGACAAAGTGAATATGATTCATTCAGTAGATACCTTTAAACTGGCAGAAGAGATCGACAAGAGGGCTGAGCAGGCAGGTCTTATAATGGACATCTTGGTTCAGATCAACGCCGCGAATGAGGAAAGCAAATTTGGCATTTCAGAAAAAGAATCAGAGAATTTGATCGCTGAAATACTCAAAAACTGTCCTCATATTAGAATCAAAGGGCTTATGTCTATTGCGCCATTTGAGAATGATCCCGAGGAGGTTCGACCATACTTTAAGCAGGTCCACACTCTATTTGATCGATTCTCAAAGATAGCAGATGAAAAGCTGGATTTCAAATTCTTGTCAATGGGTATGTCCAATGATTATGAAGTTGCAATTGCCGAAGGTTCTAATCTGGTTAGGATTGGCACGGCGATCTTTGGTGACAGGCATTATCCACAATAGCAAATCTTTTACAGTTCAACAGGAGGAAATCAAGATGGCAGATGGTTTATTTAACAAACTAAAAGTATTAATAGGCGTTGAAGAGTTAGAGGATGAAGAATTAGAGCTTTCAGAGAGAGAAGCGTCTAAAAGCGAACTCAATAAACCCATAGAACCAAAAAATTCTTTTCTACAGACAAAACCGGACAACCGATTAGCTGCAGTGCAGAATGGGAAAAATCAGTTTAAGCTGGTTGTCATTGAACCAAGAGGGTTTGACGAATGCCCAAAACTTGTAGACAATCTGAAGAATAAAAGGCCTGTGATTGTGAATCTTGAAAAAATAGAACAGGACACAGCTAGAAAAATATTTGATTTTCTAAGTGGCGCTACTTATGCTCTTGATGGAAACGTTCAAAGAGTAGCCAATAATATCTTCATATTTGCCCCTGAGAATGTAGACGTTACAGCTAATATCGACAATAAAAACATGGATTTTGGTGATGATAACAAAAGTCCATGGCGTTAATCGGAGGATCAGTCGTGTTATACATACTTATAAATGCGGTCAATATTTTTTTTCAGTTGCTTATATATATCATTTTCGCGCGCATCATTATGAGCTGGTTTATTAGAAACCCCTATGCCAATAAAATTTCAATAGTTCTCATTCAATTAACCGAACCAATATTAGCGCCATTTAGAAAACTTATGGGCCGATTCGGAGCCAATTATGGAATAGATTTTTCCCCTATTCTGGCCTTGATCGCCCTACAGATATTGAACCAAATTATTGTCACAGTTCTTCAGCTGATTTTTTAGAGAGGAAATAAGCATGATTACACCATTAGATATTCAAAATAAAGAATTTCCACGAGGGGTAAGAGGCTACAAGGAAGATGAAGTTGATGGATTCCTCGACTTATTGACGCTGGATTTTGAGAAAATCGTTAAAGAAAATTTTACACTGAAAGAGCAAATCAAAACGTTGAATGTTGAGCTGGAACGGTATCGGACCTCTGAAGCAACGGTCTATGACACCCTCGAAGTGGCCAAATCTCTTATGAATGATATTTCTGCAAGCGCTGAGAAACGGGCATCTATGGTTATGAAAAATGCTGAACTGGACGCCCAGCTTATAGTGCGTGAGGCGAAGGAATCCGTAGAGAAACTTGATGAAGAATACTCCGCAGCCAAAATCAGATTAAATATTTTCAAGACCAGATTTAAGACTTTATTGGAATCGGAACTGGAAAAATTTGATACTTTAAGCGCGGAAATATTCTCCGATAAAGATTTCGAAGAGTTGCGCAGTATCACGGATTTCAAACCAAAAGACTTAATCAGTGCTTCAAAGACTGGGTTTCCGGCTAAAGCTACAAGAACAACCATTGTTATGAATACATTAAAGACGGGAGACGGATCGGAACAATGATCCGTATTAAATGCTATGTATTTCTTTCTTATTGCCTTTATTATCATACTGGATCAAGGTGCTAAGCAACTCGCTTTATCATACCTTGTTCTTAACCAATCGATTCCATTAATCAAGGGGATGCTCAATTTATCCTTAACTTATAATTATGGAGCGGCATTTAGTATTCTCCAGAACAAACAAACTTTTCTGATTACAATCACGATAATGGTATCTGGGACTATTCTTTTTTTATTGATTAAAAACATCAGAGATGGACATTGGTCGCTGATGCTGAGTTTGGCTATGGTTTTCGCGGGGGGCATCGGGAATCTTATTGATCGGATTAGAATTGGCTATGTCATAGATTACATGGAAATTAAATTCATACAATTTCCAGTATTTAATGTGGCTGATATGGCTGTGGTTTCGGGATCCTTTCTTCTTGTCATTTATATCTTGTTCGTTGAAGGAAGAATCCAAAAAAATAAGGCGGGAAATCATGACCGCTAATCCATACACTGTTGTCGTTGAAAAGCCTCATGAAGGCCTTCGCATTGATGGCGTTCTAGCAGAGTTGCTATCGGATTTGTCTAGAAGCCATTTGCAGAAGCTTCTTAGCGGAGGACACGTCAGGGTTAACGGTACCATAGAAACTTCAAAAAAATACAAAGTCAAAGTCGAAGATGAAATTATCATTAATTTGCCTGAACCCGAGCTTTTGGATGTACTTCCTGAAAACATAAGCCTTGATATCGTGTATGAAGATAGCGACATTTTAGTCGTGAATAAACCCAAAGGCTTAGTGGTTCACCCGGCAGCCGGAAACCATACAGGTACTCTTGTCAATGCCATTTTATATCATTGCAAGGATCTTTCCGGAATTAATGGCATGATCAGACCAGGCATCGTTCATAGAATAGATAAAGACACCAGTGGGCTACTAATGATCGCAAAAAACGACTTTACTCATGCTTCACTTGCAGCGCAGCTTAAAGCACATAGCATAACAAGAATTTACCATGCTATAGCATACAACAATTTCAAAGAGGACACAGGAACTATAGATGCACCGATTGGAAGAGATCCCAACAACAGGCTAAGAATGATGGTTTTAAAACAAAACTCAAGACAAGCTATTACACATTATAGCGTCCTTGAACGTTTTGGTGGGTTTACTTATATAGAAGTCAGACTTGAAACTGGGAGAACTCACCAAATTAGGGTGCATATGGCTTACGTCAATCATCCGTTACTCGGCGATCAGGTTTATGGGCCGAGAAAAAAATTTTTAGGGATCGAGAGCCAGATGCTTCATGCAAAAGTCTTAGGATTTATTCATCCAAGAACGGGAACCTATATGGAATTTGACAGTGAGTTGCCAGAAGAGTTCGATAAGATTATTAAATGGGGTCGTGAGAAGCAATAAGGAGGAGAAATGAGCAAAGTAACTTTTAAGCCTGGCACCATGGTTTATCCTGTGCCTGCCGTCATGGTATCTTGTGGATCCACTGAAGAGACTCAAAACATCATCACAATTGCATGGACGGGAATCGTCAATTCTGAGCCTCCTATGACCTACATTTCTGTTAGAAAATCAAGGCATTCCCATGGCATTATTTTGCGGGAGAGAGAGTTTGTTATTAATTTAGGTACAGAAAAGCTTGCTAAACAATTGGATTTTTGTGGCGTGAGATCCGGTTTAGATATCAAAAAATTTGAGACTCAAAAATTAACGCCAATTCCTACAATCCACTTAAAATGTCCTATGATTGAGGAATCACCCGTCAATATTGAATGCAGAGTCACTCATGTGCTGGAATTCCCATCCCATGACATGTTTATAGCAGAAATTTTAGCCGTCCATGCAAACGAAGATCTCATGAATAAAACTGGAAAGCTTGAGCTTGAAAATGCGAAATTGCTTTGCTATAGCCATGGGGATTACTACGGTTTATCAAAATCAATTGGCAAATTTGGCTATTCCGTCATGAAGGCCAAAACAAAAAAGAGACGAAGCAAGTTCATAAAATAATTATGTCAAAAGGCAAGACTGATTCATAAAAACATCAGACTTGCCTTTTGACAATTTTCTTTTAAATGAGATGCACAAAAAAATAACTTATAATTGAAATAAACGTTTTCTAGTAACTCTTGATGTACTTCACGCAATCTTCACAAATTTGCTTTCCTTTGAAATGAAGATTGTTTTCTGGGTTTCCACATAGTTCACAGACAATTTGACCTTTTCCCTCAGGATCGAAATAGTGCAAAGAATTAATTGTTTTTTTCATAATAAATCCTTTTCTTAATAATCAAATGATTTGAGCATCTCATCCGCAAAGCTTTGAATTATTAGTTCCAAATTCATCATATCATAAAGATATACAATATACAACAATTTTGTATATAAATGTAATATAATTCCATATATTATATTTTATTTTAACAGTAATACTATTTTAATACAATTAAAACTTGATTTTAGTGTTAAAACAGCCTGAAGAATGTTAAAATATGAGTCGAAAAGGTATGCGATTAATTCTGGAAGGAGTGGGTGACATGTATGAGGAATTCATAATAAATTCAAATGGCATGAATCTACAGGGGTATCATTGGAGATCTGAAAACCCTAAAGCTGTAATTTGTCTCTTGCATGGTATTGGCGAATACGCCGGAAGATACGATAAGATAGGAGAATTTTTTAAAGAGTCTCATTTTTCTTTGATAGCGATAGATCTTAGAGGACATGGAAAATCTGAAGGCAAGCGAGGGCATGCTGCACCACGAAAAAATATCCTTGAAGATATCGATGTTATGTTAGAGTTTGCTGGTCGGACCACCCCAAATGTGCCCATCTATCTTTACGGGCATAGTATGGGAGGAAATATCGGATTAGATTATAGAAGTAATGGGTCAAAACGTGAGATGCTGTATGGCTACATTATCACGTCACCCTGGCTAAAGTTATATAAAAAAATACCTGAACCTATGGTTATTCTAGCCCGCATTCTTTCTAAAATTAAGCCGGATTATCTTATGAATACAGGCCTTTCGCCTAAAGATCTCGCCCATGTGCAAAGTGAAGTCGTTGCCTATACCAACGATCCGATGGTTCATAAAAAAATATCCGTACTAACGGCAATTGATGGGCTTGATGCCGCTACGAGAATACAATCAAAATCTTCAAATTGTTATAGACCTCTACTATTAATGCACGGTACCGAGGATAAAATTTGTGCTATTGAAGGTAGTAGAATTGTTAAAAGCCTAGAGAAAGAGCATTGCACTTACATTGAATGGCCAGGATATTACCATGAAATTCACAATGAAAAAGATGGTGGAAAGGTACTGATCGCTATTAGAAATTGGATATATGAAAAGATTTAAGGGGAGAAAAAATGAAACAACTTGACAGAAACAAAAGGATTGTAGCAGTAATTGCCTTAGTGATGTTATTAACGACTTTATCTACGGGATATACGTATTACCAGGGATTAGGCGAAGCAGTTTTTCAGGCAGAAACCTATGTAACCCATAACATATTTTATCAAGAGCAAATTTCAGTCAATAACAGGCAGACTGTTGAGCACTCCTACGTTACGGAGCAACTAACTATTGAAGAAGGCATAATGCCATACGTTTTTGTAGGGGATGTTACGGGCAGGTGCAATCTGACCTATATGAAGGGACTGCTTAAAGAAGAGGGCTATACCGTTGTCGCAGGAATAAATGGAGATTTTTATGATACAGTAACTGGTGTGCCCCTAGGTATGACCATTCATGAAGGTAAAATTAAAAACTCAGGACAGAATTACAGCAACGCAATCGGATTTAAAAACGATGGAGCAGCTTTTGTAGCACCATTGAGATTTGACTTCAATTATACAGTAAACGGAAGCACGTCCTATGCGTTTAATCATATTAACAAGCCAAAAGGATCCTCAAATGGCATTTACTTTTATAACAGTCAATATGCCTCATCAACGCGTACGCAGGAAGACTCTACAGAAGTGGTATTAACGGCAATAAACGGAACAGAACTTTCAATTGGAGGTACAATTGAGGCACAAGTTTCGGCAGTCATTCCAAACACAAAGAACACACCGATTGGCGAAAATCAAATTGTGCTTTCAGCACCAAATAGCGGTGAGAATGCAGCGGTTTTGGCGGCTCTTGCCCCTTCGGATTCGGTCTCGTTTACAGTGACGGATCAGACGGGTGTCTGGGGAGACGCTAAAGAAGCCATCGGAGCGTATCAGGTCATTGCTCAAGACGGATTTGTAACTACTACGGATCAAATATCACAGCCACGCACCTGCCTTGGCATCAAAGCTGATGGCAGCATCATATTCTTCGCAGTGGACGGCAGAAGTCCTGGCTATTCAATGGGGATGACGCTGACAGAAGTTGCAAGCTACCTGGTTGAAAAAGGATGCGTTTCGGCAATTAACCTTGATGGCGGCGGTTCGACGACCATGATGATCAGGATGCCGGGGGACAGTGAGGCGAGCATTGTCAATAAGCCATCTGACGGAAAAGAACGTTCAGTTTCTAACGGATTGTTATTTGTTTCCAAGGATGCAACGCCTGATGTCGCGAGCAATCTCCACATTTATCCACTCGCTACGTTTATGCTTCCAGGATCACAAATCAAAATGAGCGTGAAAGCTACGGATCATTTTTACTGGCCAGCACAACTAGATGAAGAAATAACTTATGATGCTGATAGTAACCTAGGCAGCATAAATAGTGAAGGCATGTTTACAGCAGGTGAAAGTACTGGAGAGGGACTGGTTTCTGCAACCGCAGACTTAATGAAATCGACGGCCAGAATTCTTATTACACAAGATATATCAATCAATCCTGACAAAAGCGAAATAATCATAGAGCCAAATAAATCAATTGATGTTAATGTCAAGGCCTCATACAGATACGTTCCGGTAGTATGCAGAGATGACCAATTCACATGGACCTGCGATAGCAGAATTGGAACTATTGATCAAAATGGTGTTTTTGTAGCAGCGAGTCGCGGCGGAGTGTCCGGTAAAATATATATTTCATACAATGACAAAGAAACGACCATTCCTGTTCGCATAGGACCTTCTAAAGTTTCTTTTACGGATACAAACGGGCATTGGGCACAGAATTTTATAGAAATACTGGCAGCAAAAGGCATAGTGCAGGGCATGGGTGAGAATATATTCAGTCCCGACACCCAACTGACAAAAGCTCAGTTCTTAACAATGCTATCCAAGTCGATTATTGATCTTGACGTGTCACTATCACCGCCAGCAAGCTTCAGCGATCTCAATCCTTTAGACTGGTATATGCCTTATGTGAATTGGGGCTATGCCAATAAAATAATCAGCGGAAATCCTGACGGAACATTTTCACCAAATACACCTATAACTAGGGAGCAAATGGCAGTCATACTCAATAATTTTGCTGCTTCTACTGGTACGGTGTTTAAACCGCTTGATGAAAATATTATTTTCACCGACGGAGATATGGTGAGCCCTTGGGCGCAGAAGTCAGTTAATGAAATTGCCAGTGCAGGCATCATGAATGGAAGGCCGGAAGGAAATTACGACCCCCTTGGCCAGGCAACTAGGGCAGAAGCCTCAAGAGTCATTTACAGCGTTGTTACAATTATGGAAAATTAAGAAACAACGTATGGATTCACATAAATAGTTTTATTATTTACAAATATGACCATGCCGGGCTTAGCCCCGGCTGGTTTTTTTACATGCCTGACCTGCGTATAATCCACGGGTACATTTTCTGAAAGCCTGGCTTTGCTGAAATACGCTGCTAATGAAGCGGCCATTATAATGGTGGATTCAGGAACCTCTCTTCCTTCAGTGAAAATAATGACGTGAGAGCCGGGAATGTCTTTTGTATGAAGCCAAATATCTTTATTGGACGCTGTCTTAAAGGTTAACACATCATTTTCCTTATTGTTTCTTCCAACCAAGATGCGAAAATCATCGGGGGAAGTGTATGCGTAAGGAGCCAACTTAACTTTAGACACTTTGTAAGCGTTTTTTTTCTTTTTCATGTAGCCACCATCAACGACTTCCTGGCGGATTTCCTCTATATCTTCATAATTTGAGGCGTTCTCAATATGCGTTAGAACAGATTCAAGATAGATAATATCCTTGCTGGCCTCTTCAAGTTGAATGGTTTTCTCCTGAATGGCTATCTTAGACTTGGCATATTTCTTAAAGTAGCGCTGAGCATTCTGTGAAGCTGAAAGGCGAGAATCTAGAATAATAGTGACAGGTTCATTGTTATAATAATTGACGACAAGAACCTCCGTTGCTTTTGACGGTATGACATACATATTTGCAGTCAGAAGTTCACCAAAAAGTTTGAAAATTTCTGATCCCTCAGCCTGAAGCAGATCTTGTGAGAGTTTTTGCTTCTTGAGATAGAGCTTTTCTAGGCTTGAGCTTATGGCTTTAAACAGATCCATGGACTTTTGTTTCATTTTATTTGAGGAGTCCTTGTGATCGTAAAAATATTCGGCGGCTTCTTGAATATCATTGAAAGGAACTTCCTTATATAAATATGAGGCTTCATAGAGATTAAAACAATAAAAGTCAATAGGAGCCCCGCTTTCATTAAGATAAACCCGAGGAGAGAAATCTCCAACTAGGAGTTTTTGTACGTAGCTGTTTAACAAAGAGTAAAGCTGACTAATCGAAGAAGCTTTGACACACATTTCCCTTGCAACAACTGGGCTAATTCCTTGAATTGAGGCAACTAGGGTTTTGGCCGCCGCATCTTGGTTAAAAAAGGCATCATATTTATCACTTGTGCTGGATGAAGAACCAAATAATGAATTGAACATATGCTCAGTCAAATCAAAATAGGATATTTTCCCCTGAACCGGTGGGTAAACATATTGCAAACCTGGAAGTGTTTGACGGTAACGATTCACATCACTATGAATCCTTTTTATGCTATCAATAATTTTATTTGAAGAATCATCTATAAGGATAATGTTGCTGTGCTTTCCCATGATTTCAATAATCAGCTTTTTATTTATAGGAAAACCCATCTCGTTGAAGCTTTCAATAGTAATTTCGACGATGCGCTCTGAATCCTTTTGGCAGATCGATTGGATTTTGCCATTTTGAATATGCTTTCTCAGAAGCATACAAAAGGCCATGGGATTTTGCGGATTTGATTTGCTCGATGTTATTAAATGAAGCCTCGCATGGCTGCTGCTTGAAGAGATGAGAAGTTTATGATTAAACTTGCCATTATGCACCAAAAAAATCAGTTCATCGGCTTCAGGCTGATAAATTTTTTCAATCTTACCACCTGTTAATTTATGACTTAACCCATATGTTGTGCTTGAAGTTACTATTCCATCAAAAGGCATTGCAGTTTCCTCCATAAATATATATAATTATGAATCATATCATATGCGGAGGTAAAAGTATTTGGAATTTTGGAAAATGCATGGAGCGGGAAATGACTTTATCATCACCGATAACAGGGACGGACAGATTTCAAAGGTGCCAGATCGGCTTTCAGAAGTGGCGCGTGAAGTCTGCCAACGGCATTTTGGCGTAGGAGCGGATGGTTTTATGTGCGTTGAAAATTCTTCTGTTGCTGATATTAAAATGTTGTACTATAACGCTGATGGTAGTTTGGCAACCATGTGCGGCAACGGACTTCGATGCTTTGCCAAATATGTCTACGATCAAGCAATAGTTAAGGCTATGTCCTTTGCTGTAGAGACTGGTGATGGCATCAAACAGATCGAAATAATAAATACGGATGCCAGCAGTTCCCTGATTCGCATAGATATGGGGATTTGGGATGGTATAATAGAAACATCTGTGGTTACTGCTCTTGACAGGCAATTTGAAACGACGTTTTTATATTTGGGGGTTCCCCATGTTGTGATATTTTTAGATCGAAAATCAACTGACGCATTTGAGATTAATCAAGATTTCATAAGAAAATATGGCCCGATTATCGAAAAAGATCCTCAATTTCCTCAAGGTGCGAATGTCAATTTCGTTGAGGTCATAGATAAGAGTCATGAACGATCAAGCACATGGGAAAGAGGTGCCGGAAGCACTTTAGCTTGTGGCACTGGAGCTTGCGCATCAGCAATAGCCTCTAAAATCATCTTGAGTCTATCTCCTGACATTGAAGTCATCATGCCGGGGGGCAGGCTGAACGTATCAATTGGAGAAAACAACAGAATTTTCCTGGAAGGTCCAGCTCAAACAATATGTAGGGGACAAATCGTTAATACAACCAGTGATCCTGGTATAGGAGAATAAAATGATTAAAAGCATGACAGGATTTGGCAGGAGTGAATTCAGCGATGGCAAACGCAATATTATTGTTGAAATTAAGTCGGTAAATCATCGGTATAGTGACATTACAGTAAAGATGCCTAGAAGGTATTCCTTTGCAGAGGACAGAATAAAAAACATTGTTAAAGACATTGCTAAGAGAGGAAAAATCGAAATTTCAATTATTGTGGAGAATTTGACGGAAGATGATACGACTATTAAACTAAACACAATGGTTGCCAGGCAGTATTATGATAATCTTAAGCAATTGCAGTCCGCCTTTAACCTAAGCGGGGAGATTTCACTTCAATTCTTATCGACTATGCCGGATGTTCTAAAAGCAGTCTCTGATGTAGAAGATGAGGAAAAAATTTATTTGGCTTTTGAAACGCCGGTACGTGATGCGGCAAACAAACTTAATAGCATGCGTGCGGTTGAAGGTGAAGCTTTGTCCCGGGATATTATTTCCAGGGGTGATATGATTAGAGCCCTTGTTGCCAAGGTGAATGAAAGATCTCCTCTGGTTACAGCCGCTTATACAGAAAAACTGAGAGACCGCATAAAAGATGTTTTAGGAAGCAGCATTGAGGTGCCGACAGACAGAATTCTTGTGGAAGCCGCTTTATTTGCAGATAAATGCAGTGTTACAGAAGAAATTGTAAGATTGGACAGCCATATCATTCAACTTGAGAGCATAATCACAAAAAGCAATCAACCTGATGGGAAAAAACTGGATTTTCTTGTCCAGGAAATGAATAGGGAAGCCAACACCATTGGATCAAAGGCGAACGATATAGAAATTACGAATATTGTGATTGACATTAAAAGTGAAATAGAAAAAATCAGAGAGCAGGTTCAGAATATTGAATAATGGAATATAGTCAGAATAGTGCAATCTACAGAATAGGTACTAATTGAATACACAAGAGAATAGGTGCTAATTGAATACACAACAGAATAGGTGCTAATTGAATATTTATATTGAATTTTTGATCTTTTTGCTATATCCTTAAGTACTAGATTGTAAAAGTGAAAGGAAATTGAATGGGAAAAGGATTGTTATTTGTTGTATCTGGGCCATCAGGCACTGGAAAGGGAACAATTTGCAAAGCCCTTGTAGAGAAAGCTGCCATCGCGCTCTCGGTTTCTATGACCACGCGAAAAGCCAGATCTAACGAGGTTAATGGTAAAAATTATTATTTTGTGTCTAATGCTGAATTTCAGGACTGTGTTCAAGATTCTGGTTTTTTAGAATTCGCTGAGGTCTATGGCAATTATTATGGAACGCCCAAAAAACCGGTTTATGATTTGCTGGAATTGGGCAAAGATGTGGTGCTTGAGATAGATATACAGGGAGCATTGCGAATCAAAGAAGTATGCCCAAAGGCAATTTTCATATTCATCCTTCCGCCATCTATGACTGAGCTAAGAAAGCGTATAACGGGAAGAGGGTCTGAAAGTCAGGATGTCATTGATCTTAGACTCGGAGAAGCACTTGAAGAAGTGGCTTATATTGACAAGTACGACTACTGTGTTGTGAATGATGAAGTTGATAAAGCAGTCGAAAAGATCATAGCGATTATGAATGCAGAGCATTATCGCGTTTCAGAGGATATCTATTCGCTCATTGAGAATTATAAGGAGGAAATGTAATGTTATATCCATCAATCAATTTGATCAAAACAAAAGCAGATAGCAGGTATACCATCGTTATTATGGCGGCTAAGAGAGCAAGAGATCTTATCGATGGAAAGCCACCACTAGTCAATACTTCCATAAAGAAACCTGTATCTATTGCAACCAAAGAAATTGCTGAAGATTTAATATCTTACAAAAGAGCACCAGAATTTGAACTTTAAAAAGAGAGCGAGCATATGAAAAAGCAAATAATAGTTGGCGTAACCGGAGGAATAGCCTGTTATAAGGCTTTGGACATCGTCAGCAAACTTAAGAAACGAGATATGGACGTCACCGTAATTATGACCAAAAATGCGGCTGAGTTCGTTACACCGCTATCCTTTGAGACTATTTCTCAAAATGCAGTAATCATGGACATGTTCGATTCCCCTGATCATTGGGAAGTCGAGCATATTTCTCTTGCTAAAAAGGCGGATTTATTCGTCATTGCACCGGCCACTGCAAATTGTATAGGCAAGATTGCCAATGGCATTTGTGATGATATGCTTACGACCACGATAATGGCAACAAAAAAACCAGTGCTATTTGTTCCTGCAATGAATTCTGCTATGTTTGAAAATTTGATTTTTCAAGAAAATGTTCAAAAGCTTGAGGCTTTGGGCTATTCTTTTATGAAGCCGGCTACTGGCCTTTTGGCCTGTGGAGATATTGGGATTGGCAAATTGCCGGATCCTGAAGAGATCGTGGATTATAGTTGCAACCTTCTTTTCGAGATAGACAAAAGAAAACAAGATTTGGTAGGACGAAAAATCCTGATTACAGCCGGACCTACAATAGAAAATATTGATCCGGTGCGGTATATTACGAACCATTCTTCAGGCAAAATGGGTTTTGCCTTGGCTGAGGCAGCTTTTGAACGAGGTTCGACGGTGACCTTGATTTCGGGACCCGTTGGGCTATCTTGTAGCAAAGGAATTAGGCGAATTGATATAGGCACAACTGCCGAATTGTCGGAAGCGGTTCATGATGCCTTTAAAGATACTGATGCTTTAATTATGGCGGCGGCCCCCTCCGATTATAGAGTTTCTTCCCCTTCAAAAGAGAAAATGAAAAAAACACACGAAGACTTGATCCTGACTTTTACTGAGAACGAAGACATACTGGCAAGTGTTGGAAAGATCAAGGGAAATAAGTGCCTGATTGGTTTTGCGGCAGAAACTCAAGATTTAATTGTTCATGCCGTGAAAAAAATAGAAAGAAAAAATTTGGATTTTATTATAGCCAATGATGTCACTCAAGAAGGAGCGGGTTTTTCTGGTGACACAAATATTATAACTGTGATCAAATCAGATGGATCCATAAAAAGCTATCCAAAGATGAGCAAAAGAGAAGTGGCCAATATCATACTAGACTTACTGGTCTAATATTTTTTTTTGATTTTCCACTTTACAAATTTACCGCGCTAAAGTATAATAGCGTTATAAAATACTGAGGAGGACCTTACTTATGTTTAAAAAGACAAGTTTATTAATGGTTATGGTTTTAATTATTGGATTATTAGCTGCTGGCTGTGGCACAGCAAAAGAACCTGTAGCAGAGGACACATCTTTGGCCGATATACAGGCAAAAGGGGTTTTCATACTAGGTCTCGATGATGCGTTTCCACCCATGGGATTTAGAGGTGAGAGCGGAGAAATCGAAGGTTTTGATATTGATCTTGCCAATGAAGTCGCGAAAAGAATGGGCGTTAAAGTTCAGCTCCAGCCAATTGATTGGACCGCAAAAGAAATGGAAATCAACAATAAAAACATCGATGTCATTTGGAGTGGACTAACAATTACGCCCGAAAGAGAGGCTGCACTGACATTTTCGCAACCATATCTTGGCAATAAACAGGTCATTGTTGTTTTAGAGGCATCTACAATTGATGAAAAATCCGATTTGGCTGGAAAAAAAGTCGGTGTTCAATTAGACAGCAGTGGTCAGGCAGCTGTTGAAAAAGAAACTGCAATACTCGACTCGTTTGGTGAGTTTTTAAAATTTGATACGTACACAACGGCTTTATTAGATCTAAAAAATGGGACCATTGATGCGGTCGTCGGTGATGAAATCCTGATCAAGTATATGATGACTAAGGATCCAGGAACCTTTAAGGTTGCATCGGACAATTTCGGGGATGAACTTTATGGTGTAGGCTTCAGGAAAGCTGATATCAGCTTTGCCGCCGAGGTCAACAAGCAGTTTAATGCGATGATCGCAGATGGCAAAGCAGCGGAGATTTCGACAAAATGGTTTGGAGAAGACATATTTTATAAACCAGCTAATTAAGACATTTTAGACATACGGGCTACAGCAGCATTGCAGCTGTAACCCGTATTTAAAGGACGTGTAAAATGGAAAGCATCATTTTTTATATACTTGCCGGCGCGAACACTACCCTTCGTATTTTTTTCGTTACATTAATATTCGCCATCCCGCTGGGTATACTATTCGCCATTGGTAAGATTGCCGGCGGCAAAATCATTAAAGGAATATTGGATATCTATACCTGGCTGCTTAGAGGGACGCCTCTAATGCTCCAGATTTTTTTCGTTTTTTATGGTATTCCTCAACTTTTGGGAATCAAGCTTGATCGTGATTTGGCAGCATATATCGCTTTTATTATTAATTATACAGCCTATTTCACGGAAATTTTCAGAGCGGGTATATTGTCCATCGAAAAAGGACAATTTGAAGCCTCAAAAGCCCTTGGAATGTCGTATCCACAAACAATGCGGCGCATCGTTATTCCCCAGGCGATTAAGCGGGTGCTCCCTCCAGTTGGCAATGAATTCATCACCCTTATAAAAGACACGTCATTAGTCATGGTGATTGCAATTCCAGATATCATGAGAAATACCAAGGAAATAGTGTCAAGAGAAGCCTCCCCGGAAACCTTTATTATTGCGGCTGTTATCTACTTAATTCTTACTTATGGTATTGTATTTCTCTTCAGCAAAACTGAAAAAAGATTATCCTACTATGATTAAAAGAAATAGAGGTTTTTATGAAAGTAGTCAATTTGAAGAATATCGAAAAATCCTTTGGCACACTAAAAGCACTCAATGGTGTTGATTTAGTTATAAATAAGGGGGAAATTGTATCCATTATTGGCCCTTCGGGATCAGGGAAAAGCACATTATTACGCTGTATAAATCACTTGGAAATCATAGAGCAGGGTACCATCGATATTTTCGAGATGCCTATTGCCAATGCAAAAGAGGGAGAAAAAACCAAATATATTTCTGAAAAGGAGCTTCGCAAAATCATTCAGCGTATCGGTATGGTTTTTCAGGGTTTTAATTTGTTTCCCCATAAATCCGTGCTGGAAAATATTATGGAAGCGCAATTGACCGTAAAAAAAACACCCCCAGCAGAGGCAAAGGCAATAGCCCTCGAGCTTTTGCATAAGGTCGGGCTTGACGATAAGGAAAAAGCATACCCGTCCCAACTGTCCGGAGGACAAAAGCAGAGGGTGGCCATTGCAAGAGCCCTTGCTATGCAGCCTGAAATTATGCTTTTTGATGAACCCACATCTGCCCTTGATCCTGAGCTGGTTGGGGAGGTACTACAAGTCATAAAAAAACTGGCACAGGAGCATATGACCATGATTGTAGTAACCCATGAAATGGCTTTTGCAAGAGAGATCTCAAATAGAGTTATTTTTATGGACGAAGGCAAAATCATGATGGACGGAAAGCCGGATGATATTTTTGTCAATCCAACCCACCCGAGAATTAAAACATTTATTGAAAGAATGATATGACAATGAATATGGCATTAAACAAAAAAACGGTATAAAAATTTGATATAGGTTGATATAATTAAAAATCAGATTATCAAATGACTGTCATGTATGCTGTTGTATGTTATAATACTTACAGTTAAATAAGGTGAATAATAAATTGATGAACAGTTTATAATCCAATTAAAATCCAAAATATGAAGGAGTGGTAGAATGCTTAAAGAAGCGAAGATTTTGAACATAGACCTGACCAAACAAACTTATGACATTGAGATGTTACCTGCGGAAATCTACAGAAAATACCCGGGAGGATCGGCTCTTGGTATGTATTTGATGCTAAGAGAGATGAAGCCGGGTGTGGATCCTCTATCGAAAGAGAACATGCTGATTTTTTCTGTATCACCTCTGACTGGAATTCCCATAAGTGGGCAGAGCAGAATGTGCGTCACAACGAAAAGTCCGCTTACAGGAACGGCTGGAGACTCTCAAGTAGGTGGATTTATACCTGCCCACCTTAAGGGAAATGGCTACGACAGCCTGATTTTCAGAGGAAGGTCGGAAAAACCGGTCTATGTTTATATTGACAAAGACATGGTAGAGATTAAAGACGCAGAAAATATTTGGGGAATGACAACGGGAGATGCAGAAGCCGTCATAGCAACCGAGCTGGGTGAGACCAAAACTGAATCCTCAATCATAGGTCCCGCTGGAGAAAATATGGTGAGCTTTGCCGCCATTATGCATATGAAAAACAGGGCCAATGGCAGAAATGGTGTTGGTGCGGTAATGGGTTCTAAGAATTTAAAGGCGCTAGTCGTTAAAAAGCAGCCGCCTTGTAAAGCAGTTGATCCAATCAGCATGAAGGAACTGACCCTAAATGTAAAAGAGCGTATCGCTGAAAATGCGGTTATAGTGGATACTCATGTCAATGGAACCGCCGGGGTTTTAGACTTTCATATCGGTGAAGGATTCATGCCAAGCTACAATTGGACCAGAGGCACTATGGAGAATGCAGATAATATAACAGGTGCAACCATTACAAGAACGATATTAAAAGAAAGAGATACCTGCTTTGCTTGCGCCATCAGATGCAAGCCAGTTGTAGAAATTGAAGGCAGGGTTTCTGGTGAGTATGGCGGTCCGGAGTATGAAACCTTAGGAACCTTTGGCACATATTGCGGAAACTCGGATTTGGAAGATATTTGTGCGGCCAATCAATTGTGTAATAAATACGGTCTTGACACCATTTCCTGTGGTGCAACCATTGCTTTTGCCATGGAATGCTTTGAAAAGGGCATTTTAACGCTGGCTGATACAGATGGACTTGAGCTAAAGTTTGGAAACGGCAAGGTTTTTGAACCATTGATCGACAAAATTGCCAACAAAACGCCTGGGATTGGTGCCCTTCTGGCGCTGGGCAGTGCAAAAGCGGCCCTACAGATAGGCAAAGGAGCAGAAGAATTTGTTATGGCTTGCAAAGGCCAGGAGATTCCTGCCCATATGGTGCAAATGAAACCGAATCTCGCTGTTAACTATGCAGTCAACAATTTTGGCGCTGATCATCAGTCTTCGGAGCATGATCCGGCCCTAATGGCTGCAGATGATTCAAATGACTGGATATGGATTAACCAGCTAGAAAAATTTGAAAAATGCGATGCATATGGGGTGCTGAATGCCAATAAAGCTAAATTTGCTCTTGCGACCCAGAAATTCTATTCGCTTATGGACAGTTTATGTCTCTGTCAGTTTGCGTGGGGACCTGCTTGGCAGCTTTATGGTCCTTCGGACTTGCTTAAATTTTGCAAATATGCCGCTGGCTGGGATACAACCCTTGAAGAGCTAATGGAGGCAGGGGAAAGGCGCATCAACATGATGAGGCTGTTCAATGTGCGTGAAGGTTTCGGTAGAGCCCAGGATATTCTACCGGAGCGCATGTTTATTAAGATGCCAGATGGACCAAATGCCGGTGTAGGCATCGAAAAAGAGGAATTCGAAAAGGCGCTGGATGCCTATTATGATTTTGCCGGATGGGATAAAGTTACGGGGATTCCAACTAAAGAAACTGTATCAAGACTTGGACTTGACTGGATCTAGTTGGAGTGAAAAAACATATTGCAAATCAAATTATTCTATAGTATAGTTGATAAGGATATTCTGAAACTCAGAATATCCTTATTCATTCGCTAAATCTAAAATACACACACCTTGAGACTTGTTACGGGTGCCTTAAAGAAAGGTCGTTACAGGGATGATCATGGTGGAGGTAAAAACCCAGGAGGAACAGAATTATGGCAATTATTTCAATGAAACAATTACTCGAAGCAGGCGTCCATTTTGGACATCAGACAAGAAGATGGAATCCTAAAATGGCTCCTTATATCTTCACAGAGAGAAATGGGATTTACATCATTGACCTTCAAAAAACGGTCAGAAAAATTGATGAAGCTTATGCCTTTATGAAGCAAGTCGCCGAAACAGGAAGACCCATATTATTTGTTGGAACTAAAAAACAGGCACAAGGTGCTATTGCTGAAGAGTCTAAAAGAGCCGGCATGTTCTATGTCAACGAAAGATGGCTTGGTGGAATGCTGACAAACTATAAAACAATTTCAATGAGAATCAAAAGATTAAATGATATTAAAGCTATGGAAACTGATGGCACATTTGAAGCATTGACTAAAAAGGAAGTTATCAAACTAAGAGGTGAACTGGAAAAACTCGAAAAGTTTCTGGGCGGAATTAAAGATATGAAGGGAATGCCAGGAGCACTCTTTGTTGTTGATCCAAAAAAAGAGAGAATTGCAGTCAAGGAAGCAAGGATACTAGGCATACCAATCATTGGCATTGTTGATACCAATTGTGACCCTGACGATGTTGACTATATTATCCCTGCAAATGACGATGCTATAAGGGCTGTCAAATTAATCGCCGGAAGAATGGCGGATGCCATTATTGAAGCAAATCAAGGGGAGTCCTTTGATGAGGGAGCACCTACTCAAAAAGAAAATAGCCCAATAGAGGCTAGACCAGTTGCGCAAAGACCGGAAGCGCCAAAGCCGATAGCACCAAAACCAATGGAAGCTGCCGAGAAACCTGTAGCTGAAAAGGAAGAAGAACCAACAGCAAAAGTTGAAGTAGTAGCTAAGCCAGTTATAGAAGTAGCTCCAGTTGTTGAAGCTACACCTGTTGTTGAAGCTACACCCGTTGTTGAAGCTACACCTGTTGTTGAAGCTACACCTGTTGTTGAAGCTACACCTGTTGTTGAAGCTACACCTGTTGTTGAAGCAGCTGTTGTTTTAGAGGCAGTTGCTGAAGTTGAAGTTGCCTCTGAGCCAGATGCCGCTGCTGCTGAAGTCGTTAAAGTTAAAAAGCCTAGAGCAAAGAAAACTGAAGTAACCGCTGAATAGTAAGTTGAACAGAATTAGAGGAGGATATAGATTATGCAAGTAACGGCTGGAATGGTCAAAGATCTGCGCGAAAGAACCGGCGCAGGCATGATGGATTGTAAAAATGCCTTGACGGAAGTCGACGGAGATATGGAAAAAGCTATTGAAACATTAAGAGAAAAAGGCTTAGCAAAAGCTGCAAAAAAAGCTGGCAGAATTGCTTCTCAAGGCTTAGTTAATTTAGGATTTTCGCCCAATGGCAGCAAAGCTGTTGCTGTAGAAGTTAATTCAGAAACAGATTTTGTAGCCAAAAACGAAGAATTTATTGATTTTGTTGCCAATCTCGCTGACATTATTTTAAAGTCAGATATCGAAGATGTTGAAGCTTTATTGACACAAAACTATTTGACTGAGGGAACTGTTGCGGAAGTCCTTACACAAAAAATTTCTAAAATTGGTGAGAATTTAAGCATCAGAAGATTTGCAAAATGTGAAAAACCTGGTGTTGTCAATGTAGGATACACACATGGCGGCGGAAGAATAGGCGTTATCATCGAACTTGAAACAGCCGCCTCATATGATGAAGTCAGCGCTGTAGGAAGAGATATAGCCATGCAAGTTGCATCTATGAATCCCAGATTCTTAGATGAAAGCTGTGTTGATCCGGAGTACCTTGAAAGCGAAAAGAAAATACTGATTCAGCAGGCGCTTAACGAAGGAAAATCTGCTGAAATTGTCGAAAAAATGGTTATCGGAAGACTGAAAAAAGAGCTAAAGGAAACTTGCCTTTTAGAACAGAAATTTGTTAAAGACGGAGAAATCAGCGTAGCTCAATATGTTGAAAATGCAGCAAAATCAATAGGTAAGCCTATTAAAGTTGTAGGCATGATCAGATATGAAGTTGGTGAAGGCATCGAAAAAGCAGAAGAAAATTTTGCCGAAGAAGTTGCAAAACAGATGAACAAATAAGCAAAAATATGCTATAATAAAAAGGACACTATGTTATAGTGTTCTTTTTTATAAATCAAATCACAAATTGGCTTTTAATCAATATGGAGGGACAATATATGGAACCTAAATATCATCGCGTGATCCTTAAAATCAGTGGTGAGGCCTTAGCAGGCGATAAAAAATTTGGCCTCGACGAAAAGATGCTGACGATGGTGGCAGAAGAAGTCAAGGACCTTGTAAAACTTGGGATTCAGGTTGGCGTAGTCGTAGGCGGTGGAAATTTCTGGAGGGGCAGAACCAGCAATAGTATGGATCGGGCTACGGCGGACTATATGGGTATGCTGGCTACTGTTATTAATTCCTTAGCACTCCAGGACGCTTTTGAAAATATTGGCATACCAACAAGAGTCCAGACGGCAATCGAAATGAAAGAGGTGGCAGAACCCTATATCAGGCGAAAAGCCATGGCCCATCTGTCCAATAATATTGTGGTAATTTTTGCTGCTGGTACAGGAAATCCTTTTTTTTCAACGGATACGACCGCTGCTCTTCGTGCAGCTGAAGTGGATGCAGAAATCATTTTGTTGGCAAAAAAGGTAGACGCTGTTTATGATTCTGATCCGGAAATAAATCCCAATGCCAAAAAATTCGAAACTTTAACGCATCAAGAGGTCCTTGAAAAAGGACTTGGGGTTATGGATTCGACGGCTTCGTCCCTTTGCAGAGATAATAATATCCCGATCCATGTCTTTGCGCTGAATGAGCCTGGAAATGTTATAAAAGCAATTTATGGTGAGAAAATAGGAACAATCATCAAGTAAGAAGTGAATTGGGAGGGTAATAAATATGATTAATGTGCAGGAAATTTTCGAAGAAAAAATGAAAAAGTCTATATCCGTGTTAAAAGAATCTTTAAACACGGTTAGAGCGGGCAGAGCAAATCCAGCATTACTGGATAAAGTTGTAGTTGATTATTATGGTAACCCTACACCACTAAAAAACATGTCAAATATATCGGTCCCAGATCCTAGAACACTTATGATTTCACCATTTGATCCCAAAACAATTCCTAACATAGAGAAGGCTATCAATATAGCCAATTTAGGTATAAACCCAAATAATGATGGTAAAGTGATACGACTGGGCGTTCCTCAAATTACGGAGGAAAGAAGAAAAGAACTTGCTAAAATCGTAAAGAAGATGGGCGAGGATGACAAGGTAGCTATTAGAAATGAAAGGCGAGATGCCAACGACGTTCTTAAAAAACTGGAAAAAGACGGCGAAATTACTGAAGATGACTTAAAGGCTGAGCTTGATGTCATTCAAAAAATGACCGATAAACATATTAAAGAAATCGATGCCATATGCTATGCTAAGGAAATGGAAATTATGGAGGTTTAAAATTGACTGAGTTTCCAGATGTTCTTGGGTTAAAACTTGTTCAGGCTGAAAAACTGCTAACCGATATGAACTGCTCATATAAAACTGTTGAAACGGTATCCCAAAGAAAGCAGACGATTGAAGGAGATTATAGGGTTATCCGCCAAAGGGTAGAAGAGCATGTCCTGGTCCTGATTATTTGTAAAGTCCCTGGATAAAGGAGCAGGTTATGGATATAAACAGTAAAATAGATTTTGATAAATTACCGAAACACATAGCAATTGTCATGGATGGAAATGGGAGATGGGCTCAAAAAAGATCTCTGCCCAGGCTTTCTGGACACAATGCTGGTATGAAAACACTCAAATCGATTGTCAAGGTTGCCTCTAAACTGGGGCTTCAACATCTGACGGTCTATGCATTCTCTACGGAAAACTGGAAGAGGCCACAAGACGAAATCCTTGGGATATTCAAAATTTTGGTTTTTTATGTCGAAAAAGAACTTCGGGAACTACATGCAAATCATGTTAAAGTGAATATTATTGGTGACTATAAAAAGCTCCCGCAAGAAGCAGTTGAGAAGCTCGAATCCTCTCTTTTGACAACAAAAGATAATACGGGTTTACAATTGAATATTGCCCTGAATTATGGGAGTCGAGTAGAAATTTTGAAGGCAGTCAAGGAACTCGCCATTAGGAGCATGAACAACGAGATAGATCCAAACGACATCGACGATGAGATTTTTTCATCCCTGCTCTATACTAGGGGTATTCCGAATCCTGACTTGATTATACGGACCGGAGGAGAACTGAGGCTTAGCAATTTTCTTCTTTGGCAGGCGGCTTATAGTGAACTTTGGTTTACAGATTTATACTGGCCGGATTTCAAAAAAAAGGATCTTGAAGAAGCTATTTTGGATTATCAAAATAGAAAAAGACGATTTGGCGGAGTAAAATAAATGAAGACAAGAGTATTATCGGGCCTTTTATTGGCACCTCTGCTGATTATTATCGTTCTAGGTAACTGGGTACTGCTGATTGGGTGCCTGTTGATTGGCCTTTTCGGTGTTAAAGAGTTTTATGACGGCTTTCAAAATATTGGGATTAAACCGTCCTATAGCATAGGTTTTGCTAGTGTAGTTCTTTTATATGGTATCTTTATTTTTTCCTTGCCAGACAAATTTTATATGCTTTGGTTTTTTGCGGTGATTTTAAGCAGCTTATTATACTTATTTAATATTGGAAAACGAGAATTGCAAGATGCCATGGCGACTTTGACTGGCGTGTTTTATATTGTTTTCCTATCCTATCATATCGTGCTAATTGACCAAATCGAGACTTATCATGATTTTTTATGGCTTGTCGTTTTAACCGCATTTGGAACAGATACTCTGGCTTATTTCTCAGGATATTTATTTGGGAAGCATAAGCTTTGTCCCAATATTAGCCCTAAAAAGACGGTAGAAGGGTCCATTGGTGGAGCAATAGGTAGTATCATTTTTTGCGGCATCTTCGGTTATTTTTTTATACAAGATTTGTTTATTCACTGCCTAATTATTGGTTTCGTTGGAAGCATAGCGGCACAACTGGGTGATTTAACCGCATCATTATTCAAACGAAAAATGCACATCAAGGATTATGGAAATCTGATTCCTGGGCATGGCGGAATTCTGGATCGTTTTGATAGCGTTCTTTTTACAGCGCCCGTGGTGTATTATTACATAATACTTGTATTGAAATAAAATCAGGTAGCTATAGTAATAATGGACTATGCTACGTTAGGGGTAATAAAAGATGAAAAAGATAGCAATTTTGGGGTCGACTGGATCTATAGGGACCCAAGCCCTAGATATTATAGCGCATAACCCACAGGAGTATCAGGTAGCTGTTGTTTCAGGATTTAGCAACATGACTCTGCTTTCAAAGCAAATCAATCAATTCAATCCGGAAGCTGCAGTTGTGTCAGATGAAGCTACTGCTCTAAGATTTAAAAAAGAGTATCCTAAGACAGAATTTTTAATTGGATCTTTAGGTCTGGTTCAGGCAGCAACCTATGCAGATTGCAATTTAGTGCTCAATGCTTTAGTGGGCATGATTGGATTAGAACCAACCTATGCGGCGGCAAAAATTGGTAAGGATATTGCCTTAGCAAACAAGGAGACGCTTGTTTCTGGCGGCTCACTCATTATGAAGACGATCTCGGAAAATGGCGGAAAACTGATCCCTGTAGACAGTGAACACAGCGCCATCAGTCAATGCCTTGCAGGAAACGACAATAAAGCCATAAAAAGACTCATTCTCACTGCTTCGGGAGGGCCATTTCGGGGTAAAAAAATAGAGGGATTAAAAAATGTCAGTGTAGATCAAGCGTTAAAACACCCAAAATGGAAAATGGGCAAAAAAATTTCCATTGATTCTGCAACACTAATGAATAAAGGACTTGAGGTGATTGAGGCTCACTGGTTATTCGATATGCCGCCAGAGCAGATTGAAGTTCTTGTTCATCCAGAAAGCATCATTCATTCAATGGTTGAATTTATAGACCATTCCATCTTAGCCCAGCTTGGCGCTGCAGATATGAGGGGGCCGATCAATTACGCATTTTCACATCCAATAAGACGAGAAAACGATCTTGTAGGTCTAGATTTCACTAAAATAAGCGCGTTAAATTTTGAAAAGCCGGATTTAGAAACCTTTAGATGCCTTCAATATGCCTATGATACACTCAAGCTTGGTGGCAGTTATATGATCGTTTTGAATGCAGCCAATGAAGAACTGGTCGGTTTTTTCTTAAATAATAAAATTCCATTTTTGGATATTCAGCAAAAAATTCAGATCATACTGGAAACGCATAATCCGGTGTATGAACTCACAATGGAAACCATTTTGTCCATTGACCAAGAAACGAGAGAGAAGGTGAGACAATTATGCTACTAACTATAGTTTCCGCCATAGCCATATTTTGCCTCTTAATATTTGTTCATGAATTTGGACATTTTATTACTGCAAAAGCAGTAGGAATAAGAGTCAACGCATTTGCAATAGGAATGGGACCTGTATTGTTCAAAAAGACAAGAGGAGATACAGAATATTCATTGAGAGCATTTCCTATCGGGGGATATGTGAAGATGGAAGGTGAAGACGAGAATTCAGAAGACATAAGAGCATTTAATAATAAGCCAACATGGGCAAAAGCGCTTGTCGTTGTTGCGGGCTCGTTTATGAATTTATTGACAACTATTGTCATTTTGACCTTGATTTTATTTGCCATTGGATTTCCCACCAATACGATAAGCAGTGTAAGCTCTGGAGATCCGGCCATGACTGCCGGCATTAGAGCCGGCGATACCATAGTCAAAATAGCGGATAAAAGCATTGCAACTTGGGATGATGTTACCGGAAGCATATCAACCAGTACAGGAGATACCTTAAAAATAGTTGTTAATAGAGATGGAGCGCTACTCACTATAGTGTCTAAAATTAGCAAGGATGAAACCGGAAGAAGAATTATAGGAATTTTGCCATCTTATGAGAAGAATCCAATCGAAGCAATCAAGTCCGGCGTTATTGGGACGTTCACAATGGCTGCTATGATGCTTGATTATTTGGGCGTTCTTTTTACTGGCGGCGGCTCAACGAAAGATTTAATGGGACCTATTGGTATTGTTAGTACGATTGGCGATTTTGCAAAGATGGGTTTTGTTTATCTGGCAAATTTAACAGCACTAATTAGTCTTAATCTTGCCATCGTTAACATGCTTCCATTGCCAGCGCTAGATGGAGGAAGACTGTTATTTATGGGAATCCGTAAACTGACAGGAAGGCGCATCTCCGATGAGATTGAGAATAAGATCCACTTTGCTGGATTGATGCTTTTGTTCATGCTGATGATTTGGATATCGGTACAGGACGTAGGCAGATTATTTGCAAAATAAAGGTTGGATTTTAAGAGATGAGGAAATAAATTGGAAAGAAAAACACGTAAAGTACTATGTGGGAAAGTTGGAATAGGCGGCGGATCAGCAGTCACTATACAATCCATGACGAATACAAATACCAGAGACGTAGGCGCTACAGTATCACAGATATTTAGACTTGAAGAAGCGGGCTGCCAGATTGTACGCTGCGCCGTGCCTGACTTTGAAGCTGTTGAAGCATTAAAGGATATCAAAAAAGTGATCAACATTCCCCTCGTTGCTGATATTCACTTTGATTACCGTTTGGCGATTGAAGCTATGAAAAATGGCGCTGATAAGATCAGAATCAACCCAGGAAACATTGGTGATCGGGATAAGGTGCGTAAAATTGTCAACGTGGCTAAAGAGCGCGCAATTCCAATTAGAATTGGTGTGAATTCAGGATCTCTTGAAAAGGATATCTTGATTAAATATGGTGGGATTACTGCCCAAGGCATGGTAGAGAGTGCCCTTAGAAATATCAGAGATATAGAGGAAATGGGTTTTGAGGATATCGTTGTTTCTTTAAAATCTTCTCATGTCCGCTTAAACTATGATGCGCACGTGCTCATTGCAGAGCAAATGCCTTATCCTCTTCACATCGGCATCACTGAAGCGGGAACCATCGAGAGAGGAAAAGTCAAGTCGGCTGCCGGTATCGGAGCACTTCTTTTAGCCGGTATAGGTGATACTATCAGAGTATCATTTACAGGAGATCCCGTCAGCGAAGTCCTTTTCGCAAAAGAGTTATTGAAGGCAGTTGGGCTTAGAGACGAGGGCATTAATCTCATTTCTTGCCCGACCTGTGGAAGATGCAGTGTTGACTTAGTGCGTTTTATAGATGCCCTCGAAAGCAAAATAAACACCATAAAAATAAAAAAACCATTTACGGCAGCAATTATGGGGTGCGAGGTAAATGGCCCAGGGGAGGCCAAAGAAGCGGATATTGGAGTTGCCTTTGGTAAAGGGAAAGCGGTTCTTTTTAAAGATGGAGAATTAATGAGAACAGTTCCTGTTTTTTCCGCAGAGAAAGAATTCTTGAAAGAAATAGAAAAACTCATCGGATCCCAATAACAATTAAGCTATTAAAGTATAGCTGAGATTTTCAGGAGGTCAACTGTGAACAAGCTTATCGAAAGTGCTATACAATGGGAAAAAATTAGCCAACATCCTATAGAAAACATGCAGTTTGAAATTGTGAAAGCAGCTTTAACCAAAGCGAGCAAAGAATTGCAGGTTGTCATAAAACTTAATTTTGTCATACCCCATGAAAACATACAAACAATCTATGATGCCATGATCAAAGAGCTTCCAGACGTTAGCGGAATCTCTTTTGATTTTATTTATGAGACAATGGTGATTTCTGAAACGGAGCTAATGGGTCTTTACATCGATTATATGATCCATGCAGTTCATGGAGACGATTCCCACCTAACAAAGACCATCTTTCCCAAAGAGTATATTTATTTACAGGATACAAAAGAATTGATTATTAAAGCCCTTGGAGACGGAGCTGTTTCAAGGCTTAATAAGGATGTGGCAAAACAGTTCAGCAGAATGCTTGCAGATAAATTTAAAATTAATATTGATGTTAAATTTGAAAACCATGTTACCCATTATTCCGATCAAACAAAGAGGTCGGAAGCCGCTGCTGAGGCAGAGCATAGAGCAATGGAGGCCTCTGCGCCAACGATGGCAGCCAATATAAATCTGAAAAAAAATAATAAAGGCCCGGTTCGTGCGGGTAGACTACTAGGAAAACCAATCTCTGACCTACCTATGAGCATAAAAGACTTAGCGATAAACAGCGGAATAGTGGTGATACAAGGGGAAATATTTGCCAAAAATAACCGCGCCATCAAAAATGGCAAACAAATGGTGAGTTTTCTCATTACTGACAATACCGGTTCCGCATGCGCAAAACTATTCATCTCAGAAGATAAATGGAATGACCTTGACATCAATCTGAATATTGGGGATTCTGTTAAAATAAAAGGCAGCGTAGACTACGACAATTATGAAAGCGCTCTTGTCATTATGGCAAAAGATATTGAGAAAACTCATGTAGCTACACGAAGCGATGACGCATCATTTAAGAGAGTGGAACTGCACGCCCATACGAAGATGAGCGCTATGGACGGTTTGATTGAAACGAAAGACCTAATTAGACTCGCTGAATCTTGGGGGCATAAAGCTATTGCTATAACTGATCACGGTGTCGCTCAAGCTTTTCCAGAGGCCATGGAAATGGCAAAAAAGCTAAAAGGTAAGATCAAGGTCATCTATGGCATTGAGGGCTATGTTTTTGAAGATGAATTCAGCCAAGGCGCCTACCCAAAGGATCTGACGACAGATAGCGACTTTATTGTATTTGACATTGAAACTACTGGGCTTTCGGCTATCAAGGATGAAATTATAGAAATTGGAGCAGTCCGCGTGTGTGGGAAAAAAATCGTTGATCGTTTCCACTCGCTTATTCGTCCTTCTTGTGGCTATATTCCTTCTCGCATCACCGAACTTACAGGCATCAACTATGATATGGTCAAGGACGCCCCGTCGATAAAAACGATTTTTCCTCAACTGCTGGCTTATATTGGGGACATGCCAATTGTTGCGCATAATGCAGACTTCGATGTATCATTCATCAGAGAAGAAGCCAGAAAACATGGCTTAGATATCACAAACCCCATAGTGGACACCTTATATCTCTCAAGATTGCTGCTAAAGGATATTAAAAGGCATAAATTGAATTTGGTTGCCGAGGCATTATCTGTCAATTTGGAAAATCATCATAGAGCCTCAGATGATGCAAAAGTAACTGCGGAGATATTGATTAAACTTTTTGTAAAGCTTGAAGAATTGGGTATCAAAGCGCTGAATGATATCGGCAAGGCAGCAGGAAAAAGTATTGACTATAAAATTAAAGAAACCAATCATATTATTATTTTGGTCAAAAATCATACTGGCCTTAAGAATCTTTATCGACTGATCTCAAAGTCTCACATGGATTATTTCTATAAGAAACCGCGAATCCCTAAATCTGTCTTAACAGAGTTTAGGGAAGGCCTTATATTGGGATCAGCCTGTCAGGCGGGAGAGGTATTTCAAAGCATCTTAAACAAACGCCCGGATAAAGATATTCAAGAGCTGGTTAACTATTATGATTACCTTGAGATTCAACCCCTTGTTAATAATGAATTTCTAATACGTGATGGAAAAATTCAGGATCAAGAGGGTCTTATTGCCATTAATAAAGAAATCATTAGACTTGGTTCAGATCACAACAAGTTAGTTGTTGCGACCTGCGATGCGCATTACTTAGAGCCTTTAGAAGCACTTTATAGGAAAATTTTAATGGCTGGGCAGGGCTACAAGGATATTGAGGGAGATCAGGGTCTTTATATGCGTACCACAGATGAGATGCTGGCTGAATTTGACTATTTAAGCCCGGAAATTTCCCGCGAAGTTGTTATAGATAATCCGAACAAGATAGCAGATTTAATTGAGGACATTCAACCCATTCCAGACGGAACTTTTCCACCTAAAATACAAGGATCGGAAGATTCTTTAAGGCAGATATGCTGGACTACAGCTAAAAGCATCTATGGAGATCCTTTGCCGGATATTGTTGAGAAAAGACTGTCAAGAGAGCTTCATTCTATTATAGACCACGGCTATGCAGTTATGTATGTTGTAGCCCAATTGCTGGTTGAAAAGTCTATGCGAGATGGATACTTAGTAGGGTCAAGAGGATCTGTAGGGTCATCGTTTGCAGCGACAATGAGTGGAATAACAGAAGTTAATCCCTTGCCAGCTCATTACATTTGTCCGAACTGTAAGCACTCTGATTTTACAAACAGTGAGGGTTGTGACTGCGGCGTAGATATGCTGGATAAAAAATGTCCAATATGTGATACGGATTATAGAAAAGATGGATTCAGCATCCCTTTTGAAGTATTTCTTGGATTTGAAGGAGATAAGGAGCCAGATATCGATCTGAATTTTGCTGGAGAATACCAGGCAACAGCTCATAAATACACAGAGGAGATTTTTGGCAAGGATAATGTCTATAGAGCAGGAACCATAGGCACGATTGCCTCAAAAACGGCCTATGGATTTGTCATGAAATACTTCGAACAAGGCGGAGAAATGGCGACGAAATGGGAAACGGACCGCTTGACCCAATGCTGTACTGGTGTCAAGAGGACCACAGGACAGCACCCAGGAGGGATCATGATAGTGCCTCAGCATATGGATATTTATGACTTTTGCCCAATTCAATTTCCTGCGAATGACGCAACCTCTGGGATCATAACCACGCATTTTGACTATAATTCCATTAGCGGCAGACTGCTTAAACTTGATATTTTAGGCCATGATGTACCGACGATGATTAAAATGCTTCAAGATTTAACCGGGATAGATCCTCTCAAAGTGCCTCTTAGAGACCAGCGTGTCAACAGCATTTTCAATGGCATTGATGGAATTGGCATTCAAATAAAAAACTACAAATATAATCATGGTAGCTTTGGCATACCGGAATTCGGAACGAAATTTGTTAGGCAAATGCTGGATGCGACTAATCCTTCTAACTTTTCTGATTTGGTTAGGATATCTGGTTTGTCTCATGGAACTAATGTTTGGATTAATAATGCACAGGAACTTATTTTAGGTGGGAAAGCTGTATTACAGGATGTGATATCAACGCGAGACGACATCATGAATTATCTTATAAATAAAGGTTTGCCAAATAAACTTGCTTTTAAGATTATGGAAAATGTCAGAAAGGGGAAAGGGGTCTCTGAGGAAGAAGCGGCAGAAATGCGAAAGCACCATGTGCCTGAATGGTATATTGAATCCTGTAGAAGAATAGAGTACATGTTTCCAAAAGCTCATGCCGTCGCGTATGTGATGATGTCTTATAGGATAGCCTATTATAAGGTTTATTATCCTTTGGAGTTTTATGCGGTGCTATTTTCCATGAAAATCAGCGAATTTGATTCGGAAATTATTTTGCAGGGGATCCATGCCATAGAGAAGCAAATATCTGTTATAGAGCAATTGGGTAAAGTAGCCACTAAAAAGCAGGAGGATGAGCTGATCGTTTTTGAATTGGCTTATGAGATGTATGCCCGAGGTTTCTCGTTTAAATCGGCTAAAATTGGCTTTTCAGATGCGCGTTATTTCAAAGTAGACGAAGGACAATTATTGCTTCCGATTATGGCCTTGCCTGGTGTCGGAGAAAATGCAGCACTGGCAATTGATCAAGAATTTAACAAAGGCCTGTTCCTATCTGTTGACGACTTGAAGAGCAGGACTAAAATCAATAAGACTGCAATACTTGCTCTTAAAAATCACGGCACGCTTTCGGACCTCCCTGAATCTGATCAGCTTACTTTATGGTAATAACCCGGAAGAAGCCTTGCAGAACTAAATGCAATTATATTTCCCAAATTTATATTTGCTTTCATTTAAGTCCAAGAAAATTGCCCTAGTGAACACAAAAAAATGTTGCTATAATACTGATTTCATGGTATATTTTATTAAACAAACGCAATACAAAAGATGTTAGCGAAGAGTGGGCAAACCCACTCTTTAATTTTTAGGCACTCCCGGACTATGCATAGAGGAGAAGCAGACTATGAGTAAAAGAAAAATTACAGAGCTTGTACCAGAAATACTTGAACCATTTCTTTTAGAGAATGGTTACGAACTTTTCAACATTGAGTATTTAAAAGAGGGCAAAGATTGGGTGTTAAGGATTTATATCGATAAATCTGATTCGTCTTTGGGAAACGAAGAAAACGTTGGCATTGAAGACTGTGAAAAGGTCAGCCGTTATGTCAGCGATAAGCTGGATGAACTTGATCCTATTGAGAGGAATTATTATCTTGAAGTATCGTCTCCGGGACTTGACCGCCCATTGCTACGAGACAGTGACTTTCAGAAGTATAAAGGACGAATGGTGGATGTGTTTCTATATAAACCCATAAATGGTCAAAAGGTTATTACAGGAGAACTTGAAGGTTTAAAAGAGAATGTCATATCCCTAATCATTGATAAGCAGAATAAAATTGAATTATTGCGAGATCAGGTGGCTAAAACCAAACTCACCGTTATTTTTTAAGGAGGAGATCAGGCAAAGATGAGTAAAGAATTTTTAAAAGCAGTAGAACAGCTTGAGAAAGAAAAAGAGATTTCTAAGGAACTCCTAATGGAAGCAATTGAATCAGCTTTGGTTTCGGCCTATAAAAAGAACTATGGGACATCGCATAACGTCAGAGTGGATATAGATGAAGAGACTGGTGAATTTGACGTTTTTATGCAAAGAACCGTTGTCCTAGAAGTCCATGACAAATATGCAGAGATTTCATTAGAAGAGGCTAGAGAGGTTGATAAGGATTACATTTTGGGTGATATTGTTGAAAAACGCGTAACGCCAAAGGATTTCGGCAGAATTGCAGCCCAAACAGCGAAACAAGTTGTCGTGCAAAGAATCAGAGAGGCAGAAAGGGGCATGATTTACGATGATTTTTCTAGCAGACAAAGTGAGCTGGCCACAGGAATTATTCAGAGGACCAGTAACGACACCATTTTTATCAATATGGGAAAAACTGAAGGAATCTTAGCTCATACCGAACAGGTTAAAGGCGAAAAATATACCATGAACAGTAGGCTTAAAGTTTATATCATGGAAGTTAAAAAGACAACAAAAGGTCCTCAGGTTTACCTATCCCGTTCTCATCCGGGCCTTGTTAAAAGACTATTTGAACTAGAAGTGCCTGAAATCCATGACGGCATTGTAGAAATCAAAAGCATTTCAAGAGAAGCTGGCTCTAGGACCAAACTTGCCGTATTCACCAATGATCCAAACGTGGATGCTGTTGGCGCCTGCGTCGGGTATCGGGGAAACCGCGTTCAGAACATTGTCGATGAGCTATTTGGAGAAAAGATAGACATCATTAATTGGAGTATAAACCCTGCCGAACTTATTCAGAGCGCACTGAGCCCAGCCAAAGTTGAAAAAGTCATCCTTCATTCTGCTGAAAAATCAGCGACCGTAGTGGTACCTGACTACCAGCTTTCTTTAGCCATTGGCAAAGAGGGACAAAATGTTCGGCTTGCAGCGAAGCTTTGCGGATGGAAGATCGATATTAAAAGCCATACACAATACTTCCCTGATGGCGAACCAGAAGAAGAGTCGGTTCAGGACGAGCCTTCTGATTTTACTGATGAAGTGGCCTCAGAGGCTGCTGAACCTAAAATAAAAAAGACGAAAGCAAAGAAAGCGACTCCAATCATTGAGGATCCGGAGGTAGAAATAAAGACAGAGCCAGTACCAAAGAAGACGAGGGCTAAGAAGGTTGATCCTATCACTGCATCTGTAGAAGAACCATCAGAGCCTGCACCAAAGAAAACCAGAGCTAAGAAAGCTGCGCCAGCCGTTAAGAGCATGGATGAACTAGCTGAGCCTGCACCAAAGAAGCCGAGGGCTAAAAAAACCGTTGATAAATAATGTGTAAAAGGGTGGTGTCCTGTGAAAGAAAAAAAAATTCCTTTGAGAAAATGTGTGGGCTGCATGATATCCAAACCCAAAAAAGAACTGATTCGCATTGTTTCTGATAAAAATAGCAATGTTGCTATAGATCTCACTGGGAAAGCGCCAGGTC
>JANYJS010000112.1 GCA_025361765.1 Bacillota bacterium
TATCTGGAATTTGGCGGAAAATTATTATTCGACATGCACGCCAAAAGAGTGCTCCCCGGTTTTGACGAAAATGCGAAAATCAAATTATTGCATAAACTAAAGGACAAGACAGAAATTATCATTGCGATTTACGCAGGTGATATTGCAAGAAATAAGACCAGGCAGGATTTCGGAATTACCTACGATTTAGACGTCTTCAGACTAATGGACGATCTCAGAAAATATGACCTGACAGTCAACAGCGTGGTTATTACCAGATACGAAGGACAGCCAGCCGCGGACGTCTTCATCAACAAACTGGAAAGACGCGGACTCAAAGTTTACAAGCACCTAGCCACCAAGGGCTACCCGACAGATGTGGACCTCATCGTCAGCGACGAAGGATACGGTGCCAACCCCTATATCGAAACCACGAGGCCCCTAGTCGTCGTCACTGGACCAGGTCCAGGCAGCGGCAAATTGGCCACCTGTCTCAGCCAGCTCTACCACGAAAACAAAAGAGGCATCAAAGTCGGTTATTCAAAATTTGAAACCTTCCCAGTTTGGAATCTCCCGCTCAAACACCCGGTGAATGTCGCCTACGAGGCCGCCACTGTGGATCTTATGGACGTCAACATGATTGACTCCTTCCATCTCGAAGCTTATGGTCAAATGGCCATCAATTACAATCGCGATCTTGAAATATTCCCAGTCATCAGAAGAATCATCGAGAAAATTACCGGCGTGGCATCCATGTATCAATCTCCTACAGATATGGGCGTAAACAAAGTCGGTTTTGCCATTATCGACGATGCTGTGGTTCGTGAAGCTTCGAAGCAGGAAATAGTGAGAAGGTATTTCAAGAGTAAATGCGAATACAAAAAAGGACTTCTAAACCAGGAATCTTTGGATCGCTCCAAACTCATCATGGACGAGCTTGGACTCAAGGAAACAGACAGGACTGTAGTCGCGAAAGCCAGAGCTTACGCAGAAACAAAGAATTCTGAAGAAAATAAATGTGAAGAAAATATCATCGGCATGGCAATCGAGCTTTCCGATGGCAGAATCGTAACTGGAAAAAGCTCCAAAACCATGGTGGCCGCCAGCGCAGCAGTGCTTAACGCCATTAAACTTCTTGCCGGCCTTTCAGAAGACATTCACATCATTTCTCCAGTCATACTGGGGCCAATCGAAACCTTGAAGCTGAATATCCTAAGAAGCGGCAAGGCCACTCTTGACTGTGAAGAAGTTCTGCTAGCCTTAACCATTTCTGCGGCTACTAACCCAACGGCCCAGGCTGCCTTAGAAAAGCTGACGGAACTTCGCGGCTGCAAAGCCCACTGCACGGCAATCCTGAGCTTCAGCGACGAGCAGCTGCTGACCAGCCTCGGCATCGACGTCACAAGCGATCCTGAATACTCCTCAAACAATTTGTATTATAGCTAAAAAATAAAACTATAAAGCCCGGTTATTTCACTTTAGTATCTCAAAGCGAAATAACTGGGCTTTTTTATCGCATGCATAGTGCCACCTGATTTCTGTAAGTTCTAATCAATTCATAAGAATCTTGTATTTTAATTTTAAATCATGAAACTTATTGAATGGGATGCGATTATCGTGCTGGAGCCGCCCTACAACGATGCCAGGTGCGATATTAATTTCTTTTGCGAAAGTTATGATGCTCTCATATGTATAAAACTCAGCATTAACAAACTCTGCGTATTTATTGTAGGGTATCAGAATTTTTTGTGCAAAAGTATCACTTTCGCATTCAAGTAGCGTATTGTCATATTCAGAAACAACATCACCATCTATCATTATCCTCTTAACCTGTTTCTGGAAAACATGATTGATTTCATGAAATAGGGCAAACCAGAATTTATCCGCGTCTCTGCCTCGGTCATTAATGGCTATCATCACCTTGTTTTCATTGATCCATTTCGTCGCTGCATTTACTCCTGAGTTCTTTAGATGTTCCAGCAGAACAAAGGCAATACCACTTGACATAAATATTTCATTTAACCTTGGCATAAATTCCGTTGGAGTTTTTACAGTCATACTTCTTATTTCTTCGAGATGTAAGGTTAGTTTTTTTTCATTGAAGTCATCAGTTTTCTTTTCATTTGCTTTGTTGATGGCTACCTGAACCCATGCATTGGAGCAGATGATTTTTTTATTTCTTTCATTTGATGTTGCAGTTTTAAAACAAGCAAGCAGATCCTTTCTTTCTAAAACGGAAAACGATGCAATATTCAATATCCTGAGTAGCTCTCTGGTTCTTTCAATCTTTCCTTTTATGTCTGCCGCATTACTGCAGTTGACAAAAAATTTGTAATCAAGCACGTCCAAATATTCTGATTCAGCTTCAAGTTGCTTTTCAACTTCATCCATCTCAAGCTTGCGTCGATCGTATTCCGCCTGAAGGTTGAACCATAATCCAACCGATGTACCCGTAGCAAAAGATAACTTTATAGCAATTTCATCGGAAATAGATATCTGGCCATTGACGAGTTTACTTAAAGTCTTGTCCGTTGTGTTGAGACGCTTCGCTAATTCTGATTGCGTTATGTCAAGGTTTTCTAAAATTTCACTTATGTAGTATCCTGGATGAAAGGCAATCATATTATCCTTTTCAATCTTATTCATAATGATTATTCACCTCCCAAATTATCACTACTTTTGTTGCTTTTAATAAGTCATGCTCTTGTGCAGCCACCCACTCTTCATCTTTTTCGTTAAGTGGGATTATTATCAATCGGAATCCCAGTTTTCTTCCAAGTTCAATAGCATATTGTCCTTTTCTTTGACCGATCAAAAGGTGTAAGTTATATGCCGAATAGTTTTTTACATCTTGCAGCGATTTGGCACTACTAATATAGTTGACGGCAGCAAACAACTTTGTTGCCACCTCCTGCCCCAACTGCATTTTTGCTCTACCATAGTCGGTGCAAAGAGCTTCTATTTTTTTATTATGATACTTTATCTTCATTATACAATTCCTTATGCTAGATATCAATCGGCTTTGGAATTATTTTTACCTATTCGGTAATTTATATTTATATTATATCATAGCACCATCGGTAAATCAACATTGCGAGCAATTCACTCAAGCAAAAAATCGATAATATTGACGATCCTTATCCCATCGAAATCATTATAAATAGTTCTATCCATGGTCAGAATCACTTTTTTATAGTGGTCGTGGATCGACCGCAAGGGCACCCAGGACGCAACCTGCTGCACTTCATCAAGCAAGATATAGTATTTGTCTTTTTCGTTAGCCATTTTAGTTTTGAAGTAAAGATATAAAATCTAAAGACAGCACCGTTATTTCACTTTGTCAATAAAATGTGAAATAACGGTGCTGTTTTCTGTTTCTTATTTCAGTTATTTGTCTCTCTCCCTGACTTGCCACTGTCCCCCATAATCCGGGCCCACTCTCTTAAGTATCCCCATTTTTTTAAGTTGAGACAGATTTCTTTCAATATTTCGGCTACTAATTCCAATGAGTTCTTTAAGTTTTATCGCTGCTAATTTCGGATTTTCTTTCAGCAATTTTATTATTTCTTCCTGTAATTCTGATAATGCTTCTCTGTTGTCTCCGACGTTGTCTCCGACGTTGTCTCCGACGCTGTCTCCGACGCTATATGATTTTAAATAGGATTCTCTTTTAAATGTCACAACAAAAAAACCTTCCGTATCAAATTCCGGATCTGGCAAACCGCATTAACAATGGCTTCACGCAAAGCAATTTCAGGTATGTCGAGTATTTCAATCCTTCTTAGGCCTTCAAATTCATAGCGAAGATTTAAATGCTTCTGGAGAAACAAAAAGGCATCTTCAATATTTGCGATGAGGTTTCCGACAAATGCCTTCCTGTCGAGAATGGTTATTTTGTCAGTCCCTTTATAAAGAGCACAAACGACGGAGGCATGCTTAATGATTTCTATGGGGTTCTTTGTAAAAAACAGAACTCCAGCGTTGGTATAACGAAGATGCTCTTCATGATCCCTTTTGATACAATCAAGGTTGAGCAGCAAGTCTTCCTGCCCAATCACATGGGAAATACCCGAACGCTTAATAAAGTGGTTGTAGGCCTTGCTATCCAAGTTGTCCTGGAAATCAACTGTTCTAATAACAATTTCATCAAAGCGAATTTTTCCCTCACTTTGAAAAAATTCTATAATGTCATCTCTTTCCAATTTCTGTGAATTGGCGCCCATTCTCAGGTAAAATCCTTTGGAGCAGGCGTAAGGTTTGTCTTTTCCCTCAGGAACATGAATGACGAAAACATTGTCAACAATCTCAATATCTACCGAAATAGACGGTTTAACCTGAGAAATCGCATCTTGAATCTTAGACCTTGAAGCATTGGAGGTGTCAACACCTTTTATTTTTCCGTCATCTGCAATTCCAAGAAAAATTCTTCCACCGGAAGCATTGGCAAACGCGGTGACCTCTTCAACAAAAGTCTTCTCTGAAATTTCCTTAAATTCTATCTTATAGCCTTCCCCTTGTAGGGCAATATCCTTTAGCTCATCGATTGTCATCAAGATTCACCTCCGTTTTACGATTGTCTCCGACCTTCTCACCGACGGTCACCGGCGTTGTCACCGGTGCTTATTTCTGAACAATCTCAATCGCCTTCAAAAGCTGGGGATCGCTGCCGTCCACAGTTGCCTTGCTGACATAGTCCGTAATGGCTTTGGATAGGGCCATCCTGGTTGTATTATCCAGACCCCCGTAGGCGTAAAGTCCGCTGCTCTTTTGAAAGAGCTTGACAGAAGACACCGTGGCCGCATCCATCACGCCACTGGCCTGCAGCTTGTATCCAAGGAAAGCCAGTCTCTCCTGGGCGCCGTAGACGTTAAGCCCTTTGTCGCCTGCTTTAGGTTTGGTATTTTCGATCATTGGGGCAAATGCTGTGACTCTGGAAAGCATCAGCTTGTTTTCTGCCTCGCTGCCGATTTTATTGGTCACCACATAGTCTGGAGTCAGGCCGACGTGGTCGATTTTCCTGTTGCTTGGCGTTAAAAAATAGTATTTGGAAAGCTTCATTGACGCTCCATTTGCCAGTTCTATGACTTGTTGGGCAGTGCCCTTGCCATAGCTTTGCTCTCCCACCAGGACCGCTGATTTGGTATCTTGAAGGGCGCCTGCCAGAATTTCAGAAGAGCTGGCGCTGCCGTTATTGATCAGCACTGCGATCTTCAAATGGGTGATGCCAACGCCGCTGGCCGTTATCTTGTCTACTGTTTTTCCCTGTTTCTCAAAAGAAACAATGGTTCCAGCAGGCATAATCTGGTCTGCAATATTTGCGGCAACGTCAATGTAACCACCGGGATTGTTACGCAAATCAATAATCATTTTGGTCATGCCCTGAGCAAGGAGCTGGAGCTTCATGGCTGTGAATTCCTTGTCCGTATCATTGTCAAAGCTGTCAATTTTAATGTAGCCAATACCGTTTTCAAGCATCTTGCCTGAGACTGCCTTGACTTTGATGACTTCTCTAATCAGGGCGAAAGTAATCACGCCATTCGAGCCTGCCCTTTCGATGCCCAGACTAACCTTTGTTCCCACCGCTCCTCTTAAAAGAGCCACGATCTCATCTCCAGTAAGCTTGCGCACGTCTTTTCCGTCGACCTCAACAACAATATCTCCTGGGAGTATTCCTGCTTTAGCCGCTGGCGTCCCGGAAATTGGAGCCACAACGACGCACTGGCCGCTGGCCGTGTCAAGGCTCACGCCGACGCCACTGAATTCACCGTCCACTGTAGTGACAAAATCATCCCTGGCCTCGGTAGTAGCATAATAAACACTATGAGGATCGAGGGATTCAAAAATGCCTTTGAAGGCGCCATCGATCATTTGTTTATAAGTTACGTCGTCTTTATAATTCTTCTTGATGTCCTGGACCAGCTGCTTCATGAAGTCCAGCTCCGAATTGATATAGGCGCTGTCCTCTGTAGCTGTAATCGTCGCTGTCAACGCCTGAGTTGTCTGTGCAGCCGCAATCTTCGCTGGAACCACCTGAGTTGTCGCCGCATAGGACACGGACTGCCCAACGGACAAAAATACAAAAGAAAAAGAAGTCAGCACCATGGCGACAATAATTAGAATCGCTATGACCTTGGCTATTTTTCTTGCAGTTGATTGACTCATGTTCAGTTTACCTCCTAAAAAATTTGTCTCCTAATACCAATATAAACTAGTGCCCCCACTTTTTATCGCCTATCTTAGATTTACAGTATCTCGATATCCAGCCTGCTGCGGCCTTCCGAAAGCCCGCGAAGACTGATATGATAATCTATATTCAGTGAGCCTTTAGCGTCTTTTTTGTTGATCTTATTGGTGATGCTGTTGGTCAGAAGCTCCATTTCCACAGAGCCATAAGGGGTTTCGTACATCCCTCTGAACCGCTTGCCTTTTTGAAATTCCATTTCATTATCCATGAAAGCCCCATCGCCAAAACGCCTCATCTCTATTTTGTTGTCCGTAATCTTAAGGCTGGTGGTGCAGCCAAGCATGCCGGAGAACTCGCTCTCAGCATAAGTGAGAAACAAGGCATCTCCTTCTTCGTAGAATTTGCCTTCAGTCACGAACTCGATTTGCTGCTCTTCCGAGTCCTTCATGATTTGTTTGCCAATAATTTTCAGCATAATATCTTTCATCTTGGTTGTTACCCCCTACCCTTTTCCCTTTTTATATTAATTTTTGTCCAAATTGCCCATATTTTTCTCAACAAATTATGTGTTCAAGTTTCAATATTAAACAAGTGTCATTGTTGTTTTGATGCGTATTTCTCAAAGCCCAGATCGATGATGCGCTCAATCAGTTCCGGGTACCCCATACCTGCGTCTGCCCACAGACATGGAAACATGCTGTATTTGGTAAATCCCGGGATTGTGTTGATCTCATTCAGCACAATTCTGTTTGTCCCCCGCTCCACAAAAAAGTCCACTCTGGAAAATCCGCAGCAATCAAGTGCCTCATAGGCCTTAATCGCGCTTGCTCTAATAATCTTTGTCATCTCGTCAGAAATGTCAGCGGGAATGCACATTTTTGACTGACCGCCATCAAAATATTTTGCTGTATAATCATAAAATTCCCCTGACGAAATAATTTCACCGACGGAAGACGCCACGGGATTATAATTCCCAATAATTCCCGTTTCAATCTCTCTGCAATCAAGACCCTCTTCAATGACAAGCCTTCGGTCGTGAAGAACTGCTTCGCGAAAAGCGGAAAGAAGTCCCTGTCTGTCCTTGGCCTTTGTAACGCCCACGCTGGAGCCCATATTAGCCGGCTTGACAAAAACCGGATAACCCAAATTTGTCTCGATTTTTTCTATAATTGAATTCACATTATAATCTATTTCCTCTTTAAAAACAACCATATGTTTACAGATTGGAAGACCAGCCTTGGCAAAAATCTCCTTGGCAACGGCCTTGTCCATGGCCGCAGATGAGCCGAGTACGCCGCATCCGGCATACGGAATATCCACCATCTCAAACAAGCCCTGAATGGTGCCGTCCTCGCCATGAGGCCCATGGAGCACCGGGAAAGCGAAATCCACCAAGTCTTTCAGCGATCTGCCGCCGGCGCCCAGAATCGTCACGCCGTATTTCCCTGGATTGCGTGCGAGGGCCTCTTCAGCCACCTGCTGCCAGGCTCCGGTCCCAATCAACCCGACCGGCCCGTCATAGAGCAGCCAGCTGCCCTCCCGAGTTATACCAATGCACACCACATCATATTTATCTTTATTCACAGAATTGATGATCGACGTTGCCGACATCAAAGAAACATCGTGCTCCCCGGATTTGCCGCCGAAGATGATGCCTAATCGAGTTTTTATATGGTTCATATCTTTCCTATTATCTAGCTTGTCTATTTGATCAGCCATTTATATGCCCTCCATCCATATCTATGTTACCTCCAGAATTATTTATATCAGCAAGTCTTAGTAAAAGTGGGGATAATCGTCACGAGCCAGTCTTTGACTTCCTCATCCTTCATGATAAGAAGACTACGGTTTAGTTCTTCCACACCACGACCATCCGCTTTTAAAAATTCCTGCATGGCCTCATTCATTGGGGTCGGCTGGCCTATGAATATCTTTCTATGCCTTGTCTCCATGATGCCTTCTTCAGCCATCAACAATTCTTCATAGAGCTTTTCACCAGGCCTGAGCCCTATAATTTTGATGTCAATGTCGACTCCCGGTTTATACCCGGATAGTTCGATCATATTTCTGGCAAGGTCGATAATTTTGACCGGCTGTCCCATATCTAAAATAAATATTTCGCCGCCTAAAGCCATCGCCCCGGTTTGAATGACAAGCTGCGTCGCTTCCGGAATGGTCATAAAGTATCTGGTAATTTCCGGATGCGTGACCGTCACCGGCCCTCCCAGCTCAATCTGCTTCTTAAAGGTCGGTATCACGCTGCCATTGCTATCCAGTACATTCCCAAACCTGACAGCAGAAAATATGCTGCCTGAAGAATGCTTGCTTTTGTCCTGAATGATAAACTCAGCGGCTCTTTTGGTGGCACCCATGACATTGGTTGGATTGACAGCTTTATCCGTTGAAATCAAAACAAACCGCTCTACGCCAAATGCATCCGCTACATCAGAAACGGTCTTGGTTCCAAGCAGGTTATTGAGAACCGCTTCTTTTGGATTATTTTCCATGAGCGGTACATGCTTGTGCGCGGCAGCATGAAAGACGACCTGCGGCTTATACTTTTCAAAAATGTCACGAATTCTGCTGGGATTTCTGACCGATGCAATGGCAACCTCAAAATCAATATCTGGGTAAAGGAGCCGCATCTCTTGTTCCAGAGAAAAGACCGAATTTTCATAAATGTCCAAAGCGACAAGCTTTTGGGGCCTATATTTCGCAATCTGCCTGCAAAGCTCTGAGCCAATAGATCCGCCACCGCCTGTCACCAAAACCACTTTGTTTTCCAGATAGTTGCTCACGCCTTCAATATCAAGAACAACTGTATCTCTCCCGAGCAAGTCTAAAATGTCAACTTCCCTCAGTTTGCTCACGCTCACTTTTTCATTTATTAAATCCGATAAGCCCGGTAGGATTTTAACCTTGCATTTGGTTTTGCTGCACTCCTGAACGATTTTTTGTATGGCAGCACGATCAGCGGAGGGTATGGCTATGATAATCTCATCAACTCGGTATTTGAGCGCAAGTTCGTTGATATCATTAACAGCCCCCGAAATACTAACACCATGGATTTTCCGCCTCAGCTTCTGCGGGTCATCATCTATGACGACCACCACATTCTGCTCCCGATCTTCAGAGGCCTGAATTTCCTTTATGATTGAGGCTCCGGCATCTCCGGCGCCGACGACCATAATTCTTTTTCTTTCACTCTTACCAATAAAGTCTGGTTTAATGGCATCTCTATTGGATTTGAAGAATACTGACGGAAGAGTTCTTTTGTACAGCCCTCGAAAAGCCCTGTAACTAAATCGGACTCCACCAACAAAAAACATGTCTAAAAGGCAAGCTATAATAAGGACACTTCTTGGGAGCATGTTGGCAGATATAGCAAAATAGGCGGTAGTCGCGGCAGAGGCAAATGAGGCTGCAGAAACGATTTTGACCATCTCGATGGTACTTGCATATTTCCAAAGGCTATTATAAAGATCAAAAACATAAAAAACTGCTAACTGAATTAAGGTTACGATGACAAAAGTTCCTGCGTAAATTGATAAGAATCTTTGGAATTCCGAATTATGTGGATCTATTTCAAATCGCAGCAATAAAGCAATTAGAAATGATACATTGATTGCGACAATATCCAGCAAAAGCAGCAAGGCTATTCTCTCCAGTTTTTTTTTCATATTTCAACTTCCTAATTCATATAATTTGCACTGACATGGTTTGATTATAGACCTTTGGGCTATAGTTGGTCAACGATAGTTTATCCCTATTTTTATTCGCCGTATTATGATATCATTACTTTAAATTCCTGCATCTTACTTGAAATTTAGGGGTATACGCGATGAAACCATATTTTTATGTTAAGCAACTCTTCGATTACATAAGCGCAATTGTACTTGTCGTCATACTTTCGCCCCTTTTGCTTTTGCTGACGATTATCATCCAAGCGGAGTCCAGTGGGCCGGCTATATTCAAACAGAAGCGTATCGGTATGAATCGTGTGGAATTTAATATTTTTAAATTCCGGACCATGCGAACAGATACACCAAGAGATATGCCCACTCACCTTTTTCAAGACTCCGGAAATTTCGTAACCAAGATTGGTAAATTCTTACGGAAATCGAGTTTAGATGAGCTCCCACAGCTTTTTAATATTTTAATGGGTCAAATGTCCTTTATAGGTCCAAGACCAGCTCTATGGAATCAGCTCGACCTGATAGATGCACGTGAACGTCAAGCAGAAGCACGCGGCATTAGCGCCAACACCATCAAGCCTGGAATCACCGGGTGGGCTCAGGTTAATGGCAGGGATGAACTTCCTATAACGATTAAGGCTGATCTAGATGGCTATTATGCAAAGAATCTGAGTTTTAGATTGGACATTAAGATACTATTTATGACAGTGGGCAGCGTTCTGACAGGTAGCGGTATATCTGAGGGTGGCCCTAAAAATACACCGCCGGAATGATAGTATTCGCACACTCCAAGTGGCTGCTCCTATTCACTTTCTGGTCTTTTTAACCCTTCAATCTCTTCCCTTATGCCCTCTTCAAAACTGATCGGGTCATAGCCGAAATCTCTACTAGCTTCTTCATAGCTAAAATCTTTGTCTTCCTGCATGCGAAGGACTTGTTCTACTGTAATAATTGCTTTGACTCCAAATACTGCATTGTAGACCTTTGCCGCAATGATGGAAATCCATAGTGGTACTTCTATGATGATGTTTTTTCGACCCAGCGTTTTACTGGTGATCTTAATAATATCTTTATAGGGCAGCGGATATTTCCCAGAGAGATTGTATTCTTTATTTTTTGTGATACCTTGATGAATCACGATGTCGTAATAAGCATTACCCAAATCCCTTGCATGCACCGGCTGCATAAGATTGTCTCCCCTGCCGAAAAGCGGGAAAAACTTATGTTTATCCAGATAACCAATAAGTTTATGCATATTCACATCAGATTTAGAGCCATAGATCATGGTAGGTCTTACAATAGTGATATCTATAACATCACGCATAGCAATAATGCTCTCTTCGATTTTAGTATATTCGGCAGAGGCGCTTTTAAATTTTGAAAATCTACCGGTTGTATGGACCAAAACAGCCCACTTAACGTGATTTGATATTGCAGCTCTCATGATAAGCTCACTGATCTGTATCCCGGCAATATGAATCAGGATGTCCACATTCGCCATGCCAGGATTTACTATGTCCTGATCCTCGGCACTTCCCCAAAGGATTTTATATTTAAGGCCACTGCTTTCTAAACGAGAAATATCTCTG
>JANYJS010000114.1 GCA_025361765.1 Bacillota bacterium
TGAAGCCATACAACTACTTTAAGCATGTGCTTGAAGAAATACCAAAGCATATGGATGACACAAATTTGGAATTCCTTGACGACCTGCTCCCATGGTCCGATGCCTTACCGGACAACTGCAGGAGAAACTTGAAATGATGAAACCAAGAGCCGCATGGCTTACTCAGAGAGTGAATCATGCGGCTCTTTTTTTCTGGGGAGACGGATGGTTTACCGTTTACGTCATCAAATGCCAGACATACGAAAACATGGAGTAGATTGCTCTACTCCATGAAAAGTTGTTCGCTTTATTTTAATTTTACAGAATCTACCCAACATTTGACATAGAACCTTTTAATTTTACTGGATCTACCTCAATTGTTGACATAGATACATCACTCTGGCTCGATCAGACTACTTTCTACGTCTTTTAATAGCAAATCCGCCGCTAGCAAGTGCAAGTCCAAGTCCATATAAGAACAATGGATCAAGGCCGCCTGTTCTTGGCAGAGCTGGTGCTGCCGGTGTGAGTGGCTCATCTAGAATAACAATCGGGGATGGAGTAGTTGTTACGACTGGTCCGGCTGGAGTTGGCTCTACAGGAACAGTTGTTGTTGTTGTTGTTGTTGATCTCCTTGTTGTTGTAGAAGTCCCAGTTTCAACAACATCCTTGGTATTTGTAAAGAGTACACTTTGATCCTGACCAGGCACTAGTGTAAAAGTAATGGAAGCTACAGATGTTGTATAGCCTGCCATTGGAGCTTCTACTATAGTATACATGGCGCCCGGAGTTAATGCGATTGTATAAGGAACTACTTCAGAAACCGGTACAGTAGCGACTAATATTGAAGCATCAGTTGTGGCATTAAAATTCGCCCCAATTTGATCTTGAAGGCTTTCTACAGAAACCGGCGGTACAATCTTGTAAATGTTAAAACTGAATAACTCTTTTGATCCTTCAACGTTTGGAACATCTTTGTTAATAGTTACAGTTGTTGGATCGAATGTTACAACCGCAGTATCAACTGCTGTCACTGTAGTTTTAACTGTTTCACATAAATCTTGAATAGATTTTTCTCCAACTTCGAAATCATTTTTCGGTTTGGCATAAAAACCCATTACAGTTGCAGTATTGACATATTGATTGTCAACCCATGATCCATCTGGCAAATCTCCCAAGTCAAAGGCAACAGTAGTTGTATATGGGTGACCATTTTTGAGCTTGCCAATAGTAATATTTGGCCCAATTGGAGAATCATATAAAACAACATCCGTAATATCGCCTTTTGTTAGGTTATTTGTAACAAGGAACGTATAGGCAACCTCTCCATCTTTGAAGAAAACAGGGGTAGGAGAAACGGTTTTTTCCAAAGTCAGAGGGGGTACATAGGTCAAAGTTGCAGTATCAATTGCTTCCAATGTGGTTGCCATACCATCCTGCATATAGGGTGCAACTACCTTACCAGTATTGACGAATTTATTATCATCCCATGCCATTGCTGATAAAGTAGACAGGTCAAAACTAACATCAAATGATTTATGCTGGTTTCCTTCAATCTTATTGATTGGAATTGAAACCCCAATCAATGGATCGGTCAAAAGCAAATTTCTTAAATCCTCATGCAAATTATTCGTAATTTTAAATTTGTAAGTAACATGATCATCTTTAAAATTGACAATTTTAGGTTCAACAGTTTTTTCGAGGACAAGAGGAGGCTCATAGTTTACCGTTGCAGTATCAGTTACAATTGCAGTTTTAGTTGTTTGATCCGGCATTGCGCAGGTAACCGAAGCTGAGGCTGTGTTAATAAACTTACCATCCACATCCCATGTAACATTACTGCTGCTTAAATTGAATGCTACTATTGTTGTAAAAGAGTTATTATTGTGATTGTGCTTTAGTTCTGGAATAACAAAATTTAGACCAACCAATGGATCCGCTAAGGAAACATTTTGTAAGTCATGATTAAAATTGTTCTCCACAGTAAGTTTGTATTTAACATCTTCATTTTTGAAATTGACCGTAGCATTGTCACTGTAATTGCGACCTTCGGAAAGTTTAACTTCCTTCTTAATCGTTAAAGGAGGACAATACTCAACTGTAGCGGAATCGCTAGCCGAGTAAGTCGGTGGCGAAGGCAGAGGTAAAACAGCTTCAACACCTAATCCAGAATCTAAACTACTAGGTTGCATAGGAGTACAGGTAGCTGTGGCTTCATTCACAAACTTGCCGCCGACCCACATATTATCAGCCAATCCTGCCAAGTTAAACGCAAATGTAGTCGTATAGAGGCCTGGATTTCTACCTGATTGTGCTGGGACAGAAATTCCCGAAAGATTTAAGCCGATTACAGAGTCTGACAAATATACATTGTTCATTACATTATCTGTGTTGTTATAAATTTTGAAGGTATACTGAACAACTGTATCCTTAAAGAATACCTGCGATTGATCGACTGACTTTGAAAGAGCAAGTGGAGGATGGGTTTGCTCACTTACCTGTGATTCAATGACAGTTTCATCTGCTGCGAAAACGGATGCTGGTATGCTGAAGAAGCTTACCAGGGATAGCATTAGAACAAATGCTATGACAAGTCTTGATTTTCTTTTTACCATTGATTTCATCTCCTTTTTTAATTGAGTGAAATTCATGGCGGCCGGACGGCCCTGACAATATATGTGTTCTGTAGAGATTTTCAAATGATGTGCCGCACTTCAGACATCATATTTGTCGCGGGTTCCTGGCTTTGCGTCCTTACTTTTCAGTAAGTTTGCCTTTTACACTAATTTCGATTTTTGTATATCTTAAAAAATGGTATTGGCCATTTTTATAGATCAAAACTGCTTAAAGCGTCATTAGTCTTTTGGTCATAGTATATTAGTATTCATAAACCTTCTGATATTCCGTGGTTTTTTTAATCATGGACACGGCTTTGGGTTTTACCTTAATTACTTGAAGATCATAGGTTGAGTCTATGACAACCCACTTTTTATTGACTGAATCATAAGCCTCATTCCAGGCGTGGTAGCCTTGAGCATAGTTTGGAGCGTAGCCCTTGACTAGCTTGGCAGGAATGCCTTGACTCCTGAGCATTGCGGCATATAGGGATGAAAAATCATAACAGATTCCGCTTTTATCTCTAAGGGTGGCGTCAACGGCAGGCACGTAAGAACTAGGGAGTTTTGCTAGTTTGGTGTAATCATACTTGTTATTTTTAGCCATATAATCCCAAAGAATTTGTGCTTTTTTACCAAGGTCAGTGGTAGCTTTCGTTAAAGCAACTGCTTTTTTGACTGCTTCTGAATCCACCTTCCAGTTGACATTTTGAATTGAACTAAGATACACGGAATTTGGATCGGTAATCAATGCAGTAACTGTTTGAGAACTAAGGATGCTATAAGAATTACCCGTAGTGTTCTGCAGAATACTGATCTTATAAGAACCGTCTCCCAATTGAAGAGGAAATGACTCCATAACGCCCTTGCTATTGAGGTCGTAGGTATATCTCTTAGCGTCTTTCTCAATCATGACTTTTATCTTGGCGGTACTATCGCTCAAATAAGTCGCATGAATAAGACCTTTGCTCAAATCGGTTGTATCAATACTATCTGCCGCATAGGCGGTCAAAGAGCCACTAAAAACTAGTAGTGTCATTAAGGTTATGAGAAGTAGGATTTTTCTTAGCATGATGAACATCTCCAGTCTAGGAATCAAGAGTATAAAGTGTTTTATGGTCTATACTAGCATGAAGAGGTCTCATTGCAGTCATAAAACAGCCCAAATCCCTACTCTTCCCAGTCCGCCAGCCCATCGCTCTCGCTGTCAAAATTAATGGCATTTGTCATGAGCTTTAGCATTTCCAGTTCGCTTCTGAACCGCTGAGTTTTATTGCCTTCCAGCCATTGTATAGTTCCCTGCCATGAGGCGTTCTGTCTGAATTGAACGTGCACTGTAAAGGTTGCCTTATCGCCTGTTTCGACGGTCAGCTTTTCTTTTTTCATGGTTTTCGGCACTTCCTTTCTTTTGTTTCTGATAATCCCAAAACTTCTGGGTTCGTGAGAGGCCTGGGGGAAATTGACGTAATCAAAGAATTGGTCTAGGGAGTCGAAAAACTCTCTAATACCTTGAAAATTCATGGTGAGTTCGTAATATCGATTGTACAGGATACCAGAAATATTATAGTTGTCCGTCTCATTGATCAAAATGAGAAATCTGGAAATATTGCTTGTAATCGAGGCTTTATCGATAGAGGATATAACCATAATTCATACCTTCTTTATTTTTGATTGATTGCCATCAGCTCAACGGGCTCGAGAGGTTGTAGGTCCGCGGTGACAACAATTTTTTTATAGGCAAAGGATCTGTTGATGCGATCGATTAATTTCTTTAAGACAACTTCTGTATTTTCATAGTTGATATTCGATAGTAAAAGCAAAAACTGGGTTCTGCTGAAACGGGAAAGCACATCATCCTTACGCAGTGCGCTAACTATGATGTCTTTCATCTTGTCCATAGATTCATTCAATTCCTTATTAATAAAATTCCCATCATTTTGTTTGGCGACATTCAGAAGAGCAATAAAAATGGATTTTCCGGATCTGGAAGCGGCCCTGGCATCAAGACGATAAATCAGCTTGAACACCTCATAATCGCAGTAAACCGCGCCATTTTTATTTTCTTCTTCTCTGAGATCTGATTTGACAATATCGATATTCTTTTCTATGGTATGAGCCTTGTTGACGATGACTTTGTAAAGCCTCGTTATGGCTTCTGAAGGTTTAACGCCAACTTCTCTGTAAAAAAGATCAGTGACGTATTCATAATGGATTAAAGCTTTATGGCTATTATTGGATTCGATAAGGGACATAATCAAATTCTCGTGGTTTTTTTCGATTAGCGGATCTATTTCTATGGCTTTAAGGCATAACTCCTCAATGAGCTGAAGTTCTCTCTTTTCAAAAAGAAGTTGGCAGATCGAGGACACGCATTCCATATAGATGCGTTGGTAATATACGGTCAAAGGAACTACCCATTCTTTATAGGAAGAATGGGTGAGGAAATCCCCTTTATAAAGGGCGAGAACCTCTAATAATTTATTTATTCTATCATCTGTATCTAGCTCTGAAATTTGAGTCTGCTTCCAGGCTGATTCAAACTGATCGATATCTAGGGTGTACGGTATGGTGTTGTTCCAGGCGTAGGTTCCATGTTTAAAAACTATAAAATCATCGCTGGGCAGGCTCAAAGTATCGGAGAGCATAGTGCGAAGCCTATATACGAGATTCTTAAGCGCGTTGGCCGGATTATCCACTTCTTCTTCCCATAAGGCGTCCATAAGCTTATCCGGGGATATTTCCTTGTTGCGATAAATCAGCAAATACTCAAGTAAATTCCAAACCTGTTTTGACCTGCCCTTATATCCGGACAAAACAAGATCACCGTACTCAAGGACGAAATCTCCGAGCATTGCGATTTTAAGAATCTTGTTATTTCCTGACGGATCATGCCAGCTGTTATTTGAGTGCATAAACATACCACCTTACAGTTTAATTAATGGGATTATGCCAATAACAATAAGAATTTTATGGGTGAAGAATTTCGGTGTGTACTATATTTTATACCCACCGAAATCGTTTAGCAAGTTATTAATTTAACGTTTGAGCAGCGAATATTTTAACGTTTGAGTAGCGAACCTAAAATGCCGCGGACGACCTCTCTGCCGACCTGCCTGCCAAAGGAATTCATAAAGGATTTGGCGGCTTTTTCTACGCCGGTGCTGGCCGTACTTCTCCTGGGAGCGGGCTGACTATAGCCCTGCTCTCTGTCCCTTGATTGGGCTATCATTTCGTTTTGAGATTCTTCTTGCCTATGCATTTCCTGCTCTTTTCTTGCAAGCATTTCAAAGGCGGAATCCCGATCAATCATAGTTTCATATTTACTGAAAAAGGTGCTGTTTGATATGATTTCCGAGCGCTTTTCCGGAGCAATAGTGCCGAACATGCTTTGAGGCGGGAGCACGAAAGCCCGCTCTACCATGGCAGGTCTGCCATCTTGGTCAAGAAAAGAAATCATGGCTTCTCCAACGCGAAGATCAAGAATGGTATCTTCCGAATTCAGTTTGGGATTGGCCCTGAAACTGTCTGCGGCAGCTTTAACGGTGGCTTGGTCCTTTGGGGTGAAGGCGCGAAGGGCATGCTGAACTTTATTGCCTAGCTGACCGAGGACGGCGTCGGGAATATCAGAGGGATTCTGGGTGATGAAGTAGACACCGACGCCTTTGGATCGGACCAGTCTGACAACCTGCTCGATTTTATCAAATAAGGCTTTAGGAGCATCTTCAAAAAGCATATGTGCTTCATCAAAGAAAAATACAATCTTTGGTTTGTCCACGTCTCCGACCTCTGGAAGTACCTCGAAAAGCTCTGATAACAACCAAAGAAGGAAGGTCGAATACAGTGCGGGAGAGTTATACAGCTGCTGAGCAGCCAGCACATTGATATAGCCGCATCCTTTTTCATCTGTTCTCATAAAATCACGAATATCAAGGGCAGGCTCTCCGAAAAACTGATCGCCGCCTTGCTGTTCAAGGGTCAGTAGATTTCTCTGAATAGTACCAATAGATGGTTTTGTAATATTGCCATACTCAGTTGTGAATTCTGAAGCGTTATCACCTACATACTTCAGCATGGATTTTAAGTCTTTTAAATCTAAAAGAAGGGTGCCCTCATCATCTGCAATCTTAAACAGAATATTCAGGATTCCGCTTTGCGTATCATTAAGAGAAAGAAGTCTGCCGAGTAGAAGGGGACCCATATCGGAAATAGTGGTTCTAACGGGATGACCCAGCTGCCCGAAAACATCCCAAAAGGCTACTGGGAAACTCCGAAAGCTGAAGTTTGTTAAACCTAGCTGTTTAATTCTTTCGTCCATTTTAGGACCAGGTTCGCCTTGCATACAGAGACTTGCCAGGTCGCCTTTGATATCAGAAAGAAAGACGGGGACGCCAATTGAACTGAAGGATTCTGCCATGACTTTAAGGGATATGGTTTTGCCGGTTCCAGTTGCTCCAGCGATTAAACCATGCCGATTAGCCATTCGAGGCAGAATATAGACCTCTGTGTCGCCTTTTGCAAAGAGCAGCTGCTGTAAATCACTCATCGGAAAGCCTCCTCGTTTATTCTATTTTTTTACTGATCATATCATAATTGACGCTGTAAAACTTGGCGCTGTCGCCTGAAATAAAGCCATCCTGGTAAAGCTTGAAAATACTGGCGTCCATATTGCGCATGCCTTCATCTGAAGAGGCATAGACCACAGAATCAATCTGATGAATTTTTGATTCTCTGATCATATTGCGTATGGCGCTATTGACGAACATAACCTCAAAAGCCGGAACTAGTTCTCCTTTGGTGGAAGGAATCAGCTGCTGGGAAATGACGGCCTGGAGCACCATGGAAAGCTGTACTCTGACCTGCTGCTGCTGAACATTGGGAAACACGTCAATGATCCGGTCGATGGAATTGGCTGCTCCCAAAGTGTGTAGGGTTGAAAAAATCAGTTGGCCCGTTTCCGCGGCGGACATGGCAATCGAAATGGTTTCAAAATCCCGCATTTCGCCTAGAAGAATCACATCCGGAGACTCACGGAGGGCGGCCCGCAGACCTTGACTGTAGCTCACCGTGTCCATGCCGATTTCCCGCTGACTGACGATGCTGCGATCGTGCCTATGGATGAATTCAATGGGGTCTTCGAGGGTAATGACGTGAGCATTTCTGGTTTTGTTGATTTTATCTATAATGCAGGCTAGTGTCGTCGACTTGCCGCTGCCGGAAGGCCCAGTCACCAGGACGAGGCCTTTTGTTTTCTGAAAAAGGTTGATGACTTCTTTTGGAATGCCTAAATTATCTGAATCAGGAAGATTGAACATGACCACTCGAAGGACAGCTGCCATGGATCCGCGCTGCTTATAGGCATTCACGCGAAACCTGCCGACCTGCTTTATTGAAAACGAAAAATCGTCGTCTCCGCTTGTAGAGAAGGAATCCATGCTGCGATCGGCCAGTCCATAGACATTCTGAATAAATTCTGCCGTATCGGGAGGCAGGAGTGCCGACCCCTGGGGTTTTATTTCACCATTGATTTTAAAAGATAAGGGAAGCCCGGCGACGATGAAAATATCTGAAGCCTGACACTTAACGGCATCTGTGAATACTTGATTGATGTTCATGATTCCTCTCCTTACTCATTTTGCGGTATGGCATCCTGATATGGGGTTTCATAATTTTCATATCGCCAGTAGTCATTATTGACGACTTTCCAGGTATTTATAGTATACCGCTTTGAAACGGCTGAACTGGCCTCTATAGATGAGGTGGAGGGGCTGGCTGAACGCGATGGGTTAGCCAGGTTTGCTGAACTGGCCGAAATCTCGATGAGCAATTTTTGGGCGTCGCTGATTTTTATGATATGGGTAATGGAAAGGGACCCATTAGAGTTTTTGACTGCTGTAGTTCCAGGGATTTTTCCTATGAGTTCCACTGCGCTTGCTTGGTTTGCAGTGATTCCTGGAGGATTTGAAGCGGGGCCATTTTGACTTAAAGGAGCAATATCCTGTTTTAAAATGGAGTCAAGCTGGGATAAAAACTGTTCTCCCTTATTATCTGCGGCATAGTAGGCAGTCGTGCTATCCACGGTCTTTTGAGTCAGCTTCAGATCGGCGTTGGCCGTGACCAAAGATAGAGTGCCAAGGGTGGTCATGCACAGAACCACAAAAATCATAATGATTGTCGGCCCGCCAATGCTGATGCCCATTTTAAGGTTGTTTTTCATTGGCTGCCTCCGTCCTGCCCAGGAAAGTACTTTTTGATTGTAAGCGCATAAAGCGGTGGCTGAGCTGTTGAAATCCTAAAGGCTGTATATTCGACAGATGCCATAAGCCCGGAAGCTGTTTTTTCAGAACTTACCTTGGCGTCGATGCTATAAACGGCGTTATCTGGGGGGGAAGCAGTCTGAAAATCTAAAATATATTTCCAGTCTTTATCATAATAAAGAGGCCAGGGCTTTATGCCGGATAGGTCTGTAAAATCAATAAAATTGTCCTGACTTTTAAAGGTCTCTGCCAGAGACTGAGTTGTCATCATAGCCACATTGGTGTCAGTTGCCTCTTGCCCCAAATTATGGGCTTTGGCAAAAAGGCTAACTGAAATCGCGCCAGCCAAGGCGAAAACAAGAATCACTATGGTCAGCTCCAGGATAAATATATTCACTTTTGAGGCAGACTTGTTTTTCATTTTACATACTTCCCATTGTTCGTGCTGTTGGCAAGCGATTCTTATTAAAACGATTAGGTCAATTACTGCTGCGCAGATTAAGTGACAGGTCCAGAGTTTTTCCGTTGGCGTCATAGGAGGTGAGCTCTAAAAGCTTATTTGTAGGCATTTTGAGGTCGAGGCCGGTTACAGGGAGTATGGCCATACCATCTGCCAAGTTTATGGTTTCGCCCTTTTGAAGCAGAACCTCGTAGAGTCGATGATCATAGGCATAAATCCAGGTTTCGTAAGAGACCTTGTCAGCAGTGCTTTCAAGAACAAGAACGTTTGTGCCTTCTTTGAGGGTCAAATTGATGGCGCCAGATTGGTCATGCTGCCTGACCTTGGTTGCGATATAAGAAAGTGGGATGCGAAGGTCATAATTGCTTTGCATATCATCCACTACGGATTTGTAGACATTGGCACCAATCATCACTATGACCAGAGAGGAAACGGAAAAGGTGAATAAAAGGATGAGAATGAAAAGCAGATCCATAGCGCCCCGGTTCGTTTTGAGCTGAATCGTCTCTGAGATCGTTGCTGGGCTGTTGGCTTTTTGAGCATCACTCATCAAATTCACCTCCAAAGCCGGACAGGTCTAAAACTGTGATATCAGGAAGGATATTTGCTGCAAAGACTTCATAGTGAACTGCATATTTTTTATGGTCCACAATGATGCCGTAGTTTTTTTCAAGATAGGCGATATCTGGTGGATACATGCCCTCAATAGCATAGCACTGGATAGTAGCGCGCTGAATGGCATTTTCCAGGTACTTTAAATTTTCTTTATTGGCCGCTGCTTGAGTCTGAGAGGCGCCAAAATAAAGAAAACCAATTAGGCCCAGGAAAAGAACCAGGGGCAGCAGCATGTTCCTTATAAAAACGTCCGATTTTTTCCATTTTAAATCATTGAGCACGAGACTGGCCTCCGTTTTCTCAAAGGGTCTGGATTTTTAACCGTTTTGTCAAAAGGGTTGGCTTTTTAACCAATATTCACTAAGGCGCAGAGCATTTTAACCGATTGAGGACATGACGCCCATGAGGGGGAGCATGACGGAAATCAGTATAACGCCAATTATAATTGAAAGCAGGGCCACGGAAATGGGCTCGATTAGGGAGACTCTTTTGATGAGGGTCCCTTCGATTTCTTCTTCTAAGGTATCCGCAACTTTGCGCATGATGATGTCAAGAGAACCGGCCTTGAAACCCAGACTCAGCATACGGATGGTCATCTTGGGGAAAAGGTCGATGGCGGAAAGCGCATCTATAAAAGATTTGTTTTCGTCGATCATTTTGACGCAGTTGTCTATTTTAAACTTGACTTTAGCATTGGTGACAAGCGCGGAAGACATTTTTAATGCCCGCTCTGTGTCAAGGCCACTGGCCAGCATAAGCGCCATGGAAGAGGCAAAGCGGGAGACTGCCACTTTTTCGGAGAATTTTCCCATAGAAGACAGAGCTGACAAAATATCCCCGCCCTTTTGAGTTTTAAAGAGAAAGACAACCGCAGCGCAAATCAAGGCGGCAATGACAAGTAGAGCGATTGAATATTTGCCGGCGGAAAGCCCAACGTTCATGATGGCGGCGGCGGCAGGCGAAAGAGTAGTGCCAAGGCTGATGAAAACTTGAGAAAAGACGGGTAGAACCTTGACTGCCAGAACCATCATAACCGCAAACATCATAAGAATAAGAACCATTGGATAGACAACGGCGCTTTTTATGCTCTGCCTCATCTGATCTTCACGTTCATAATAGGCAGCAAGAGAAGCCATGACATCATCCAGCTTTCCGGAAAGACTGCCGATGCCCACCATTTTAATCATATAGGCTGGAAAGGCTTCAGACTTGGACAGTGCTTCCTGAAGCGGCTTCTTAGCACTGACTTCATCGCTGACTATTTTGAGCATTTTTTTGAGATTGGCATCTTCCATATCGTCATAGAGCATGGAAAGACCATCGTGAAGAGGAATCCCAGACTTTAAAATGATACCGACCTGTAGACAAAAGGCTGCCAATTCGCTTGATGAAAGAAGTCGGGCTTTAGTCGATGGCTGGTTGACTTCGGACATAATCTTACCTCCATTCTAATGGGTGTCAGATAATATTTTGTTACGGTGCAGATAATATTTTGTTACGGGGTCAGAGAGAATTTATAATTGCTAAATAATTTTTGCGTGGACAATGAGTCTATGAGTGGCTACTCTGACAGGCGTGCAGGTTATGAGCGTCAGCAACTGATCTTTGTCGTTATAGTTCAAAACAGAAGTGTCCTCGGGCAGAACCACCAATATTTCATATACTTCATAGGTAAAGGATTTTTTCCCATACTCAACTGTGATTTTATCGCCTATTGCGACTTCGTCAAGCCTGTTGAAATAGGAGCCAAAGGTATAGTTGCGATGACCGGCAATGGCACAGTTGCCTATCTCTCCGGGCATAGCTGTCCCGGGCATATGCCCCGCGCCAACCTTCAAATCCTTTGATTGGACCCCTTCTACCAGTAAAAGGGATTCATCTATTTTGGGAATCTTGACCCGCCCGAGTACTACGGGCTGGTAAGCTGGCTCTACCACTGCTGGCGGAGTAGCAATCGCCGACTCCGTCGAAACATCGCTAGGCAGGACCAAGGTTTGTTCGAGTGATTCATAGGATTGCTGAACCTTAGAACCATTGGCGAGATATTTCTCATATAGTTGATTTTGTTCATAATTGGTATAAAGCTTACCAATCACAGGAATTAAAAAAACAAGAATACCTATAAAAATCAGTAAATTAGAAAACTTTTTCATCTTAAAACACTACTTTCACAAAATTTAGTCTCATCCTAACTGTATTAAAGAGTTGATATTAGGACTTTATTAATTCCGCCATTTTGAGTGCCACGATTCTGCAGGCGTCAGCAGAAATTGCTGATATGGCAACGCGCAGCCCCTTTCCGATAGGTACAACAAATATCCCATGAGTCTGAAGCGCTTTTCCGACCTCCTCGGCATCATCACAGGGGACGGTTATAAAATAGCCTGAGTCAAAGGGGCAGGTTTTGAGTCCTGTTTCTGCCGCTGCAGCCATGAAGGATTCACCTCTTTTGGCAAGGAAGTCACTATAAGTTTCCCTTTGTTCCGTCACTCTTTCGAGAAGTGCGGCATCTTCATAAACTTTAACAAGAGCCATCATGGCAGGTCTGGTGCCGTTTGACCAGGAGCCTCTGTTGGAGAACATGCAGACCATTTTAAATTCATCAGCGATGGCTTTGCTCTGGGTCAGACAAATCATGGCGCCGCTCCTCATGCCGTATAAAGTATAGCCTTTTGACATGCTGAAGCCGAAAACCACCAGAACATTTTCCGGGAGACCGGAAAGCTTTGGCATGAATGCTCTGCTCTTTTCGGGATTGCCGGCAAAGTCAATATAAGCAATATCTACAAAAAATATGATATTCTTTGTTTTATCCAAAGAAAGCTTTTTCAGCATCAGGACAATGGCATCCCAATCCTCCTGAGAAGGGCTGAAGCCGGTGGGGTTATGGGCAGGTGCGTTGAAAAGAACCACTACGCTGTCCTGTTTGGACAAAAGTTCGCTGATTCTGGTTTCAAGGGAATGTACATTGAAATGGCCATTGTCATCAAATAGGGTATATGTGCCGATTTTACGCTCGATTTCTTCGGCGATGGTTTTATAGGGGCTCCAGTACCAATCTGAAGTGAGAACAACGTCTCCGCGTTTGGAATAATTTTGAATCGTGTTTCTGATGGCTCCGGTGCCTCCGGGAGTTGCCACGGCTTCCATGTAGCCTTCGGGACGATAGTTTCCAAAGGCGGCAGTTTTTACGGTTTCTAAAAAAGCAGGAACGCCGGCAATAGGCGCATAATCCGCATATTCTGCGGGAGTCAGACTGCGAAGAACCTCTACGATTGAGGATAGGACAATCAAATTGCCGTCATCATCAAGTAGCGAGCCGATGGTTGCGTTGACAACATTTTTTTTGCCGACTTTTGCGGCCATGTCCTGAGCCAATTTATTGATACCAAAGATTTTATCATCTCCGGAAATCACTCTGGAATTTTGCTGAGCCATAATAAAATTTGACATAAATTTCACCTCTTTACAATAATTTATACCATTATATTAGCAAAAGATAGTCCAGGCAATATTTTTTGCTGTAAAATCAAAAAAATGTGCTAAAATGATAATTGAATTCGCTCACGGGCAAAGGGCTATGACCGATGCCAAGTCACCCTCACGGGTTAAGGCTATGACCGACGCCCTTGCACCGCCAGGTTATATGGTTATTCCCGACGCCCATACACCCTATTAATTCTTACAGGAGACGAGAGTTTGATTATAAAGCAATTTATTATTATTTTAGGAGCGCTTTTTCTTGGTTATGAAATTACCAAGTTAACGCATATCCCAGTGCCGGCCAATGTTCTTGGGCTGGTTCTGCTTTTTCTTGCCTTGCTATCTGGCCTAATTAAGTTAAAAGACGTCAAGGAGACGGCTGATTTTATCTTGAAATATCTGGCGCTATTCTTTGTCGTGCCTACGGTGGGCATCATGGTGTATTTCGATTTACTTTCTTCGGAAGCCGTTAAAATATTTGTGCCAATCATTCTGAGCATTCTGCTGGGCTTTTTTGCGGCAGGACATGTGACTCAGTTTTTTATCAATAAGTCTGGAAAGGACTTTGGCGCATCGGGAGAGCGCAATAACGCATTGGATCAAGGCCAAAATAGTCTGGAGGCGGATGATCATGAGTGAAATTTTGCTGGCAAACCCAATATTTGGGCTACTATTGACCTTGGCTTGCTATGGCGTCGGGATCTTGATTCATCGCAAAATCGGCTGGTCTTTTTTGCAGCCGATCGTCATCGGAACGGTGATGATTATTGCCGTACTTATTTTTACAGGAATATCTTATGAGGAATACGTCGCCCAGAATCAAATACTCAATTATATGCTGCCTTTGACTGCCATTGTTCTGGCAGTGCCGCTTTATAGAAATTTTCATATCATGAAGAAGCATGCCTTGCCGCTGCTTGCTGGAATCATTTCGGGGACTGTGGTGACCATGGGATCCATAGTGGTACTCGGAAAGCTTTTCCATGCGGATCATGTGCTCATTGCGAGTATGCTCCCCAAAAGTGCAACGAATCCCATAGCCATCGAGGTTTCCGGCCTCATAGGCGGCATACCCTCCCTGACAGTTTCTTTGGTAGTCATAGCAGGAATATTCGGCGCCACATTTGGGCCTGAGCTGCTGACTTTGTTCGGCGTCAAAAATGAGGTGGCAAGAGGAATCGCAATCGGGAGCATGAGCCATGCCGTTGGCACATCAAGAGCTTTCAAGGAAAGTGAAGTTGAAGGCGCTATGAGCAGCCTCGCCATGGCTATCGCGGGGACGCTTACAGCACTTCTGGCACCGGTTTTCGTATACCTGTTTCTTTGAAAAAGTATGTTTTTCTTTGGATATTACTCGTTTCATTTTGTGACGCACAGACAAAACAATACTAATAGATCGCATAAAAACATTTATTTACAGCAAACAAAGTCAAACAAAGAATTATAGGTTAAAGACAAAAACTGATTGAAAATGAGGCGGATTTTATGTATACTAATTCAGATAGGTTGGATGATTTTATGAAACGACATAAATCAATCAAAATTTCAAATAATGAAGTAAGTAAATTCATATAATTATTAACAGAGGAGTGATCAAGAGTGGGATTTTCAGCAGAGGTCGGAATCGACCTTGGGACAGCAAATGTGCTTGTATATATTAAAGGAAAAGGCATAGTTTTAAACGAGCCATCTGTTGTGGCAATAAATAGGGATACCAATGAAATTCTGTCCGTGGGCGAAGAGGCCAGGCAGATGCTGGGCAGAACGCCAAGCAACATCGTAGCCGTTAGGCCACTTAGAGATGGGGTTATTTCGGATTATGACGTGACAGAAAAAATGCTCAAATATTTTATTAAAAAAACCTGCGGCAATAGTCGGTTTTTCAAGCCTAGAATTATGGTTTGCGTTCCCAGCGGCGTTACCGAAGTGGAAAAAAGAGCAGTCAGAGAAGCAGCTACCCAGGCCGGCGGCAAAGCGGTCTATTTGATGGAGGAACCGATCGCGGCGGCCATCGGAGCAGGTCTTGATATTACCAAACCCGACGCTGTCATGGTCATCGACATTGGCGGCGGCACTACTGACATTGCTGTTATTTCTCTAGGCGGCATCGTCACCAGCATGTCTGTTAAAGTGGCGGGCGATAAATTTGACGAAGCCATCATCAAATACATGAGAAAAGAACACAAGCTTTATATTGGTGAAAGAACTGCCGAAGAATTAAAAATGAGCATAGGCACAGCTTTCCCGAGAGAAGACATCGTTGTTAAAGAATGCAGAGGCAGAGACCTGGTCACTGGGCTGCCTAAGTCTATTGAGGTTACTTCAAAAGAAATGCTGGAAGCCTTGGATGAGCCACTACAAATCATCTGCGAAGCCACCCATTCAGTTCTGGAACGTACACCGCCAGAGATATCAGCGGATATCAGCGATCAGGGCATCGTACTCACAGGGGGCGGCT
>JANYJS010000129.1 GCA_025361765.1 Bacillota bacterium
AGCGATTATCACGCATATTATGACCATCCTCTTTTATAATACTGCCATCAAAAAAAGTCTGTATCCTGGTTTTGGTGAAATCCATAAAATCTTTTAAAAGAACCATTTCCCCCAGTCCAAAGTCATCGCGCATGGAGCCTACTGCGCAGGTGGCGAAAACTTCATCGACTTCGAGAAGTTTTAAGGCCATCATATTGGCCCGATAGTTGATGAGATGGGGTGGAAAGCCATGGCCCCTGCCATGCCTGGCAAGAAAAACAATTTCCAATTCATCTTGTACGCCAATGCTCAAAATATCTACGTCAACATCGCCATATACGGTGACCACAGTTCTTGCTTCTATGGCGCTCACGCGGAAAGCCGCTGCGCTGTTGCCTGAATTAAAATCCTCAAGATTATAAACTCCTGTGCCTCCAACAATCGCTTTTCTCATGTTACTGCTCTCCTTAAAAACTTATATTACTGTTCTGCTTAAGGACTTAAATTACTGTTCTTAAAGACTTTTTAGCTCGGCGAGAACCCGGTCTTTAATCTGCTCTGCATTCCACAGGACTTTTTCAATGTCTATGGTCAAATAAAGGCCATCTTTATAAAGAACCTTGCCGTTTGACATGGTTAGGCAGACATCAGTGCCTACGGCAGAATAAACGACATTGTTTGTTATATTATGAAGAGGCTTCATATAAGGTTCATCTGTCTTAAGCACGATCAAATCCGCCTTATAGCCCTCCTTGATTATGCCTGAATCCGTCCTTCCCTGTGACAAAGCCCCATTTCCGGTAGCTGCCCTTAGCGCCTCGGCAGGAGTAATGACAGTTGGATCCAAGGTATGACCTTTATGGATCAGCGAAAAGAACTTGATTTCTTCAAGCATATTGAGATTATTATTGCTGGCGGAACCATCTGTCCCAATTGCCACGTTTATCCCTTTGGCCATAAGCCCAGGGACGTCACAAATGCCGCTAGCCAGCTTTAAATTGCTTTTTGGGCAAGTGGCCACGCTAACGCCTCTTTGAGCTAGAATCTCAGAATCCTCGCCTTCAAGCCACACACAGTGAGCAGCTGTGGTTTTGCTTCCAAGGAGCCCTAAACTGTCAAGATATTGAACCGGCGTCTTTCCTTCTCTTCGTTGCTTGCAGCCTTCATGCTCCTCTTTAGTCTCAGAAACATGAACCTGAATCCGCATACCCGATTCCTCGGCGTACTCAGCAAGTTGGGCAACCACCTTGGGTGTAGAGGTATATTCACCATGTATACTTAAATCAATTTTAAGACTTCCATTATTCACATCCTGATAATTTTCAAATAGTGATTTTGCTGCCTCATAGGACTTCAGTTGACAGTATTCACTATCATCAAAACACACCGTGCCCACACTAAGGTTGCACTTGGCTCCGCTTTCAAGGATTGCGCGACACATTTCTTCACCATGATAATACATATCCGTGGTTGAAACGACGCCAAATCTAATCATCTCAGCTAGCCCAAGCAAAGTACCCTGATAGATATCTTCCCCTGTCAATTGATTTTCAAAAGGAAATATACGCGTGTTGAGCCAATCCTGCAGCGTCATATTCTCACCGTAGCCCCTCAGAAGCGACATGGGGATATGACTATGTGCATTAAAAAATGCCGGCATCAGGAGTCTATCCTTGCCATCATAGTGCTCTCCAAAATCCTCATCAGGCATCCGGTCTCCAATATAATCAATCCGGTCATCTTTAATTCCCACAAATTTTCCTGATTCAGCGACAAACTCCTCGTTCATCATGGTAATATTTTTAAATAGCACTTATTCCACACTCCTTTAATAGAACACCCGGATTTTTGATACCCGCGCTTATCGCCATTATATCATAAAAACAGCCAAATCCAATAAGGAAAATGGCCGTTTTTTGTCAGTATTGATTATGATTTCTTTTTAATCCGGCGCCTTTTTATGCCTGATTTCGGGCTGAGGACGGTTATTGCCTTAGCCTGATTTTGAACAAGGAGCCCTACTGCCTTAATGCCTTCGCCATGTCACGAATCTTCGCCTCATGGTCGTCCTCCGGTTCTGGAAGCACAATATTGTGGGGCTTCTTTTTGCCCTTTTCATCAACGCAGACAAAAGAAACAAATCCATCCGTAAGGACCTTGTCTTCATTACCGGCCGTGCTGTAGGTATAGACTGTAAGGCTTGTTTTGCCTGCGTAAACGACCTTGGAATAAAGAAACAACAGACAGCCTTTGACCACTGGTTCAGGAAATTCCATGCCGTGAATCTTGACGCAGACAATGTCCGCAGGCTCGCCATGGAGTCCGGCAGCAGCCACAAACGAAGCCTCTACAAACCACTCCGCCATTCTCCCTGCAAAAAGTGTACTGTGATGATTCAAATCTTCCGATTTGATTAAATGGGTACAGGTGTATTCTTTCATAGTTATCTTTTGATCATTTCACTCAATGATCTTCCTCTCCAACTAAATTAAAGTTAGTATTCACTCGACATATAACGATTAAAGATCTCTCTATCAACGCATCTTGCGATGGCATCCTCCATACTGATAACATGCTTCTTAGCTAATTGTGCCAAGGAATAATCCATGGGCATCATGCCTTTTTTGATGTTGGTCTGAAGAATGGTGTCGATTTGGTGGGTTTTTCCTTCTCTAATCAAATTACGCACTGCATCATTAACAAGAAGAATCTCAAAAGCAGGCACAATCTCAGTGCCATCAACGGTTCTTATGAGCTGTTGGCAGATAATGCCTTCCAAAATGGTTGATAACTGACTACGCATTTGCTGTTGCTGATAAGGTGGGAATGCATCAATAATTCTGTCTACGGTTTGAGCAGCCGTCGTTGTATGAAGCGTTGACATAACAAAGTGACCGGTTTCTGATGCGGATATGGCTGTGGAAATGGTTTCCAGGTCTCTCATTTCTCCAACCAGGATGACGTCCGGATCCTCACGAAGGGCTGATCTTAATGCCTTGGCAAAGCTATGGGTATCCCCGCCGACCTCTCTTTGGTTAACCAGAGATTTATCGTGGCGATGCATGTATTCGATAGGCTCTTCAATGGTCAGAATATGGCATTTCTTGTTTTTATTGATGTAGCCTGTCATGGCGGCTAATGTTGTGGTTTTTCCCGATCCAGTCGGGCCAGTGACAAGCACTAAACCTCTAGGTTTCATGGCCAGATCTTTGAAAATCTCAGGAAGCCTCATTTCTTCAAAGGTGGGAATTTTGGCGTTAATCATACGAAGAGCTGCCGCGCAGCTTGATCTTTGTCTATAGACATTTACCCTGTATCTGTTCAGTTGAGGTACGGACCACGAAAAATCAACCTCACCGTCAGTTTCAAAAGTTATTTTATTGATATCTGACATCAGGAGATTGCATATTTCCTCAACTTCTGGCGGCGTCAGTTTTTCTTCACCAGCAGAAATAAGATCTCCCCTGACTCTTAAAACAGGAGGCTTTCCCACAGTGAAATGGATATCCGACGCCCTCAATTTCTCAGCCTTCATCAATACATCGATCAAATCATAAGCCATAAACTTCACCTCTCTTTCTAAACAACACGTCATATCTATTATGCTATAAATTCAAACAACTGATATCTCATTTTCTAAATGATATCTCATTGTTAAAAAATGATGCCTTGTTAATAAAATCACTGGTCCACGCTATAAGTGACCTTTATCATCTCTTCAATGGTGGTGACCCCTTTTAATACGAGCTCTGTACAGCTTTGTCTCAGAGTAACAGTCCCCTGTCTGATTGCCATTGCCTGAAGCTGGTCAATGGAAGCGCCCCTGTTAATCAGCTCGCGCATTTCCTTGCTGACAACTAAAATCTCATGAATTCCGCTTCTCCCTTTATAGCCTGTGAAATTACAGGTAGGGCATCCTTCGCCTTTATAAATCGAATCTGGCTCCTTCATTTTAAGCAGCAGCATTTCACTATGGGATGGACGATAGGCCATCCGGCATCTGGGGCAAATATTTCTGACCAGTCTTTGGGCCACAACGCCGACAAGGGAGGATGATACAAGATAAGGTTCTATGCCCATGTCAACCAGACGCGCCACAGAAGATGCCGAGTCGTTGGTATGGATAGTGCTTAGAACAAGATGTCCCGTTATAGAGGCTCTGATGGCAATCTCCGCCGTCTCAGAGTCACGAATTTCTCCAATCATGATAATATCCGGGTCCTGTCTCAATATGGACCTAAGGCCATTGGCGAAGGTCAGCCCCGCCTTGACATTGACCTGGACTTGACTGATCCCTGACAGTTTATACTCCACAGGATCTTCAACGGTGATGATGTTGACCTCGGGTTTGTTTATTTCTTTTAGCAAGGAATACAGCGTGGTCGTTTTCCCGGATCCAGTTGGCCCGGAAATGAGGATGATGCCATTAGGACTGCCGACAATTTTATCGAAAAGAATGGTGTTGTTCTCGGATAATCCTAGCGCTTTTCTGTCAAGGGCTCCCGAAGAGCCGCCCAATATACGTATGACGACTTTTTCGCCGTAGACCGTAGGCAACATAGAAATACGAAGATCAATCTTATGATCATCAAGGACCGTTTCGACGCGGCCATCCTGGGGTATTCTTTTCTCAGCGATGTCCATCTGACCCATGATTTTTATTCTCGTAATAATGGCCGAATGGGTATTGATAGCAGAACTCATAACATCCTGAAGCTGTCCATCAATTCTGAACCTAACCCGAACGTCTTTTTCCGTGGGCTCGATGTGAATATCACTGGCATTGGATTTAATGGCGTGCTTTAAAATAGAATTAATCAGCCGCACAACCGGCGCGCTATTGATCTCTGAAGCAGACAGCTCGGAAAGGCTGGCAAGGTTCATGCTGCTGTACTCTTTTTTGAGATCGTCAAAGGCTTTTTCGGCCACCTCACTGCCATAATACCGGTCTATAGCGTTCAGAATATCTTTCTTAGGCGATATAGCAACGGTTACATCCATGCCTGAAGCGTTTTTAACGTCATCAATCGCATAAAAATCCAAAGGGTCCGCCATAATGACAGTCAGAACCTTATCTGCTATTTTAACTGGAATTAAGCAATGTTTCTTTGCGAGAGTTTCGCTGATCATAGAGCTGGCGTTTTTATCGATGGAAACTTCAGTGATATCCATATAGGGAATGTGAAACAAATATTCAAGTCCCTTAAACAAAGTCTTTTCTTCAATATAGCCTAGGTCGAGCAAAGTGTTTCCAAGCACGCTTCCTGTATCCTTGGAAACTCTTAGCGCTTCCTCGAGCTGCTTGGTCGTAATTGATCCGGATTCAACTAGAATCTCACCTAATTTTTTATGTTTGGCTGCCATACGAACATCTCCATCTTGTAAATAGTGTATGATATGATAATATAAATGGTATTATATTGCTGAAATAGTGGTATTATATCGCTGAACTAATGTTACAGTATCGCTGAACTAATGTTACAGTATCGCTAAAGTAAAGGGAGAATGAAAATGGGTTCAACGGGTTCACTCTACTTATTCATTCTAATTTTTGTCTATGGCCTTCTGATTGGCAGTTTTCTTAATGTCTGCATTTATCGCATACCCCTTGGAAAAACCATCGTGCGAGGCAGATCATACTGTCCTAACTGCCATTCCCTAATCCCTTGGTATTTGAACATCCCTGTTTTTAGCTACCTCTTTCTTAAAGGTCGCTGCAAAAACTGTCACACGCAAATTTCCATCATCTACCCAGCCGTTGAACTACTCAATGCCGTTCTCTACCTTTTGATCTATGGTATTTACGGTTTTACGCTGCAAGCCCTCGTTCTAGCTGTTTTGTTTTCTGTATTGATTATTATAGCACTAATTGATTTGAAATATCAAATCATTCCTGACAGTCTGGTCACAATTATATTTATATCGGGTGTTTTATACACCATTCTTATGACCATATCAGGCGCTCAGCTTTGGTATATAGGGCTTATAGGTCTGTTTTCCGCCTCTTTGCCACTATATCTGCTCGGTCTTGTTTATGAAGGCGGCATCGGCGGCGGGGATATCAAACTCATGGCCGCGGCGGGTCTTCTGGCAGGATGGAAGTTGATTCTACTGTCCCTTTTTTTAGGGGCGATTTATGCCAGCTTTCTAGCCCTCTTTATGGTCATTTTTAGGAAAGCAACTTTTAAAACAGCCCTGCCCTTCGGCCCTTTTTTGGCCGCCGGCATCGTTACAGCTATTCTTTTTGGTCAGTCCATGCTTAATGCCTACATGGATTTCTATCAGTACATCTTATAATTTGACCCATTTGCAGTCTCTCACAATCACTTGAGTTATTTAAAATACTTAGGTTATGTCAAATCGAACTCTTTTTCCTGCTTTTTTTGACCCTTCCTGCGCGCATGTCAGGCTCAAGCCCCATCTTGATATCCAAAAGCTCCTGAATGTATAAAGTGTCTACGCCTTCATAACTGAGCTGCATACAGCTGTCTTCAATTTCTTCGATCATATAATCTCTGGCAGACACTATTTTATCCAATTTAATGAAGGCTGGCTCCTTTTCAGAATCCGGGTTTTTCCAAGCTGCCATTTCTCTATCAAAATCATTTTTTTGATAAAAAAGGGAGTAGGGTTTGTCCAGAATATCCACCACTACAATTTCTCCGAAGTCCAATACCACGATCCTACCATCTTCAATCTCATAACTGCTCCTCACTCTGCTATAATATTGAGAAAGCACCTTGAGCTTATTGGGATATTTGCGGGATCTTAGTTTCAGCAAGTATAGGAACTTCCACTGGGCAAATGCATCTCTTACTTTAGTCTTGTATGACGCCCATTCCGGAGAAACATTAGGATCACCCAACTTCTCGAAAATAGCCAAATTAATGCCATCCAGATACTCTTCGAGGGTGAAAACCTCTAAGTAATTTGCTACAGGATTAAAAATCTCAGCAGGTGATCTTTTTTCAATAATCTGCATGAAATACCGTAGGTTTGAAAAAATTGCCTCTTTACTGGCGTTTTGTAAATAGTGATATTTGATCTCATCCGCCAGAGGACTTTCGCTCTTTAGATGAAACTTGGCAAAAAACTGATCGAGCTCCCTTCCGTTTGCTTCAATAAAATCATTCACTTCTGCATAATCTTCTTTAATTATGCCAAATTCCCAGATAAATAGTCCTGTGTCCGGATAATCCTGACGCCTTTCAGCCTCAGAGGTTATAGCTTTAAATAACAATGCCATAGCCGGCTTATTATAATCATATTGATAGATGGCCATAATCAGCCTGAGAAGTCTTTTTGAAAAACGTGCCGTAAAAATATCAATTATTTTTTCCTTTTCTTTAGTATTAGTCAGTCCGCGATAGTCCAGCAACAAGGCCTCTATTTGATGGCTACTCAGCCCTTCCGAAAACTCTGACACTTCCTCAGGCCCTGTTTTTAAAGATTTCTCAAGTATGTCCGCAGGAAGCCTGTCTCTTTCTATAAAGGGATACTCCTCCAAGGTAAAAAACTTCTGTCTTAAGGCTTCAATGCTGGTTTTCAGTTTTTCCGCCAAATCCATCATCCCTTATTTCCTGTTTAAAGCTTTAGGAATGTTCTCTACAGCTTCGCTGATGCTCTCAACCGTATTCGCGATTCTATCTGTGAGCTCAGCTAAGCCTTGATCAAACTCTCCAATAGTCAGCTTGACGCCTTCTTGAATATTGATTGTAAAATCAGCTATCGCTGACTTGATTCCAGTGGTAAGTTCGCTGATATCTAAATTGATTTCCTTGGCATACAAACCGATACTCTGAGACTGCTCTTCAAAGGATTGAAGTAAGTTCAGGGTCTGATTCTTGTATTGCGAGAGTGTCTCTGCGTTTTCCTGCACCGTATCCTTAAGAAGCGTACCTATACCTTCGGTCATGGTGGCCATGAGCCCATGCATCTGATAATCCAAATCCTCCATCATGGATCTTGAGCTCTCCTCCGTACGGTCGAAATAGCTGGTATAGTCCTCCCGGAGCTTCTGCGCCTGGATCGTCAGCTCTGAAATGGCCTCCGCGTTATCCGCCGTAACCCGATTGATGCCAAGGGCAATCTCTCTGCCGGCTCCGGCCATGGCCTCATTCATACGCTCTGTGATATCCGTCATCATACCAGAGATAAGTTCGCTCATCTCGGCATGTTTTTCCATACTGCTCTCCAGTGATTCTTCAAGCTTTAATTGAGCCGCGTTGATATCCTCAGACATTTTGAGCTGTGAGACGCTGTTTTTAACCGAGAAATCCATAATCTCGGTGATGAAATGATCCGTCTGAATCTGGAATTTTGACATAGTCTCAGACATAAGGCCAACATGGGCATTCAGCAAATCGCTGCTATCCGAAGCCTGTCCCTGAAGCTCTGCGGCTCTTAATAGGATACCTGACGACTGCTTTAAGGTTTCTTTTTGCTCAGCCATCATTCCTGCCTGCTGGCTGATTTGCTCTGCCATCATTTCAGACTGCTGACTGACATTAGTCGAAAGCTGCGCCGTCATAGCAGTCATCTGGTCATTAAGCCCTTTGGTCACGGCTTCCATTAGAGCTGTATACTGAAGGCCAAAGGATTTCATCTGATCGTCAGACTGGATCGCCATGGTGGTCATTTGAGCCGTCAAATCCCCCAAAGTCCCTGACAGAGCAGTCATACGCACTTCAAGGGTATCAGAGAGCCGTGTGGCAAAGGAAGAAGTGAGTTCAGCCATACCTGTATCCTGACGCTCAATCACTTTAGCCATGGTTTGATCTGAAAGGGTTTTAAATTCGCTAAGCGCTGGTACTATGTGCTGATCTGTGATCGCCTGCACTGCATCAATCAAAGCCGGAAGCACTCCGCCCTGGGTGAATTCATCAAATTTATCAGAAATTTTAGCAGTTGCCTCTTCAACTTTGGTAGCCATCAGCCCCACCGACTCCGTCATCTTGGCCGTCGTCAGCACTGCTGACTCCTCTATCTTGGCTGTCATCCGCGCTGTCGCCTCTTCAAAGGCTTTTCGGCTCTCTCTAGTTGCCTGAAGAAGCAAAGCCGGTCCAGCCAAAGAGCCAGCTACAGGAAGCACCGTATCAAAAGTGTCATAAAAGCGATAAAGACTAATCTGTGCCTTATTATAGGCACTTTGGTCCATCAAAACAAAAATGAGATGAATGATCCCAATCAACATCCCGGAGCAAACTCCAAGAAAAATCCCCTCAGATAAAATTGCGCCGTTAATGGCGTAGGCGGACGCAATGGGCATCAACAGTGAAAGAAGGGCTAATGTTAGAACGCCCCCATGAAGGCCTCCAACGAGCTTTCTGCCGCCTTGAATGCCAATAAGCGCCTCATCATCAAAGAAGGCGCGGGCTTCAGGAATAATCCCCTCCGTATACTGATGGGCTATTTGATTTCTCATTCTTTTCCAGGAAGCCGCTAAAACTGAATCTGTATCGCTCATGATGACTGGCTCAATAGTATCAAGGTTAACTAGGCTGCAGTCCTCAAGACCATCTCCTGCATCCACAGCCTTTTTTAAACTCAGCGTTAATCTGCCCACCTTCGCCCCGTACCCTGAATAAAAAACACCCCAAATGATTAAAACCATCAGTGGCGGCAGAGCAGCAGATAAAATAATAACGGGGTGTATGGCTAACCAGAAATCCAGCGAAAAAATAGTCATGAACGAAAACCTCCTTAGAGTAACAATATTTTTTTATATATTTTTATAATCATTCGTATTGTGACCTTTTTATGACCTCTTTATTTTAATATCATTATATCAGACATGAGTTTTTAGTACAAACTTTTTTAAAATGCCAATCCCCATCAACCCGCCAATTTGCAGTTTGTACGGATTATTAAGAAAAAGAAAAAGATTGTCTAAAAACCATCTGCAATGGTATAATACTACTGAAAAGCTTTTGACAGCAAACTTGCTTTCAGAAGCAAAAATTTAAGGAGGAATATTTATGAATAATTTAGTCCAAAGATCAAATAAGATGAAGAATAAAAAAGGTTTCACCCTGATCGAACTTATCGTTGTTATCGTTATTATCGGAATTCTGGCAGCTATCCTGATTCCTAGATTCTCCGGATTCACCGACAAAGCTAAAGCAACTGGTGCGATTGTTGAAGCCAAGCAACTTGCAACAGCGTTGGATGCTTATTATGCAGAAAATACCGCCTGGCCTACAACAGCTTCAGCAATATCATCAATGGCAGGTATCGCTACTACTCATATTACTGATCTTGAAAACGATGGTGGTTTCCGAGTTGTTGTTGACGGTTTTACTGCTGGCAGAGATAGCGGGAGTACTGGAGCAACCGATGCTGATAGAAAAGTCGGCGCTAAATAATATAATCCTACTTGGTCATTAATTATTATGGCTTCTTGTTATGTCTTAAGGAGTATCCAATAATTGCTGTAAGACAATACAGTTCAAAATGTGGTTCTATGTCAAATGTTGGGGTATATCTTGTAAAATCAAATAAAGCGAACAACTTTTCATGGAGTAGAGCAATCTACTCCATGTTCTCGTATGTCTGGCATTTGAGGACAGTTTTCATGGCCTGGAATTCAAATAAGCGCAATAAATCTGGCTCTATGTGTGTGATTTGACGCTTACTTTATTATTTAATAGAGTACAGCGGATCGCCAATTTGTTTTCCAGCAGCATCAACTTCAATGATTGAGAATTTACCTATGTCATCCCAAATAATAAGAAAATCTACCGCCCCTGGCACATAAGGGTAGACTTTCCATATCATACCACCAGAAAGCACGAGCTCATCAACGTTCTGGGGTTTGCTTGGTCTGTCTGAATTCATTGTTGCATCAATCGCAGAAGCGATTGAACGAGCCGAATAAATATCCATAGAGCGTTTGAGGTCATAAGCAAGAGAATTAAACCTAGGCGCTAGAATCGTAATACAAAGACCCATAATGACCAAAATGGCAATGAGTCCAATATTTGTAAAACCTTTACGAGAATCTCCGGATCTCTTCGCAGATTTAATACTACTCATACAACCTCCGATCAAGAGGATGGTGCAAAAGGTATTTTATATAGCTTATTATACAAGGTTTTTTACATAATAGACGGAAATGCCGTAAATAAAGGATTGCGTCCCTTGATTTTTGCCATTCTTTCATATGCATCTGAGTCCTGATATCCGTAACCTTCATGGCGTCTACCTCCAGCTTGTATTATTACTTGAAAAACTGTTACAAGTTTTTCAAGCTCTTTGGAATATTGTCGCATATTTTAAAAATGGCTGCCATGCACGGATGGTTTACCGTTTACCTCATTTGAATTCCAGGCCATGAAAACTGTCATCAATGCCGGTTCTATAATAAATTTTGGGGTGTTCGCCTGCTGGCGAATGCTCCGACGTTTTAGTTTTTGACAAAAAGATAGAGCATAAACAAAATCTCAAGTAAAATGGAGTTGCAAAACCATCATTTGAAAGGAGACCATGTTATGCTCTACGAAGATTATACCCGAGAAATCATCGGATTAAAAGGCTCAAACCTTATTAAAGTTGAACAGAAGGCCGAAATTAAATATCTACAGATTAAAATTATTGCCGAG
>JANYJS010000143.1 GCA_025361765.1 Bacillota bacterium
AAAAGAAAAAGGGATGATTGATTTTAATGACATTGAGCATTATGCCCTAAAAATACTATCAAATGAGTCAGCTTCCGCAGAATATAGAAATAAGTTCAAGCATATTTTCATCGATGAGTACCAGGACAGCAACTTAGTGCAGGAGACCTTAATAAACCAGATTAAAAGGGATAATAATTTGTTTATGGTCGGAGATGTCAAGCAAAGCATTTATAAATTCAGGCTTGCGGAGCCAGAAATTTTTATGTCCAAATATGATTGTTTCAAGGAAAAGGATAACGATCAAGGCATTAAAATCGACCTCAATCTTAATTTTAGAAGCAAAGGCAGTATCATAAAGACCATCAATGATGTGTTTGGTATACTTATGCAAACCGGCACCAGCGGGATTTGCTACGACGAATCGGCCGCGCTGCACAAGGGCATTTCCTATGAGGGAGAACTCGAACATCCGGTAAAAGTCTATCTTGCTGAAAATAGGCTTCTTGATAGCGAAGAAGCGGACGACGACATCAATGACATGAAAAAAGCTGAGATCGAGGCCAAAGTGGCCGTTCAAATCATAAAAGACTGCATAGGTCAAAGGATTTTTGATGATAAAGCCAATAAGGAAAGGCAGATTTTATTTAAAGATATTGTTATTTTATTTAGAAGCGCCAAAGGATATGCCGACGTTTACAGTGAAGTTCTTATGCAGGCAGACATCCCAAATTTTCTTGATGTTGGCGAAGGCTATTTTGATACCATGGAAGTTTCTGTGTTTCTGAATTTGCTTAGGATTATTGATAATAAAAAACAGGATATTCCTTTGCTGAGCATATTAAGATCTCCGATTTTCGGTTTTTCAACAGATGAACTCAGCAAGATCAGGCGAAATAAGCCAAAGGGCAATTATTACAGCGCTTTTGAAAGTTATGGGAAGGATCTCGTAAAAGTTGACCAATTGGCTGAGAAATGCCTGGATGCTATGAACAAAATTGCCAAATGGAAAGCTTCTGCTGCATTTATGACCCTTGAAGAACTGCTTTTTATGCTTATTCGAGAGACCGGATATTATGACTACGTCGGAGCCATACCTGGCGGAACCCAGCGGCAGGCGAATATCAGGGCTTTAGTGGATAAGGCTGTAAAGTTTCAAAGCACGCACATGAAAGGTCTCTTTGGCTTTATCAATTATATCGAATTGCTGAAAAAGGATAAAGTATCTACCAGCCAAGTTAAGATGATTTCAGAAAATGATGATGTGGTCAGAATTATGACGGTTCATAAAAGCAAAGGCCTCGAATTTCCCGTTGTCTTAGTTTGCGGCTTAGGTAAGAGATTCAATAGAGACACGAACAGCTACAAAGTTTCGCTTCATAAGACAATTGGCATAGGTTTACGCTATGTGGATCTAAGCAATGGCTGCTATGCCAAGACAATGACCCAAACTCTGATAGAACAGCAAAAAAACAGAGAAGCCATGGCTGAGGAAATCAGAATTCTTTATGTTGCCATGACCAGAGCAAAGGATCGCTTGATTTTGCTGGGATCTGTCAAAGATGCCAATGAAGCTTTGTCAAAACTAGCGCTTAAGGATGAGGAAGATCTATTAAAAATAAATAATGCACTTGAATGGATTTTGCTGGCTCAGAAGCATTTGCCCATTCCAATCACTATCGTTGATCGAAAAGACATTGGACTTATCAAAAGCAAGGCAATGGAGAACAGAGCCTATGTAAAAGAGTCTCTTGAAGCCGGATTTTCTGGCCCGATTGATTTAAAACTGGCCAGCATAATTGGTGGGAAATTATCCTGGGAATATCGCTATAGCAACACTTTAGCGATACGATCAAAGATGAGCGTATCGGAAATTGCCAAATCGACAAAAGATCATGTGGGACTCGTTAAAACACCCAAATTCAAAGATTTGGATAACCACTTTACCAGTGCAGAAAAGGGAACTTTCATACATAAAATTTTGGAGCATCTGCCTTTTGACCTTGGAATGGATCAGTACGCCATCAAAGGACAAATAGACAAAATCATACAAAGAGAGATGCTGACGGTAGAGCAGGCAGACAGTATTGACATCAGCATGCTCATCAATTTCTTTCAATCGGATATCGGACGCAGAGCGTCAGCATCAAAAAAAGTGTATAAAGAAGTCTCGTTTAATTTGGCGAAGGATATAGCAGATGTTTTGGATAGGCCAAAAGATGAAGACTCTGAGAAAATCATTATTCAAGGGACCATTGACTGTTACTTTGAAGAGAATGACAAATATATTCTTTTAGATTACAAGTCGGATTATGTTGGAAATGAGGCTTATGAAGACCGTATAGCAGTGCTTATAGACTACTATCGTCCACAGTTGAGACTTTATAAAGAAGCCCTTGAAAAAATTAAAGGCATTGAAATAAGCGAGGCTTATTTATTCTTTCTTTTCATCGGTAAAGAAATTAGGGTCGATTTCGACTAAAGAATTCTGCATTTGGGCATAGAAATCGTAAGCAGTGCCTCTATATCCAATAGAACCATTAAAACAGCGCGCCCATATGCTATAGGCGCGCTGCAATTTTTTATATGATTTGCTATGGTGGGGGTACCAGTTTATTGAATCCAAACTATTTGTAGTTTAGATAACGCCCTGAGCCATCATAGCTTTAGCAACTTTCATGAAACCAGCGATGTTAGCGCCAGCAACATAATTGCCAGGCATGCCGAATTCTTTTGAAGAATCGTCGCAGGCTTTGAAGATGCTTGTCATGATTGCGTCAAGCTTAGCATCTACTTCTTCGAAAGTCCATTCTAATCTCATGCTGTTCTGTGACATTTCAAGTGCAGATGTAGCAACTCCACCAGCGTTTGCAGCCTTAGCAGGTCCAACAAATACTTTGTTTGCAAGGAATAATTTAACTGCATCGTTTGTGCAAGGCATGTTTGCGCCTTCTCCAACTGCATAGCAACCGTTGTTGATAAGAGTCTGAGCTTTTTCAACGTCGATGTCGTTTTGAGTTGAGCAAGGAAGAGCGATGTCACATTTAACATCCCATACGCTTCCGCCATCAACATATTTTGCACTTGGCTTACGAACTGCATATTCGCTGATTCTTTTTCTTTCAACTTCTTTGAGCTGTTTAACAAGAGCAACATCGATACCGTCCATATCAACGATATACCCGTTGGAGTCAGAAACGGTGATAACTCTGGCGCCATAAGACTGAGCCTTTTGACAAGCATAAATAGCAACATTTCCAGAACCTGAAATTGTTACGATTTGATCCTTGAAGCTTTTTCCGTTAGCTTTAAGCATTTCTCTTGTGTAATAGACTAATCCATAACCAGTAGCTTCAGTTCTAGCTAAAGAACCACCCCAGCCAATGCCTTTTCCTGTAAGAACGCCATCAAATCTGTTGACTAATCTTCTGTACTGTCCGAACATGAATCCGATTTCTCTTCCGCCTACACCGATGTCTCCAGCTGGAACGTCAGTATCAGGACCAATATGTTTTACTAATTCTGTCATAAAGCTTTGGCAGAATCTCATAACTTCAGCATCGGATTTTCCTTTTGGATCAAAGTCACATCCGCCTTTGCCTCCGCCGATTGGAAGGGTTGTCAGAGAATTCTTCAAAATCTGCTCAAATCCTAAGAATTTGATGATTCCAAGATATACAGATGGGTGGAAACGAAGTCCGCCTTTGTAAGGCCCTATAGCGCTGTTGAACTGAACTCTGAAACCTCTGTTAACCTGTACTTTGCCTGCATCGTCTACCCAAGGCACTCTAAACATGATCTGTCTTTCTGGCTCGAGGAATCTGTCTACGATTCCTTTTTCTACGAATTCTGGATATTTGTCGAAAACTGGAGCAAGTGATTCTAGAACTTCTTCAACTGCCTGATGAAATTCCACTTCGCCAGGATTTCTTTTTTTAACTGTTTCAAGGTAGTTTTGAATTAATGCTGACATTTTGTTTCTCCTTCTATATTTTGAATAATTTGTGTGGTACTTAAACCTCTACCGTACAAACATAACATACCCCAAAATGCTAGTCAATAAGGCCAAATGAAAAATATGGCCTATTTGTGAAAACGTTTACAAAAATTCACGATGAAGTCAGAATCTTTTGAAAAATAGGACTATTTCAATTCTAAGACCGATTGCAATTATAAAAACAAAAAGCCCCAAAAAATGTTCTGTATGACTGTTACCTCCTTAAATAACTTTGGCAAATTCTTGAATTGCTGCAAGTGCTCTCTCAATTTCTTCCTTTGTATTATAAGGGGCGAGACCGATACGGACCAGACCGCCACTTTCTCTCAGACCGAGGACGAAAATCAGTTTGCTGGCAAAGAAGTCTCCGTCCCAGACAAAAAGACCTTTTGACGCCAGATATTCGGCTACCTCTCTTGGCGACCTATTCTGTAAGGTAAAGGATATTGTGGACGTACGTGGGTGACCTTTTGGCGGGCCATAAACCTTGACTCCAGGGATTTTTTCTAGTTCATCGATTAAATAGACGGTCAATGGCTGCTCATAGGCTTCAAGTGCCAGCATGCCCGCTACCACATTGCGCCTTCGCCCTGTTAACCCGACGAGCTTATTTGTAAAGTCCTCAGCACAGGTTTCGCCTATAGAAGCTATAAATTCTACTGCCTCAGCGGCACCGGCAATGCCTTCGTGATTAAGGGTTCCTGTTTCGAATTTCAGAGAAGCCCAGTTTTCCTGCTCTTTAACCTTGATGGTTCTTAGAGCTTCCATCTTATCTTTTTTAGCATACAAAATCCCGATGTGTGGTCCGAAAAGCTTATAAGAGGAGCACATCAGAAAATCAGTATCAATGTCTTTAACGTCTACAGGTCCGTGAAGCACATAGTTGACGGCATCAACCATGGTTAAAGCACCAACTTCATGGGCCATAGCCACCATTTTTTTAACATCGCTTATGGTGCCAACGCCATTGGAAGCATAATTAAAAGCGGCTACCCGAGTCCTTTCGTTGAGCTTTCCTGCAAAATCAGCCATGTCGATGACGCAGTTTTCTAGATCCACCTTGACATTTCGAATAATTATCCCGCGTTCTTCTAGGATCTCCCAGGGGCCTCGATTGCCTTCGTGATCGATGTCGGTAATCAAGATTTCATCTCCCGGCTTCAAATCACGGGCAATGGCATGAGCCAGATTAAAATTTATGGTAGTCGCATTGGCGCCGAAGGAAACTTCTTCAGAGCTGCAGCCAAACAGATCGGCGAAGGCTTTTCTGGCGTCTACAAGCATAGCATCACTTTCGACGCTGGTTGCGAAGGCACCATGAATATTGGCGTTGTGCCAAATTAAAAAATCCAGAACCTTGTCAGCGACCCTTTGTGGCACCTGAGTCCCGCCCGGACAATCCAGATAGGCTGCCGGGAAACCATTGATGACCCTTGCCATGGAAGGAAATTGTTTTCTAATCAATTCTGCATCGTAGCGCATTAAGAACCTCCTAATCTATAGAGAGCACCGCGCCGGTATTGGCGGAGGTGACCAGTTTGGCATATCTAGCGAGATAGCCGGTTTTAACCTTGGGCTCTGGCTTTATATAGGCTTCTTTTCTCTTTGCAATTTCTTCATCTGACAGTCTTACAGAAAGCTTTCTGCCAGGAATATCAATATCGATGATGTCACCATCCTTTATAAGACCAATGAGACCGCCGTTCATGGCTTCAGGTGAAATATGGCCGATAGAAGCACCTCGAGTGGCACCTGAGAATCTGCCGTCGGTCAGCAGAGCCACATCCTTATCAAGACCCATGCCGGCAATTGATGAGGTGGGTCCAAGCATTTCGCGCATACCTGGTCCGCCCTTTGGTCCTTCATAACGGATCACGATGACGTCGCCTTTTATGATTTTTTTTGCAGCTATTGCTGTGACTGCAGCATCTTCAGAATCAAAAACAACTGCCGGACCTGTATGGGTCAGCATTTCAGGAGATACGGCAGATTCCTTAACTACGCCCCCGTCAACGGCTAGGTTTCCTCTAAGAATGGCTAGGCCGCCTTTGCTGCGATAAGGTTTTTCGATAGGCATGATGACACTGTAGTCTCGAACCCGTGCTTCCGAAATATTTTCACCGATGGTCAGCCCGGTCACTGTCATGCAGTCTTTAATAATTAAATCCTTTTTACTGAGTTCATTCATGAGGGCAGGAATACCACCGGCGCGGTGTAAATCCTCCATATGATGCGTTCCACTTGGGCTTAATTTGGCAATATAGGGGGTCTTTTCACTTAATTCGTCGAAGGTTGAAAGGGGAAGCTTGATGCCGGCTTCATAGGCAATTGCAGGCAGATGAAGAACCGTATTGGTAGAGCCAGCCATGGCCATATCGACAGTAATGGCGTTTCTGAAAGCATCCATCGTAAGAATATCTCGGGGCTTAATGTCCTTATTGACCATTTCCATAATTTTGATGCCGGCCATTTTTGCCAGCCTGATTCTCTCGCCGCTGTCGCTTAAAGCGGTACCGTTATAGGGAAGGCCCATGCCTAAAACTTCCGTCAGACAATTCATGCTGTTGGCGGTGAAAAGACCTGAGCAGGAACCACAGCCAGGGCAAGCGTTCAGTGCAACTTCTTCAAGTTCATCCTCTGTGACTGTACCGTTTTTATAGGAGCCGAGCTTTTCCATAATACTATTAAAGTCCAAAACTGCCCCGTTGGAAAATCCTGCTCGCATAGGTCCGCCGCTGATGACCACTGAAGGAATGTTCAGTCTAGCTGCTGCCATGAGCATACCTGGAACAATTTTATCGCAATTGGGAATCAGGACCAGACCATCAAAAGCATGCCCTCTGGCCATGGCTTCGATGGAGTCGGCTATGAGTTCTCGACTGGCAAGGGGATATTTCATGCCCTCATGACCCATGGCAATGCCATCGCAGATGCCTATGGCTGGAAATTCAATGGGGGTGCCACCAGCCATGAGGACGCCTTTTTTGGCAGACTCTGCGATCCTGTCAAGAAGCATGTGTCCCGGAACAATTTCATTCTGAGAATTAACGATACCAATCAAGGGCCTTTCTATTTCCTCCCTGATGTAGCCCATGCCATAAAACAAAGTACGTACAGGGGCTCCGGAGGGTCCGCTTTTAATCTTCGTGCTGTTCATATTTCTCTAATCCTTTCATTATTGGTCAAACGTGTCGCATTAATACGCGTGGTTTTTAAAGGGGTTGATTGAGAAAATAAGCATAATGGGTTTGAAAAATTTGCTTATTTGCTTGATTGAGTGTTTGAATGAATAATTAAATGCTTCTTGGTTCAAGTTTATTTATTTTACCCCATTTTGTTGCAATATTCAACTTAAATAAGGTATAATTTTGTGGTTAATAAGCATGAATATAAGGTGCAGAGGGCCAAAAAATGAGAGTAGTAACGGGAACTCAAATGAAACAAATAGACATGGCGGCCATAGAGGGCCTAGGAATTAAGGGCAAAGATCTTATGGAGCGGGCAGGTCATGGCGTTTATGAAGAAGCTATGACCGCTCTTGGTGGTAGCAGCGAGCCCTTGGTTGTGATTGTCTGCGGCGCAGGAAATAACGGCGGAGATGGCTATGTAGCGGCGCGATATCTTAACAGAGCAGGGGTTAAAACCTGTATCTACACAACGGTAGACATGGAAGATTTAAAAGGAGATATCAGGGAAAATTATTTGGACTGTATCGGTCTACCCATAAAAATCATGAGTTTACATAAAGGGATTGATTTAGACGAAGGCTTAGCCGCTTTCATGAGTTTAAGCGACGACCTTGGCAAGGGGACTGTTATTGTAGACGCCATTTTAGGAACCGGCGTCAATCGGCAGGTTGGCGGCATCATAAAATTGACGATTGATATGATTAATAGATGCGGGAAAACAGTCATCGCCGTTGATATTCCTTCAGGCATCGGGGCCGATGACGGTCGGGTTTATGGCTGCGCCGTAAAGGCAGATACGACGGTCACTTTTCAAGCACCCAAGTTGGGCTGCGTGATTTATCCCGGTGCTGAATTTACGGGAAAACTTGTCATTAAGGATATTGGAATACCTGAATCTTTGGTGTTGAGCATGTCAGATGATATTGCGCTTATTGAGCAGTCCACTGTTTCGTCATTGATTAAAAAACGTGATAAAACCTTTCATAAAGGTGACTTTGGGAAAGTCCTCATAATAGCTGGGTCGAAAGGTATGGCAGGCGCTGCGGCGCTGTGTGCAAGGGCTGCTTTAAGAACCGGTGCCGGGCTTGTTCGGGTCGCCGTGACGCCGGAGATTCTTTATATCATACAGGTATTAGTTCCAGAAGCGACCTGCATCATGCGTGAGCAGGCTGCCGAAGTATTTGAAGATTACGATGCCATTGTCATAGGCCCTGGTCTTTCCATTGAAGCCGATTCCCGTGCACTGCTGATGAAAATCATAGCAGAGTATAACGGGATTTTGATCATCGACGCGGATGGGCTAAACGCTATTGAGGATTTGGCCTTATTACGCCAGTCAAAATCAAGCTTGATTTTAACGCCGCATCCGGGTGAAGCAGGAAAGCTTTTGGGTTGCAGCACTGCCCAAATCAATGCCGATCGCCTAAATAGCGCAAAGCAGTTGGCGGATATCTCGGGAGCATGCATCGTGCTTAAAGGAGCAGCAAGCCTTGTGACCTTTCCCGATGGGAAAATTTTCATCAACACTACTGGGAATCCGGGCATGGCTACAGCTGGCAGTGGAGACGTTCTTTCGGGAATTATTGCCGCCTTGGCAGCTCAAGGGATTCCTTGGGAGCACGCGGCTCAGACGGGGGTTTATCTCCATGGACAAGCCGGAGATATTATGGCTGAACAAATTGGTGAATATGGTTTAGTGGCGTCAGACCTTACAATTGGAATAGCCCATGCGATCTATGAGATTATAAAGAATCAATAATAAAAAGGAGCATTACAAGACAAAATTGCAATATAAGATCAAACATTAATTCAAGACAAAATGTTATAGGGGACAAAACAGGAGGATTCCATGAAAAGTAAAAGCACTTTTATTGCAGTCATAGCCTGCGGATTCATTGCTTTCACAGCGATATCGGCAGCTGCTACTTATACGCCCGGCTCTTCAGGTGATCCGGTTGTGACAAAAAGTTATGTCGACAGCAAACTAGCTGATCTAAAAGCCCTAATTGGTCAAAGCTCTGGTGGGAATTCAGCTTCTTATGCACCCCTTCAAATTATCGCCGGTAAAACACTGCTGGGCGGAGAAGGTACAGAAATCATACTGAGAAGCGGGGAAGCCACGGCAATCGATAATGGTGCCAATGGCATCTCTGATATTACCGCGGGAAAGGATTATCGGACAGGAGAACCACTGAGTCTAAATCATTTATTATTGATTCCAAGAGAAGATGGGAGAGGGATAAAAGCGGCTACGGAAATATGGGTTTTGATCAGAGGCAGCTATCAAATAAAGTAGTGGGGGAAGACAGGCATGAAAGCATTTTTAGAAGACAATAAAATTTTGATTGGTCTTACTTTGGTAGGGCTGGTTATAGCATTATTTGTGATTAGCGGCAGGATAGCCGTGGAAAACAACGCAAAAACCTATGATATGGTTCTGGACTATCAGGAAGCGTTTGATATGGCTGGGCAGTCAGAACATGATATATCCTGGTGGCTTTCTGAATTCAAGACTATGGGTTTTGACAAGGTTGGCCTTTCAGAGGAAAATCTCATATCGTTAATGGCAAACCGTGATATGCCTGTCAACGCCACCATGATGAGCATGGTGCTCGAGAAGGCTGACTGGACAAAAGACTATGAAAAAGGTTTTGTTACCGCACTAAATAAAAGAGGTTTTGATGATTATGACGTTTTAGTTGAGTCGAAATCATTGGAGAGCTACAATTTTATAGCTGAGGCTTTAAAACAGAGGTATCACGAAGAACAGTTTCTGCTTTATCCAGAGGCTGATGGCGGATATATTGTCTTAAATGGCACGGCAAAAAACGCTTTATATACAGAAAAATATAAGGACCTAAATTCTGGCGGTATTGGGTTTACAGAACAGGATAAAGTTACAAGCTCAAAGCTGATGTCGATCAGCCTTGGCATGCTTCCAGAAAAAATCAAAATAATTGAGGATGCGGGCATGCAGATTATTCCAAGAACAGCTGGCTATAGCGGCTGGAATGACTGGAAATTTGCAAAGGCAGTTTTGGCGGACTACAAAAAGCTTAAAACCTTACCAGTTTATGCACTTTTTTCAGGAGAAGAAACCCTTGGCTTTGATGAAGGAACTGACCTTGTCACTAATTTTATCAATGAAAACCAAGTTACTGTCGGTTTGATTGAAAATACGACCCAGCTTCAGAACATTATGCAGCAGGGACTTGTCGACATCGTGGGGAAAACCAATTATCAAGCAACCCGGGTATTTACTGTTTGGAGCTATATACAAAACAGATATCAGTATTATGGCTACAGCGGTACGGAGGAAATTGAAAACACTCTATATAGAGCCATAGTCGAGAGAAATATCCGAATTATTTATTATAAACCTATTAAGGAATTTAAAGATAATCACGTTTACATAACAGACCCTGAAATCTATAAAACGCTCTTCAGCAATTTTGAAGCAAGAGTTTCTGAACATGGTTTCAAGCAAGGAAGAGCTTCAGTCATAGAAAATAAGCAGATGCCAACTCTGTTCAAAATGCTCATGGCTATGGGCATCGTTTCCGCTGCGGTTCTTTTAATCAGAACAATCTTGCCGATTGACAGAAAAATTAAATTGGCGCTATTTGTATTAGGTATGGCTGGCATCGCCGGTGTCTACATCTTGATGCCAGGCCTCTCTACACTCATGGTCAGCTTTGCTGCATCGGTCATCTTTGCTTGTCTTTCAGTTGTATTTATTCTAAAACAGAGCAAAGATTATGCGGACCGATCAGACAAAGATGAAAAACTGAGATCAATCATCGCTAAAGGGATACTGGTTCTCTCTGGTGGCGTTCTTATTTCTCTTCTTGGCGGCATGATGACGGCGGCGCCAATTTCTGAAATAGGGCATATGCTTGAAATAGATATCTTTAGGGGCGTCAAAGCGGCCCAGCTTATTCCTATAGCGTTTTTCCCACTGGCCTATCTGGCTTATTACGGTTTTGGACTGATGAAAACGGAGCCTGGAAAACTTGAATTCGGCGATCTTAAAGATATGATGAACAGCAGCCTTAAAATTTGGATGGTAGTGGTCGGTCTTATAGGAGCAGGAATCGGGTACTATTACATCCTAAGAACGGGGCATGATTCTGAACTTGTACCATCAACTTTTGAGATGCTTTTGAGAAATACCCTGGAGACTGACCTGATTGCGAGGCCGCGTACAAAAGAGTTTCTTTTTGCTTTCCCCGCCATCATGCTTTTGGTCTATACGTCTATACGCAGATTTAAAATCTGGCCCATCGTGTTCGGTGTGGCTTCGGTGATTGGTTTAACTTCAGTTGTGAACACCTTCATGCATATCAGGACGCCGATTTATCTGGGACTCGCTAGAACGGGATATTCTTTCTTGATCGGCGTTATAATGGGAGTTTTGGGCATCCTGATTTTCGAGGGGATCTATAGATTTTATAAAAAAATTGAAAGGCAGCGTAAAGTTGATGCATAGAATTGTTATTTCGGGCTACTATGGTTTCAACAATATTGGAGATGAGTCAATACTCAAAGCCGTAATCGACAACCTGAGAGAGAGACTTACAGGGATCGATATTACAGTTCTGTCTCAAAATCCGGCATCCACTGCTGAAAAATACAATGTGCACTCAGTGGATAGAAAATCCTTGAAAGCCATTATTTCGGCAGTCAGAAACTGCGACCTCCTAATTAGCGGTGGCGGGAGTCTTCTTCAGGATGTTTCGAGTAAAAAGAGCATTATTTACTACTTGGCCATTATATGGATTGCTAAATTGCTGGGTAAAAAAGTCTTTATATACAGTCAGGGGATTGGGCCGATCATCAGCAAATTCAATCGCGTATTGACGGCAATGACCCTTAAGCGGGCTGATGACATCGTGGTAAGAGATGAAGCATCTAAAGAGCTACTTGCAGAAATTGGCATAGATGACGCCAGAATCCATGTGACTGCCGACCCAGTTCTGCGTATCAAAAAGGCTGACCTGGCCCTGGGACTTGAAATCCTTTCGAGGGAAGGCTTTAATCAAGATCAGTCCAGAATCACTGTGGGATGGGCGATTAGGGAGCGAAAAATAGAAAGCAATTTTGTCGATGAACTTTACGATTCTATGAACGCGCTTTATGAGCAGTATCATGCACAAATCGTGTTAATCCCTTTTCATTATTCTGAGGATATGGCTGTCATCCTTAAATTAAAAGAACGTTTAGGCGATAAGGTCACCTGTATTCAGCACAAATATCTCACTGATGAAATGCTGAGCATCATAGGCAATATGGATGTTTTGGTTGGTGTCAGATTGCACTCTATTATCCATGCTGCTATTATGGGCGTACCTATGATCGCGATTTCCTATGACCCTAAAATCAATTCCTTCATGCATTCCATTAATATGAAAGCCATGTGCAGCGTATATGATTTTAATAGCGAATTTTTCATGGAAGAATTTGAGAAAACATTGGCGAACGCTGAAAGCATTAGATTTAAAGTGCAGGAAAAAATAAACGCTTTAATTGCCAAACTCAATCTCAATGAAGATCTTATTAAAGAATTGCTTAATAAATGAAAATCTTAAAATTAATAAATGAATAATGGCAGCAAAAAATGATGATATTATAATATATTAAAGAATAAAGGAAGCGAAAAATGAACGACAAAATTATGATTTTGGGCATACCTGTTGACCGTGTGGATTATGAAGAAGCATTGACCATCTTTGATGGATTTATGACGGGAAGCAGCTTTCATTATATTGTAACGCCTAATTCCGAGATTCTGGTCAACGCGTCAAAGGATCAAGAGCTAAAACAAGTTATTGAAGACGCTGATTTAGTGATCCCCGACGGTATTGGCCTCGTCTACGCCTCCCGAATTCTAGGAAAACCTCTCCATGAGCGGGTGACGGGCATAGATTTTTTAGGCAGAACTTTAGCTTATCTTGAGAAATCTGGGCAGGCCATTTTTTTTCTAGGCAGTAAACCTGGAATTGCAGAGCTTGCTACGGTGAAAATGCAGGAAAAATATCCGAAACTTAGAGTTGCCGGTGTCCATGATGGCTATTTTAAAGAGGATCAGGAAGAAGCTCTAGTCGAACAAATAAATAGCAGCAAGGCTGATTTTTTATGTGTGGCCCTTGGCTCGCCAAAGCAGGAGCAATTCATCTATCGGCATCGCGGGGAGCTTAATATGAAGGCTGCTATTGGCGTGGGCGGAAGCCTAGATGTCTGGGCAGGTGTTCTAAAAAGGGCGCCTGAATTTTATCGAAATAATGGTCTGGAATGGTTATATAGATTTCTGCAGCAGCCGACGAGATATAAAAGAATGCTGGCTTTGCCAATATTTATGATCAAAGTGTTATTCTCAAAAGGTTAAATGCGGGTCGAATTTCAAAGTTGAACCCGGCGCAACACTCAAAGGTTAAATAAGGCCCAACTCTCAATAATTTAAAGTGCCAAACGAGTGAGAAACTCCAAGGCGAATAAAATCTTGTCTGTATTAAATACATATATTTACAAATCAAATAATATATGTATAATATATCTCATAAGGACTATCACTGGCTGTAAATCATGAGAGGACTATATGAGCAAGGAAAAACCCATACAAGAAAGCTACATGAGAGTGGAAAAACAAATACGAGGAACTTTCGAGAGTGAAGCTTCTGAAGAGAGTTTTAGCCTTCAGGAAAAGGCACGCATCGGCGTCATCGGCGTTTCTGACGGTGCTGGCGTGAGTTTTGTGGTTCTCAGCTTAGCAAAGGCGATCAGCGACTGTGGGCTCATGCCTGCGGTTATTGAACTCGGTAGAGGATCCTTTTATGATGCCATTGGCATGGATAAAAGGTTTGCTGGAAGACCCTTCTTCTCCTTTCATAAAGCTTTAAGAGAAGGCCGCAAAATAAGAAATCATCACAATTTGGACGAGGGAATAAACTGGGCGCTTCGGGGACCGGGCGAGTCGGATCTGAGACTGAGTACAAGCAATATGCAAAGGATGATCAGCAATATGGCTGGAGATATCATTTTATGCGATTTTTCAGGTCTTCACATTCAAGGTGCAAAGGAAGTTTTCATATTGGATATTTTAAAGGAAATGGATGCTTTAATTGTGGTGATCGATCCGTTGCCATCAAAACTTATTCCAGCACATTCTGAATTATTTATCATCGGAAAAGAGCTTAAGGATGTCATTTATGTCATCAATAAAAATAACAGGGGCATAAACAGCAATGAGATGATGAGATTTCTCAAGGTCAAAAAGCCGATTTTATTGCCACTTGTAGCACAAGAAGAGCTATATGCTGCGGAATATTGCTGCGAAATCGCCTATAGCAACTATGCGGTCAAAAGGGTTCTAAAACCACACATCAGAGAGATTATGAAAAGAGCTATTCCACCGGAAATCCTGAGATTTTAAATGATTTACGTCATACTACATCAACGCCGAAAAAAGGCTGTAATATATTTGTAATATAATTAATGGTTCTACAACCCTCATTTATGGACTATAATGAAGTTTGAATTAATGCGAAATAGAGCGTCCATTAGTGAGGATTACTAATATGATTATATTTGAGAACGTAACAAAATTTTACGGCAGCAATGTCGGTGTTGAAAACATCACAATTCGAATAGACAAAGGTGATTTTGTTTTTCTAGTCGGATCGAGCGGAGCGGGCAAGTCCACCTTTATTAAGCTTATGCTTAAGGAGATCAATGCGGACTCTGGCAGAATCGTCATTGATGGCATGGAAGTAACGGGCCTTCCTAATAGACATATTCCAAAGCTCCGCCGGAGCATAGGCATTGTTTTTCAGGATTTTAGATTATTGCCCAAAAAAACAGTTTATGAAAACGTGGCCTTTGCCATGGAAATTGTGAAATTTAGTCAGCGCTCCATAAAAAGACAGGTTCCCCAAGTTTTGAGTCTGGTTGGCATAAGTTCTAAAGCCAGCAAATATCCCCATGAGCTTTCAGCTGGAGAACAGCAGAGGGTAGCTATTGCGCGGGCGATTGTCAATAATCCAACAGTTCTCATTACTGATGAACCTACAGGAAACTTGGATCCGGACACGTCCTGGGAAATCATGAAACTACTTACTCAGATAAATATGCGGGGCACTACCATTGTCATGGTGACTCACGCTAAGGATATCGTCAACAAAATGGGAAGGCGTGTTATCGCTATTGACGACGGTCATGTGATCAGGGATGAGGCAGAAGGAGTATACGGGTATAATGATTAGAAATATAGGCTATGCCATAAAACAAGCATTTTTACAAATTGTCAGAAATGGATCTATGAGCTCAGCATCGCTCTTCTCAATAACGGCGATGATGCTCATTCTCGGGTTGTTTTTTATTTTGGCTGTCAATGTCAATTTAATTTCGGAAAATGCTAAAAAACAGTTTGACACGATTCAAATATATCTTCAGGACACCACGGAATGGCCGCCAATTGCAGACATGATTCAGCAGCTTGATGCCATGCCGGAGGTTAGCGTAGCTGAATTTGTCAATAAGGATCAAGCCCTCGCCGAGCTCAAAGCGCGCTGGGGTGACAATGGCTATTTATTGGATGGACTGAATCAGAATCCTTTGCCGAATTCCATTAAAGTCAAGGTTATTAGGATTGAAGATGCAGACCTTGTCGTAAACCTTGCGAAAACTTTTGCCGGGGTCGAAGACATTAAATATTATCAAAGCACTGTTGATAAGCTCATTAGCGTGACAAATTTCATTCAGTTGTCGGCTATGGTCGTGATTGTTTTTCTGGTCTTTGTTTCTGTGGTAGTGGTATCAAATACCATTAAACTCACGGTGCTGGCCAGAGAAAAAGAGATCAGCATCATGAAATATGTTGGTGCTACAAATTGGTTTATAAGAGGTC